>JACDZI010000085.1 GCA_013426785.1 Rhodocyclaceae bacterium | reverse complement strand
CTTCCCATGCAACATTCTCTCCCGATTATGTTGCACTTGGATTTTGAGCGCGCCATGCTTATACGACTGCGCCGAGCTTGAAAATTGGCAGGTACATGGCAACGATGATGCCGCCGATCACCCCCCCAAGGACCACCATGATCAGCGGTTCCATCAGGCTGGAGAGGGAGTCGACGGCGTCGTCGACTTCGGCCTCGAAGAAATCGGCTACTTTTCCGCTCATTGCATCGAGTTGTCCGGATTCCTCGCCGATGGCGATCATCTGGATCACCATGTTGGGGAAGATGTTGGTGTTCTGCATCGCGACGGTGAGACTGGAGCCGACACTGATTTCAGCCTTGATCTGCTTGGTGGCTTCGCGATAGACGTAATTGCCGGAGGCTCCCCCGACCGAATCCAGGGCTTCCACCAGCGGAACGCCGGCGGCAAACATGGTGGATAAGGTGCGCGTCCAGCGCGCGATGGTGGCTTTGCGTATGACCGCACCAAAAATTGGCAGTTTCAGGGCAAGTCTGTCCATGAACTGCTGCATGGGCAATGAACGTTTCCATGTGTAGAAAAAAGCATACAAGCTGCCTCCGATAATGCCGAAAATGAAATACCAATTGGCTACGAAGAAGTCGGAAATCCCCATGACGACCAGGGTAGGCCCAGGCAGGTCGGCGCCGAAATTGGCAAACACCTGTTTGAACGCGGGAACGACAAAGATCATGATGACAGCCGCGAGCACAAAAGCGACAACCAGAACTGAAACCGGATAAAACAGGGCGCTCTTGATCTTGCCGATGATCGCCTGGGTTTTTTCCTTGTAAGTGGCCAGGCGATCAAGCAGTGAATCGAGAATACCGGCCTGCTCACCGGCTTCCACCAGGTTGCAATAAAGCGCGTCAAAATAGAGCGGGTATTTCCGGAATGCCTGGTTGAGGGATGAGCCCGTCTCGATATCGGTCTTGATGTCGATCAGCAGCTTGCTGACCGCGCCGTTGGATGCGCCCTTTGCGACGATTTCAAAAGCCGACAATAAGGGCACTCCGGAGCGCATCATGGTCGCCATCTGACGAGTGAACAGGGTGATGTCCTTGTCGGTGACCTTGCCCCCACCCTTGAAAGACTGTTTCTTGACCTTCGAGACCATGATGCCCTGCTTGCGCAGGGCCGAGCGCACGATGGTTTCCGTCGCAGCGCGAAACTCGCCGCGCACGACCTTGCTGGTCTTGTCCTTGCCTTCCCAACTGAACGTGGTCTGAACATCTTTCTTGGCGCTCGCCATGCCTGCTCCTAGTATACCGGTATGCAGGGTGATAATGCCCTGCCTGCGCGGCCTTGTAAAGCTTGAATATGCTGCGAGTTTGTGCCATCTGGCAGATCATTCGACTTGCGGACGGTATATTTTAACCGTCTTGACCCGGCGGTCTTCAGTCTGGACGATTTCCATTGCGATACCGCCTACACGCAGGCCCACGCCGATCACGGGTATGTCGCGCAAGTGTTCCACGACGAGGCCATTGAGCGTTTTCGGTCCGCCGGTTGGCAGGTCAAGCTCCAGCCAGCGGTTGATCTCGCGCAGACTGCTGCTGCCATCGACTAGCGCGGTACCTTCCTCGCACCAATGGCAGGCGATATCGCTGCCGGGCATCCCGGTCGTGAATTTTCCGACAATTTCTTCGACGATGTTCTCGATCGTGACCAGGCCCAGCAGTTCGCCATACTCATCGACCACCAACCCGAAACGCTGGCGGTTTTCCCGAAAGAAACGGAGTTGCGAATACACCGGTGTTTCGGCCGGGATGAAATAAGGCTCAGCCATATCCGCCCGCAAGCTGGCATGGTCGAGGATGCCGCTGATTGAGCCTGCCAGCAATCGTCGCAAATGTACGACACCAATGATGTTGCCTGGTTCGCCTTCATACACGGGAAGTCGGGTATGGAAGCTGGTGGCCAGTTTTTCCGCGATTTCTTTCATGGGGGCGGCGATGTCGATGCTCTCGATTTCACCGCGTGGCGTCATGATATCCGCGACGGTGACATGCTCCAGATCGAAAAGGTTGAGCAGTATCTCGCGGTGGGATGCCGGGACGAAATGACTCGATTCGAGCACGACCGAACGTAGTTCCTCCGTGCTCATCCCGGCTGCTTCGTTGCTGCCTGGCTTGAGACGCAGTACGCCCAATATCCCGGTCGAGAAGAGGTTGATGAACCAGACCAACGGATAGGTGGCACGCAACATGGGCCACAGGAGATAGGCGAGGATCACGGCCAGGCGGTCGGCGTTGGCTGCGCCGATGATCTTCGGCGTGATCTCAGAAAAAACCAGAATGACAAAGGTGACGAACAGGGTTCCAGCAGCCAGTGCCCACTCTTCTTCGCCAAAGAGTTCGATCGTGATGATCGAGACCAGTGTGGCCGCTGCCGCGTTGACCAGGTTGTTGCCAAGCAGGATGACGCCCAGCATCTTGTCGGTACGCTCCAGCAGGTCAATGGCCAAGCGGGCGCCACGGTGCCCCTGACCGGCCAGATGGCGCAGCCGATAGCGGCTGGCCGCCATCATGCTGGTCTCGGTCATCGAGAAAAATGCCGAGAGCAGCAGCAGAACAACCAGAACTGCCAGCAAAGCGGGCAGTGGGTATTCGTCCATCAGGCAGGGCGGCCCAGGATGATCTCGATGACGAAGCGGCTACCGATATAGGCGAGCAAGAGCGTGGAAAAACCAGCCAGTGTCCAACGCAGTGCCTTCTTTCCCCGCCAGCCGTAACGGTAGCGTCCAATGATCAGCGCACCGAAAATCAACCAGGACAGGAACGCGAAAATGGTTTTATGGTTGATAGGGAAAGCCTTGCCGAATAGTTGCTCGGAAAAGACTACGCCCGAGAATAGTGTCAGTGTAAGCAGGGTGAACGAGATGTTGATGAGACGAAACAGGATGGCTTCCATCTTCATCAGAGGCGGTAACCCGTTGAACAGCGGAGTCAGGCGACCGCGATGGAGGTGTTGCTCCGTGAAGGCCATCAAGACAGCGTGCAAGACGGCCAGCGTGAACAGGCTGTAAGCCAACATTGCCACCAGAAAGTGAAGTTTGAAGGCTAGGGAAGCAGTATTGCTGACCATGTGCTGGCCCGGGAACAGCCAGGGCAGCAATACGCAAAGAGTAGCGAGCGGCAATCCGAGTATTTGCAGGCCCTCCATGCGCGAACTGAAGCTTTCGAACCAGTAGAGCGTCATGGCCAGCCAGGTGATCAGCGAGAGCGCGACGGCAAAGCCGAAGCGCATCTGGAAACCTTCGTCCGGAAAAATTTCCATGCCCAGCGTCATGCCATGCGCAATCAAGGCGACGCCCAGCAGGCTACGTTCCCAGCCGAGCAGTCCGCTGGCCGGTTGGTTCAGTACTGCGCCATGCCAGCGCGAACGCCAGAAGTGCACTGCCAACCCGACATACAGCGCGGCGGCCAGCAAATGGAAAAAGGGGGGTTGCAGTAGAATCGAGGGCATCTGCGAAGTCTACACCAACCCCCCGTTTGGCCTCTCGTCGATTCTTTTCTGTGGCTCCCCCATGCTCGATAATCTGACCCAACGACTTGCCAAGGCTGTCAAGACGATCCGCGGACAGGCACGCCTGTCAGAAGAAAATATCACCGAGATGATGCGTGAAGTGCGCATGGCCCTGCTCGAAGCCGATGTGGCTTTGCCGGTGGTCAAGGACTTCATTGCGCGCGTGAAGGAAAACGCCCTCGGGCAGGAAGTGATCGGTTCGCTGACACCCGGGCAGGCACTGGTGGGCGTGGTCCACCGTGAGTTGACCGAACTGATGGGCGGGGCGAAAGCCGAGCTCAATCTGGCCACCCAGCCGCCGGCGATTATCCTGATGGCCGGTTTGCAGGGTGCGGGCAAGACCACGACGACCGCCAAGCTTGGCAAGTGGCTGAAAGAGCGTCAGAAAAAAAAGGTACTGGTGGTCAGTTGCGACGTCTATCGCCCCGCCGCCATTGAACAGCTCAAGACTGTTGCGGCCCAGGCCGGCATCGATTTCTTCCCGTCGGAAGTCGGGCAGAAGCCGGCCGAGATTGCCGCCGCTGCCCTCGATTACGCCAAGCGACATTTCCACGACGTCCTCTTCATCGACACGGCCGGCCGTCTGGCGATCAATGATGCCATGATGGCCGAGATCCGCGAACTGCATGCACGGCTTAAGCCGATCGAAACCTTGTTCGTCGTCGATGCGATGCTCGGCCAGGATGCGGTCAACACAGCGAAAGCCTTCAACGAAGCCTTGCCGCTGACCGGAATAGTCCTCACCAAACTTGATGGCGATGCGCGCGGTGGTGCGGCTTTGTCGGTGCGCCATGTTACCGGGAAGCCGCTCAAGTTCGCCGGCGTCGGCGAGAAGCTGAGCGGTATCGAGGAGTTCCATCCGGAGCGGATGGCCAGCCGTATCCTCGGCATGGGTGACATCCTCGGTCTGGTCGAAGAGGCGCAACGCGGCGTCGATCATGACAAGGCGCAGAAATTCGTCAAGAAGATGAAGTCCGGCAAGGGCTTCGATCTCAACGACTTCAAGGACCAGATCGGTCAGATGAAGAAAATGGGCGGTATGGGCGCCCTGCTCGACAAGATGCCTGCGCAATTCGGTGCCATGGCGCAGCAGGCTGGCGGACAGCTTGGCGACCAGGCGATCCGTCGTATCGAGGGCATCATCAATTCGATGACGCCTACCGAGCGCGCCAGGCCGGAAATCATCAAGGCCAGCCGCAAACGCCGCATTGCGATTGGCGCTGGTGTTCAGGTGCAGGAAGTGAACCGATTGCTCAATCAGTTCGAGCAGACTCAGAAGATGATGAAGCAGTTTTCCAGGGGCGGCATGGCAAAGATGATGCGCGGCATGCAGGGACTGATGGGGCGGGGTGGTATCCCCGGCATGCCCAGATAACCACTGCCGTCCCGCCAGCGCCGATTTTTTTACCTGCGGGGCTGGATGTAAAGCGTACCCCAGTTCCATTGCCTTTCCCACGCTCCCCGCACCATATTCGGGTATTCGGGCTGGCCGAGGCTACCGTTGTAGCGGCCGAGCGCGCGAAACAGATCGCCCTTTTCGATATCGAGGTAATGCCTAAGGATGGTACAGCCGTAGCGCAGGTTGGTGCGCAGCTTGAACAGATTATCCCCGGAGCTTCCTATCTCCCGCACCCAGAAAGGCATCACCTGCATGAAACCGCGCGCCCCGGCCGAAGAAACCGCATGCTTGCGAAAGCCGCTTTCTACCTGAATCAGGCCGAGTATCAATTGTGGGTCCAGTCCGGCGCGCTGGGCTTCGTAGCGAGCCGTTTTAAGGAATTCCAGCCGGCCTTTGCGGTCGGGCATGCGCTTTTCCAGACGACGCGACATTTCGGTTAGCCAGTCGATCTTTTCCTCGATACTGGCAAACTGCGGTTCGGGTGCAGCCTGATCTGCTATCGCCGCATGCAAACCCGCACGTACGCTGGCGGCCAGCGGCTCGTATTTCTGTGCACCGGCCCAAGCATGGCCGGTCAGACAGAGCAGCAGGCTGGCCAGTAGGCCTAGCCGCATGCCTTCTGCCGGGCGACCGCTGCAATTTCAACCAGCGGGACACGTGTCGCTTCCTTGTCGCGACGGTGCTGGTATTCCACCATGCCATCCTTGAGGCCACGGTCGCCGATGGTGATGCGGTGCGGCACGCCGATCAGTTCCCAGTCGGCGAACATCACGCCGGGGCGCTCGTCGCGATCGTCGAGAATCACGTCGATGCCTGATAGCACCAGCTTTTCGTAAAGCTCGGTGGCGGCCAGACGGACCGCTTCCGACTTGCTCCAGCCGACGGGACAGATCACCAGCGTGAAAGGCGCGATCGCGTCCGGCCAGATGATGCCGCGTTCGTCATGGTTCTGCTCGATGGCGGCACCGACCAGCCGGGTCACGCCGATACCATAGCAACCCATCACCATCGGTTGCGGCGTGCCGGTCTCGTCGAGGTAGCTACAGTTCATCGCTGCCGAATACTTGGTGCCGAGGAAGAAGACATGGCCGACCTCGATGCCGCGCTGGATGGCGAGTAGCCCCTTGCCGTCGGGCGACGGATCGCCAGCGACGACGTTGCGGATATCGGCGATCAGGTCAGGTTCCGGCAGGTCACGGCCCCAGTTGATGCCTCGGATGTGAAAGCCGATCTCGTTGGCGCCGCTGACGAAATCGCTCATTTGGGCTGCGGTCCGGTCGGCGACGATTTTCAACGGCCTTTTCGTGTTGATGGGGCCGAGGTAGCCGGGCGGGCAGCCGAAATGTTCGATGATCTCCTGCTCGCTGGCGAAGCGGAAGCCACCCTCTAGGCCAGGCAGTTTGCCGGCCTTGACCTCGTTCAGTTCATGGTCGCCGCGTACGAGCAACAGCCAGATTTCCGCACCCAGCGGGGTGTCGGTCGCCAGCACGATCGACTTGACGGTGCACCCGATCGGCAGACTGAGCAGTTTGGCGACGTCTTCGCAGCGGATGGTGTCGGGCGTTGCCACTTTTTCCATTGGAAAAGTCGGCTCTGGGCGGACGGCGTTCAAATGCAGCGCCTCTGCCAGCTCGATGTTGGCGGCGTAGTCGGAATCGGGGCAATAGACCAGCAGGTCTTCACCCGTGTCGGCAATGACCTGGAATTCATGCGACAGCGAGCCACCGATGGCGCCGGTGTCGGCGCGCACGGCGCGGAAGGTGAGGCCGAGGCGTTTGAAAATTTTCACGTAGGCCGCGAACATCGCCTGGTAGCTTTTTTCGGCGGCGGTATCGTCGCGATCGAAGGAGTAGGCATCCTTCATGGTGAATTCGCGCCCGCGCATGACCCCGAAACGCGGACGCCGCTCGTCGCGGAACTTGGTCTGGATGTGAAAAAAGTTCTTCGGCAACTGGCGATAACTATGGATTTCGCTGCGGGCGATGTCCGTGATCACTTCTTCCGAGGTCGGCTGGATGATGAAGTCACGGTCGTGCCGGTCCTTCACCCGCAGCAATTCCGGCCCCATCTTGTCCCAGCGCCCGGTTTCCTGCCACAGTTCGGCGGGTTGCACCAATGGCATCAACAGCTCGATGGCGCTGGCCCGCTCCATTTCCTCGCGGATGATCTTCTCGATCTTGCGGATTACCCGCAGACCCATCGGCATGTAGGTATATATGCCGCCGGCGAGCTTCTTGATCATGCCGGCGCGGGTCATCAGTTTGTGAGAGATGACCTCGGCATCGGTAGGGGCTTCCTTCAGGGTGGCGATAAAGAATCGGCTGGCACGCATGGCTAACTTTCGGGGAGGGCGAAGATGTGCAAATTTTACCCGCCTGACCGGCTTTCCTCGATCCTGCGAATGTGGAACAATCCGTATCAATCTAACAATTTGGTGTTACACCATGCTGGATCGGGAAGGTTATCGCCCGAACGTTGGCATCGTGCTGACCAATCACCGCCACGAGGTCTTCTGGGGCAAACGGATTCGCGAGCATTCCTGGCAGTTCCCCCAAGGGGGAATCAAAAAGGGGGAGTCCCCCGAGCAGGCGATGTTCCGTGAGCTCTACGAAGAAGTCGGTTTGAAGCCCGAGCATGTTCGCATTCTGGGGCGTACGCGGGATTGGTTGCGCTACGACGTTCCGAGGGAGTGGGTGCGCCGCGAATGGCGCGGAACATACAAGGGCCAGAAACAGATCTGGTTTCTGTTGCGCCTGACCGGGCGCGACACGGATATCTGCTTGCGTGCCACGCCCAAGCCGGAATTTGATGCCTGGCGCTGGAGCTGTTACTGGGTGCCGCTCGAATCGGTGATCGAGTTCAAGCGGATGGTTTATGAGCAGGCGCTGACGGAATTGAGTCGGGTCTTGTTCACTGCGACCGATCGCATGCCCCAGTGGCACTTCCATGTGGCAGCCGCAAGAGAGAGCCAGATGGAGGAGCGATGAGGCGACAGATCGCCTGCGTGTTGGGGTTTTGCCTTTCGGTGGCCGCATTTGCCAATCCGCGTACCCATGATCCGGATGACCCGGATGCAGTTCACTGGCAGGAAGAAATTGTCCAGTTGCCCGTCTTTCCCGAAGAAAAAAATCTCCAGGAATTCTATGTCAGCGAAATGACATCCCATCGCTTTTTCATCGACGGGGAGTCATTGAAGCCCGGTAAGGATGGAGTTGTGCGATATGTCCTTGTGGTACGAACCCGTGGCGGCGCAACGAATATCACTTTCGAAGGCATTCATTGCGGCAGCCAGGAATTCAAGCTTTACGCCTCCGGGCGTCAGGATCGCACCTGGGGCGAAGTACGCAGCAGCGTGTGGCGTCCGATTGAGAACAAGCCGATGAATCGCTATCATGCTGCCCTGTCGCGCGACTTGTTTTGCCCTGCCCGTGCGCCGATCTCGTCCCCGGAAGAAGGCCGTGACGCCTTGCGGCGGGGCAAGCACCCGCAATCCTTATAGGAACTGTGCCATGAGCCTGCTTGACCCCCTGATCTGTCAACTCGACCATGCGCTGCGTACCGTGTTTGTCTCGGCACCGACGAAGCGCGCCATGCCAGGCGAAACGCTGTCGGAAGCCGAGCTATCCGATCAGGAGCGCCAGCATGCAGCGGCGCTGATGCGCGTCAACCATGTTGGCGAGGTTTGCGCCCAGGCTTTGTATGCGGGGCAAGCCTTTACGGCACACGATCTCTCGATCAGGAAGGCGCTTGAACAGGCCGCATGGGAGGAAACCGAACACCTGAACTGGACGGAGCGTCGCATTGCCGAACTGGGTGGCCGCAAGAGCCTGCTGAACCCGCTTTGGTATGCCGGTGCCTGGACCATGGGGGCTGTGGCGGGTCATTTTGGGGATCCTGTGAGCCTCGGATTCCTGGCCGAAACGGAGCGGCAGGTCGAAGCGCATCTTGATGGACATCTTGAACGGTTGCCGCAGCATGACGACCGCTCCCGGGCCATCGTCGATCAGATGAAGGCAGACGAAATCGCCCATGCTGAAACGGCGATCCGGCTCGGGGCCAGCGAACTGCCCCTCCCCGCCAAGATGGCGATGAAACTCGCCGCGAAAGTCATGACGGGAACCGCCTACTGGGCCTGATCAGACCTCGACGATTTCCCAAGTGTGATACATCTCGGCCGTTTTGCCGAGCATGATCGAGGCCGAGCAATATTTCTCCGCCGACAGCTTGATGGCGCGTTCGACCGCCTCGGGCTTGAGGCTGCGGCCCTTGACGATGAAATGCATGTTGATGCGGATGAACACTTTTGGGTCTTCCTCGGCTCGCTCGGCCGTGATTTTGACTTCGCAAGTCTCAAGGGCCTGCCGCTGTTTCTTCAGGATCATGATCACGTCGAAGGAGGTACAGCCGCCGGTCCCGGCCAGCATCAATTCCATCGGTCGCGGGGCGAGGTTGCGCCCGCCAGCCACCTGTGCGCCATCCATGGCCACCAGGTGACCACTCCCCGTTTCCGCAATGAAGCTCATTCCTTCATGCCAACGTACCGTGCATTCCATCGTTACCCCCCTGCCCAAGGGAAAAATTGTATCCATTCTATTCGCCTCCATGAAAAAATCGGCGCTGGCGGGACGGCATTTACTTAATCCGGTACCTGATTAAGGAAACACTGAATAAGTGTTGATTGGAGTGAACGATTTCATTGTCATGCT
>JACDZI010000230.1 GCA_013426785.1 Rhodocyclaceae bacterium | reverse complement strand
ATGGTTCACGATACGATGAGCTTCACTCCCGAAGGAACGCCCCTTGGGTTGTTAGATGTGCAGATTTGGGCGCGCCAACCCCTCGTGGGTTCTGCAAAGGAACGGGCGGCGGAGCGGGAGGGCAAAGACATCGAGGAAAAAGAAAGCCGCAAGTGGCTGGAGAGTTATCGCGCAGTGAGTGCGGTACAAAACCGCTGCCGCCGCACGAAGCTGGTGATGGTGGCCGACCGCGAGGCCGACTTGCACGAACTCTTTGTCGAGCATCAGAAGACGCCGCACGGTGCGGAGTTGCTCATCCGGGCGGAACGTTCCCGCAACCGCAAAGTGCGCGATGAGCAAGAAAATCATGACTATCTTTGGACCATCCTCGAACAGCAGCCGGTGATTGAGACCCGCGAGTTACTATTGCCGCCCACCCAGGAACGTGGAGCCCGCAAGGCCATGCTGGAGGTTCGCTCTGCGCCGGTGACATTGCTCGCGCCCAAATCCAAGCCTGAGTTGCCTGAGGTCAAGCTGTGGGCCATCTTCGCCCGAGAATCCGCCCCGCCCGAAGCCGAGAGCGCCATCGAGTGGATGCTGCTGAGCACCGTGCCCACGGGACAGAACCAAGAGGCACAGGTGAGACTGGAGTGGTATGCGAGGCGTTGGGGCATCGAAGTCTTCCATCGCATCCTTAAGAGCGGGTGTCGCGTAGAACGCCGGCAACTGGAATCGGCCAGACGCATTAGCATCTGTCTGGCGGTGGACATGGTCGTGGCCTGGCGCATTCATTATCTCACCATGCAAGGCCGCGAGACCCCGGAGATGCCGTGTGCGATCTATTTTACCCCGCCAGAGTGGAAGGCGCTCTGCACGTTCGTTGGAGGCGTGAAAACGCCCCCCGCTACGCCGCCCTCCCTCAACCGGGCCGTTGCGATGTTGGGTCGTCTCGGCGGGCACATGGGCAGGGCTGGTGACGGTGAGCCCGGGAGTGAAGTGCTCTGGCGTGGGCTCTCGCGACTGGCCGACATTAGCGCAGCCTACACGCTCTATAGCTGAGCGGGAAACTTAGCAATAAGCGCAATCTGAGTTTATTAGGAAAGTCGTAAGTCTAACTGGTCGTTCGTTCGAGATGTGGGTAAAGATCAG
>JACDZI010000229.1 GCA_013426785.1 Rhodocyclaceae bacterium | reverse complement strand
GCCGTCTCATTTCGCCGCTGCCGATGAAAATCTCGGCGCCTTGTTCAGCGTTTCCTTAGAAGCTGTCTCAAAAAATGGTGAAGGGAGTCGATAAGTGAGGTACATCAACCACCGAGAGGGAGGCAGCGATGTACCCCAGCGATCTGACAGATGAACAGTGGGCTGTTCTGGCGCCGTATGTGGTGAAGCCACTGCCGGTGGTTCGCGGCAAAGGCCGACCGCCCAAGCAAGATTTTCGTGCCGAGATCAATGGCATGCTGTACGTCCTGAAGACCGGTTGCCAGTGGCGCATGCTGCCCAAGGAATTTCCGCCGTGGCAAACGGTGTATGGGTATCTACGGCGCTGGCGTCTCGATGGCACATGGGACGTTGCCATGCGCTCTTTGCGCGAAGCGGCACGACAGCGGGCTGGCCGCAACGCAGAACCATCAGTTGCCATCATCGATTCCCGCTCGGTCAAGGGTGCTGGAAAAGGGGGCAGCGCGGTTTCGATGCGGGCAAGAAAACCAAGGGGCGCAAGCAACACATCGCCGTAGATACGATGGGGTTCATCCTCGCCGTGATCGTTCATTCGGCGGGGATTCAGGATCGAACTGGCGCTCGCGCCGTACTGATTCGGTTGTTCCGCCTGATACCGCCGTGTGGCGTTGTTTCTTGAGAACGTCGCGGTCGTCCTGAAGGATTTGATGAATGATGCCGACGAACGGCCCCAGTTTCGGCGAGACCGGCGCTTCCTTGCGCTGATAGCCAGGTGGCACCGCGTGCCGGACCATCTTCGAGACCATCTTGCGGCTGATCCCAAACCGCTTTGCTGCTCCGCGCTCGCTCTGGTTCTCCACCATCACGGCGCGCCTTACTTTGGCGTATAGGTCCACGTCTCTGTACATCCTCTCCGCCTTCCTCGCTCCCCTCGTGGGTCAAAGGATAGGCTTTGAGACTGGCCCCTACGCCGGCGCTACCTGGCTCCCGATTACTCCGCCATTTACACGCTGTCGGCGAGGTGCGCTTCGAGCCATGCAACGCCTTCGACTTCAGGCATCGCGGTCAGCGCCCGGCGAAGGGCGTCCTCGGAGATTACCTTGCGCATGCCCAAGAGCCCAGGGTTGATGCCATCGCAGCGGATGGCCGTGA
>JACDZI010000084.1 GCA_013426785.1 Rhodocyclaceae bacterium | reverse complement strand
TCAGCCGCTGGCTGCATGATTACGGCGACAACTATCTTGACACGCGCCGCGGGAGAGGTGCGCCCAGCATGAGCGAAAAACGGGAGAAGACCCTCAAATTACACTTCTCAGAGGGTCTTCCAGCGATGAAATCTGGTTGCGCTTCACCATTTCGTCTCAATTTGTCGCCATCGAAGAAAATCTCGAGGGCTTGCTCTGCGCTTCCCTAAGCCCTTCGCTGCAGCCAAACGGTGCGACAATCTACAAACTTCGTCGTCTCGGAGATTTCCGTCATGCTGCTTTCTCGCCCGCTCACCGCTCTGTCGACGACTCTATTCGCGCCGCTGGTGCTGGCGTCGTCAATAGATCTCACCACCCTTTCGCTGGAACAATTGCTCGATGTCCAAGTGGTAAGCGCTTCGAAGTTCGCCCAACGTGCCTCCGAGGCCCCCTCAGCGATGAGTGTCATCACAGCAGACGATATTCGTACCTACGGCTATCGTAGCCTCGGCGATGCCCTACGCTCGGTGCGTGGCTTCGATGTCACCAGCGACCGACGCTACCAGTTCGTTGGCGTGCGCGGCTTTTCGCCGCCTGGCGACTTCAATGACCGCCTGCTCGTAATGGTGGATGGCTACCGCATCAACGACAATCTTTACGACCAGGCCTTTATCGGTAGCGAGTTCCCAATCGATCTGGATCTCGTCGAGCGAATCGAGATAGTGCACGGGCCCAGTTCGTCGGTCTATGGCAGCAATGCCTTGTTCGGCGCCGTCAACGTCATTACCCGGCGTGGTGCCGACATCAGCAACATGGAATTATCGGTCGAGGCAGGTAGCGATCGCTTCGGCAAAGGGCGCGCCAGTTTTGGCACCCGCCTGACCAATGGTGGCGATCTCTTGCTGTCGCTGAGCGGCGAGAGCAGTCGGGGCGCGAATCTGGAATTCCAAGAATTTGCCACCACGTTCGGAAGTACGAGTACCACCGGCACCGACTTCATGCGCAACGGCCGCTTGTTCGGCAAGTTGTCCTTGGGTGGCGCCACCGTCGAAGCCGGCTGGAGCCGCCGGAACAAGGGCAATCCCGGTGCCCTTGGCAGCAGCGTCTTCGATGACACACGCAACCTGGCTATCGACGAGCAGATGTTTGTGGAAGGTCGCTACGCCTGGGTCGCTGGCCATACTGACTGGACGGCGCGCGCTTTTGCCGGCGCCTACGACTACCGATCGGATTTTGTTACCGACGGCGCCCTCCTGGCGATACCCAGTTACATCAATCGGGATGAGGGCCAGGGGCGCTGGTGGGGGGGGGAAATCAAAGGCGCGGCCACACCGGCCTCTGGTCACAAGCTGGTCTACGGCTTCGAGTATCAGCAAAACCAGCGGCAGTACCAGACTAACTACGATAACGCGTCAGCCGGCGGCACGGTCTATCTGGACGACAGCCGTCAGAGCAGCCGAGCCGGCCTCTATGTCCAGGACGAGGTGGCCCTGACCGGGCGCGTGGCGGTAACCTTGGGCGGACGCTTGGACAAGGTCAGCGAGTATGGCCTACAAGCGAGCCCGCGCCTGGCGGCAGTGTTTCGCGCCGATCCCGCAACCGTTTGGAAAGCGCTTTACGGAACCGCCTTTCGCACGCCCAACGTAGGCGAACGCTATGCCAGTTATCCGAACCTGATCAGTCCCAACCCCGATCTGACACCGGAGCGCATTTCGACCATCGAGTTTCTGGTCGAGCACTACTGGCGCGTGGACTTGCGTCTCCTGGCAGCCGTCTATGATTATCGGCTTGAGAAGCAGATCACCCTGCTGACGGACGCGGGCACCGGCAACCTGCAGTACCAGAATATGGCTCGGGTGCAGGGGAGAGGGCTGGAGTTCGAGGCCGAGAAACTCTGGCAGGGCGGTGCACGCCTGCGCGCCAGCCTCGGCCTGCGCCATATGCGCGACTTCAATGGCGAATGGCCGATTAATGCCCCTCGGTGCCTGGCCAAGGTCAACTATGCTTTACCCTTAGCCGACGACTGGCGCTTGGGCGTGGAACTACAGGCCGCAAGCGCACGGCGCACCAACTTTGGCCAGACCGGAGGCTTCAGCCTAACCAACCTGAGCTTGTCGCACGCCTGGGGCAAGGGCGACTGGCAACTGGCCGCTAGCATCTACAATCTGTTCGATCGCGCCTATGCTGATCCGGTCGCTGACGATGGACAGAACCTGAACCGAGATACCTTTGCCGGCGACCGTCGCAACTTCCGTCTCAAGCTGACCTACCGTTTCTAGATCGTGCGTTTGTTCTTCATTCTCATGGCCGTGGTGGCTTGCAGCGTCGCGCCGAGTGCGCTGGCTCAGCACGCGGTAGCCGAGGGAATGCTGAAGGCTGCCTTTGTCTTCAACTTCGCCAAGTTCGTGGACTGGCCGGGAGGTGCTCTACAACCCGAAACGCTGCGCCTGTGCGTGGTCGGTGGCGAGGATGCCTATCGCCAGGCCCTGGCCGACCTGGAAGGGAAGTCCGCCCAAGGCCGGGAAGTTCGGGTGTTGTTCCCGATGCGGCTTGATGAAGCGGCAACCTGCCATCTAATGGTGCTGGGCGATACTGACCCGCACCGCTGGGCATCCTGGATTGATGCAGTCGCCCGAAGGCCGGTCCTGACCGTGGCCGAGGGGGAGACATTCCCAGCCACCGGTGGAATGATTGGCCTTGTTCTGATAGACCATCGTGTGCGTTTCGATGTGAATACCGAGGCAGCCCGTCGCGTCGGCCTGAGAGTCAGTGCCCGCCTGCTTAAATTGGCAAGAGTGGTCTATCCATGATGCATCACTTCCGCAGAATTCCCGTCGGCCGCAGACCTGTGGAACGCTGCCAGGATCGGCCTTGTTACCGACACAGCCGGCAGGAGGTGCTCAAGCTTGAACACGCTGCGATGAAAAGCGGCGGGATGACTTGCAGATCCAAACTGACGCAGTTACCGTCGGAACTGATCGGATGACGTCATGATCGATATCCGGCGGCGCAACTACCTCTGGCTCAACTTGGTTTCGACCGGGAGCGCATTGCTGATTGCGCTGTTGTTGCTGCTCGGCTACCACTGGTTCAGCCAGCGCGACGACCTCCGGAACAATCTAACAATGCAGGCAAACCTGTTGGGCGCCAACCTCACGGCGGCCATCGTCTTCGAAGATGACCGCACCGCCGCGGACATAATTGGTACGCTCAACTCGTCGCCCATCATCCTCGAGGCAGCCGTTTATCGTCTCGACGGCAGCCTGCTCGCAAGTTTCCAGCGTCCGAGGGCGCCACCCAAGCTGGCTGATCGGGGTTCGCCATACGGTCATGTATTTTCGTCCAACGAACTGCTGCTTTCAGTGCCCGTGCAAATGGACGGGCAGATCGTCGGTAGCATTGCCTTGCGCGCCTGGCTCGACGACCTGTACCGCGACCTACGCCGCATTTTTGGCAGCATGCTGGTGATACTCGCGGTTTCCGCCGCATTTGGGACCTATGCCAGCCGGCAGATGCGCCTGAAAATGGCCGCGACCGAATATGAAATCGAACGCATGGCCCTATACGACCGTGTCACAGGACTGTCCAACCGGCATGCCTTCGAACTGGGTCTTACGCAGACACTCCAGCGCCACGGGCGTGACGGCGGCGGTTCGGCCCTGCTGTTCATCGATGTCGACGACTTTAAGAAGGTCAACGACCTTTTCGGCCATCAGGTCGGCGACGCGGTATTGAAGACCGTAGGCGAACGGCTGGGAAAGGCGCTGCGCGGCGCGGACATCTTGGCACGCATCGGCGGCGACGAGTTTGCCGTGATTCTGACCAATACCTCCACGCCTAACGACGCTGCGTACGTGGCGGATAACCTTGTGCGGATAGCCGCCGAACCGTTCGACACCGGTAGCGCCTTAGCCCACATTGGCTTCAGTATCGGCATCTGTATGATCCCGAAGGACGGTGCGAATATCGAAAATGCGCTGCGCAATGCCGATCTGGCAATGTACCACGCCAAGAAATCGGGCAAGAACACTCGCCAGTTCTTTTCAGAGAGCATCGGCGAAACGACGCGCCGCGGGCTTGACATCGAAGCCGGCCTTCGTCTCGCGCTGACGAATGAGCAACTGTATGTAGTCTATCAACCACAGCGCGCAGTCCGTAGCGGCCGCATTGAGGGCCTGGAGGCCCTGGTGCGTTGGCGCCACCCAGAGTGGGGCATCATCGCACCAGCCGAGTTCATCCCCGTGGCCGAGGAGACGAGCCTGATTCAGGATATCGGCCGTAAAGTACTTAATTATGTCTGCCGCGACATTGCCGAGCTTCGAGACAGCGGCTACCTCGTGCCACCCGTAGCAGTAAATGTATCTGCGCTGCAAGTTACCCAAGGCAAGATCGGCGACGATATACGGGCGGCACTGGAAGAGTATCGGCTCAAGCCGGATAGCATCAAGATCGAACTGACCGAGAGCGTTTTCATCGGCCACCTAGAATCGCATACACGAATCCTCCAAGACCTACGTTCGGCCGGCATCGATATCGCCATAGATGACTTCGGAACCGGCTATTCGTCACTGGCCTACCTGCACCATCTGCCGGTGTCGATACTCAAGATCGACATGCGTTTCATCCGAGATCTGCCGGACGACGCTGAAGCGCTGGCCCTGGTTAAGGGGCTCATCGCAATGGGTCATGCCGTCGACCTGCTGCTGATCGCCGAGGGTGTCGAATCTGCGGCACAGGCCGAATGCCTCGAACAAGCCGGTTGCGACTTTCTACAGGGCTATCATGTCGGCCTGCCACTACTCAAACAGGAGATAGTTAAGCTACTCCAAACAGACTGAAAGCGCAGCGGCAGCAAGGAGAGTTCAAAGGAAAGCGAATTCCTGTGCCGCCCACAAGGGTGTGAGCACATCGGAACCAGACACAATTGAGCGTGATTTCCGAGGCGATCCATTAGGAGTTCTGAATAGCCAGTACAGGATCAATTTTTCGTTATCGCCTGGAAGCCCGCATGAATACTGAGCATTCTTCTGGAGACGGTATCGGTGACGGTAATGAGAGGGGTAGTTCTGATGGATCCCATTAACGGCAAGGCTTCCGTGGCCGTTGTAATAATCGAATGGGAGTGAGGATTTAGCAGACTGCCAGCCAAAGCGCTCTAGCAGCAAAGAAAGCTCCCCTTGCGCCTTGCTGCTAAAGCCGACTTTTTGCCACTGACCGGATGCTGTAAGGTGAGCCGGGTGCAGGCGAGCAGCAGCCGGTGGTAGCCGAAGGCCTGCTGGCAATGGCGATTAAGGATGCCCTTCCCGTGCGTGGCGTTGCCGATGATCGGATGGCCGATGAGTTTCATGTGCCGGCGCAACTGGTGCTGGCGACCAGCCAGTCGTCGTGATAAAGGATGTCGAGGATGTGGTTCAGCCCCAGCCGAGTTCGGCGCGCACGATTGCCGCACCGGTGGCCAGCGCCTGCAGCTTACCGCTTGCGACGGCGCGGGGCAGCGGCACCATGCCGCAGTTGGTGCAGCCGATCAGGCGCAGCGGCTTTCCCTGAGCAATGGGAAAGTCTGCTCGTACTGGCGCCACTCGGCGCCGAGGCCTTGCTTCCACTTGATGTTGGCTTCGATGCCATAGCCGTAGCAGATATGCACGGCCGTCTTGCAGGGCAGGCCGGTTGCGGCACGTTCGAGCGTCTTCACGCCCCAGTCGCGCACTTCGTCGAAGAACACGTTGAAGGCCGGTTCGCCGAACTGGACGATGTCGACACCGGCGGCGGCCAGTTCCTGCGCTTCGTCGTTGAGTATCTCGGCGAACGCCCAGGCCAGCTTCTCGCGGATGCGCACCGTCTTGCGATTGATGAAATCGACGCCGTCGAGATGGTCGATGAAGGTGGTGACGAAATGCTGGCGCGTCTGCTCGCCGTCGCTGATCACCGTGATGCCGGCGCCCAACTGGTCGTCCACGGCGAGGCGCATCGCTTCAATCTTGGTCTGCTCCAGGGCTTCGCCGCTCAACTGCCAGGGCGCCCAGAGCTTTTCCGGCTGGGCTAGCCAGGCGGGCTTGGGCAGGCTGCCGGCGATGGCGGTGGCGGTGGCGATCGGTTGGGCCTTGGCGCATCCTCCTCGTTGTCTGACGTCGGCGGATTATCTCCCGAAAACTCGCATGGCCCGTGCCGCAGGGCGGCATAATGGCGACCCTCCGCAGACAAAGCCCAATTCCCGTCCCGCCATGTCCATCCAGTGGTTCCCCGGTCACATGACCTCGGCGCGCAAGAAAGCCGCAGAGACCATGGCGCGCACTGATGTCGTCATCGAGGTGCTCGACGCGCGCCTGCCCGAGGCGAGCAGCAACCCGCTGATCCGCGAACTGCGGCTGGCGCGGCAGCGGCCTTGCCTCAAGCTGCTCAACAAAGCCGACCTCGCCGACCCGGCGGTGACCGCCGCCTGGCTGGGCTACTACGGCCGGCAGCCCGGCGTGAAGGCCGTCGCCATCTCCTGCAAGAAACCGGGCGATGCCGCCCGGGTGCCCGCGCTGTGCCAGAAACTGGCGCCGCACCGCAACGACAACGCCAACGACAATGCCAAGCCGCTGCGCATGATGATCATGGGCATCCCCAACGTCGGCAAGTCGACGCTGATGAACGCGCTGCTCAAGCGCCGTATTGCGGCCGTCGGCGACGAGCCGGCGGTGACCAAGGCGCAGCAGAGCTTCGACCTGTCGCCGCGACTCACCCTCGTCGATACGCCGGGCCTGATGTGGCCGAAGATTGCGCACGACAGTGACGGTTTCATGCTTGCCGCCAGCCATGCCATTGGCCGCAACGCGGTGATCGACACCGAAGTGGCGATCTTCCTCGCCGGCCTGCTGCAGGCGCGCTACCCGGCCTTGCTGGCGGCGCGCTATGGCCTCGATGCGGTGGCCCTTGACCCAGCCGGCGTGGTCGAGACGGTCGCCAGAAAGCGCGGCTGCATCGCCAAGGGGCGGGGCGGTGAAATCGATCTGGAGAAGGCGGCGATGATCCTGCTGACTGACTATCGCAGCGGGGCGCTTGGCCGCATCAGCCTGGAAACGCCGGATTCGCGTGCGGCGATGCTGGCGACGCCATTGGTCGTCGCTCCGGCAGCGGAGACCGAATGATGGAAGCGCGCGTCACCGAATTGGAGGTCAAGCTGGCCTTCGCCGAGGATATGCTGGAAACCTTGAATCAGACGGTGTTTCGCCAGCAGGAACAGATCGAGCGGCTGGAACGCGAAGTACGCGAACTGGGCAATCTGTTGAGCAGCCTGCCCACCGAGCCGCGCAGCCTGCGCGACGAACTGCCGCCGCACTACTGAAGCAGCGCTACGCCGAAGCCGAAGACCAGTACGAGTCCCAGCAGCGGCAACCCGATCAGCAGGAACAGCGCGATCCACAGCCAGTTGCGTGTCGCCTGGTCGTGTTGGGCAGGTGCAGCCGGCGGCAGCCAGGCGTCGAGTGCCGTCCCGCCAGCGCCGACTTTTTCCAGCAGCAGGCCGCAGACCCCGGCGGTGGTTTCCCATTCCAGCAACAGGCCGTCGCCCTGTTCACGCGCGCCGATGCGCGGTTTGGCAATGCCACTCAGGCCCGGCCAGTCCTCCAGCCACAAATGGGTGAGTGTAACGCGGGCCGTGATGGCGGCGCCTTCCGGGGGCAGGCCGGGGCCGAAGCCCCGGCCGGTGATCCTCCCGGCGTTCTCGGCGTCAGTCATTCCCGTTGAAAATGTTCCCGAGCAGGCCGCCCTGTTCGCCGCCGGAACCGCCGCCCCCCTTGCTGACCGGCGCGGCCGCGAAGATACGCGAGGCCAGTCGCGCGAAGGGCAGCGACTGCATCCAGACGGTGCCGGGGCCGCGCAGCACGGCGAAGAACAGGCCTTCGCCGCCGAACAGCGCTGTCTTGATGCCGCCGACGAACTGGATGTCGAAATCCACGCCCGGCGTGTAGGCAACCACGCAGCCGGTATCGACACGGAGCACTTCGCCGGGGGCGAGATTGCGTTGCAGCACCGTGCCGCCGGAATGGCAGAAGGCCATGCCGTCGCCTTCCAGTTTCTGCATGATGAAGCCCTCGCCGCCGAAGAAGCCGGTGCCGAGCTTGCGCTGGAAGGAGATGCCGAGCGACACGCCCTTGGCGGCGCAGAGGAAGGCGTCCTTCTGGCAGATCATGGTGCCCCCGTACTTCGACAGGTCGAAGGGGATGATCTTGCCGGTGTAGGGCGCGGCGAAGGCGACCTTCTTCTTGCCCCGGCCCTTGTTGCTGTAGACCGTGGTGAACAAGGATTCGCCGGTCACCAGCCGCTTGCCGGCGCCGAGCATCTTGTCGAACAAGCCACCCTGCTGGGCGGAGCCGTCGCCGAACACGGTATCCATCTGGATGCCGTCTTCCATGTACATCAGGCTACCGGCCTCGCCGATGGCGGCTTCTTCCGGATCCAGCTCGATCTCGACGAACTGCATGTCGTCGCCGTGCAGGATGTAATCGATTTCGTCCATGACCATGCGGGTATCCTCCGAAAAAGTGCGCGAAAAAACGTGAAGAATACCCGAGCCGGCTAGAGCCAATACTGTTTATTGAGTCTCGTATAAGTAGATGACATCAGAAAGCCAGTTCAGCTTGTTTCCAGAAAGCGGTGATCAGTGTAGGACGCCGCTGCATGGAGCAAGTCTCGCAACTGGGCGACTTCATTGCGCAGGCGTTCGATGCGCTGTCCGGCCTTGGCGTCGAGCGATGAAGGTGATGTGCTCACGGCAGGACAGGTCGTTGCGGGAGCGGGCGTCGAAGCCGCTCAGGTCGAGTTCATGGGATTCGGCGCGGGCTCGAACGTGCCGGGCAGCAGTTGCCGTTCCAGACCGACGGCAATGAAGCGCGGACTGGTGTCGTGGGGTTTGTAGCGCGCCATGCGAGTGTCCTTCAAAAGAATCCCCGTCAGACTCTTGCCATGCCATTTGGATCACAGCAGAACGCGGCTATGAACAAACTTTTTCTACAGCGTCGTTAGATCACTACACTGCCGCCGCTATTAGATTCGTTAGATCTTGATCAATCAACAGGTTTGCCAGGCCATTTGCATTCGTGTAGGCAATGTAACTTACCCCACCAACCGCAACCTCGCCGCTGTCATCCGTTTCATAGGGGGTCCCATTAACGATTACCGTATCATCATCGTTGCGAATCCAATTTGCGTCGACCGTGACACTATCCCCCGTATTACCATCCACCAAAAGAATATGGTTGGTGTTCAGATTGAGAACGCTACCCAGCGAAAACGAGAGGCAATTGTTCCCGCTACCGGTCAGGTCGACCCTCTCGATACCCGTCACCTTGCCCGCCGTCACCAGGGCATCAAAATTCAGAGTGATGCCGCTGCCATCGAGTTGCAGGGTATCAAAACCACTCCCACCATCAACCAATGCGCCCTGATCACCGCTATGCGTCACGTTGTCAGCGTTCAGTACGATGCTGTCGTCGCCCGCCCCTGCGTGGAACACATCGGCCCCACCGCCACCGGTAAGGGTTTCATTGCCGGTTCCGCCAATGAAGCGTTCTGCTACTGCCGTGCCCGTGTTCGTACCAACATAAGTCACCACGCCGGTGAAGTTGCCACCGAAGACGACATAGCTGTCACCGGTCTTGATACCATTCACATTGACGTCAGGCGCACCGACAATCAGGTCGGCATAGCCGTCGCCATTCACGTCCCCGGCACTGGCCACCGAGATGCCGGCGTAATCCCCTGCGGACGCACCGGCAATGC
>JACDZI010000228.1 GCA_013426785.1 Rhodocyclaceae bacterium | reverse complement strand
CATGACAATGAAATCGTTCACTCCAATCAACACTTATTCAGTGTTTCCCTAAACAATAAAAAGGTGTCCAATCAGGCTTTACGGCAGGAAACCTTTCGGCTATAGTGCGCCCCTCGATTTATTGCGCCCGTAGCTCATCTGGATAGAGTACTTGGCTACGAACCAAGGGGTAGGGAGTTCGAATCTCTCCGGGCGCGCCAGTAAAACAAGGGGTTAGCGAAAACTAGCCCCTTATCATTTGTACCGGACTACCGCCGTCCCGCCAGCGCCGACTTTTTGCTGCAAGCCTTCGACTTGCCAGATGCCGCGCCCCACGGCGCTTGCGCCATTTCGGGCGCATCGATGCAATGCAGCCGTACCATGACGCACTCGCCGGCACACACGTGCGTGCACGTGTCGCCATCGTGGCAATGATCGCTGATGCAGGATTCGCGCGCCGCAACATTGGGGCTGGCGCTGATGGCTGCCGCCATGATGCCGGCAATGATCGAACGGATTGAGGGTGACATGAGCGGCAATTACCGGAAGTGGGCTTGTCCCGAAGCCTTGGATTGTCGCGGGCTGGTGGCTCAATAAGTGAGCCTGACGCCGAATAACTCTCTGACCGCGCCGTCCCGCCAGCGCCGACTTTCGGCGACAATGCCGCTATGACACCCGCTGAATTCATCGCCAAATGGCGCAATAACGCCCTCTCCGAGCGCGCCGGGGCGCAAAGCTTCTTTCTCGACCTCTGCGCCTTGCTGGGCGTGCCACCGCCGAACGACCCCGACAACTACTGTTTCGAGCGCGGCGCGACCCGCACCGGAGCCGGTCACGGCTGGGCCGATGTCTGGCTGCGCAGTCACTTCGCCTGGGAGAACAAAGCGCCGGGCCGCAATCTCGCCGACGCCCTCAAACAACTGATGACCTACGCGCTGGCGCTGGATAACCCGCCCTTGCTGGTGGTCTGCGACCGCGTAATCATCCAGATTCATACCCACTTCACCGGCACGCCTTCCGAAGTGCATACGATCTTGCTCGCCGATATTGGCGCGCATGACAACCTGCAAAAACTGCGCTGGCTGTTCACCGAACCGGAACGGTTCAACCTAAAAACCGTAGTTAGCCGATGCGTTATGCATGATTTACGATCAAGTGGA
>JACDZI010000227.1 GCA_013426785.1 Rhodocyclaceae bacterium | reverse complement strand
AACTGCACCAGTTTTACCGCGCCAAGGACTTCCTGGAGGCGAACAAGGAAGCCAGGTAGCGCCGGCGTAGGGGCCAGTCTCAAAGCCTATCCTTTGACCCACGAGGGGAGCGAGGAAGGCGGAGAGGATGTACAGAGACGTGGACCTATACGCCAAAGTAAGGCGCGCCGTGATGGTGGAGAACCAGAGCGAGCGCAGAGCAGCAAAGCGGTTTGGGATCAGCCGCAAGATGGTCTCGAAGATGGTCCGGCGCGCGGTGCCACCTGGCTATCAGCGCAAGGAAACGCCGGTCTCGCCGAAACTGGGGCCGTTCGTCGGTAAGCGTTCAGCCGTACCTCGTCGACAAGAGGCAGGCGAGAGTGTTATGGGGTTTGGTGAAGTGGCAGAAGGGCATCGATATTACGGTTGAGGCAGGTGGGAAGTTTTTCGAGGGTATCGCGCAGCCAGGCCGCCGGATCGAGGCCGTTGAACTGTGCGGTAGCGAGCAAGCTCTGAATCGCGGCGGCACGCTGGCCGGCGCGCTCGGAGCCGGTGAAGAGCCAGTTCTTCTTGCCCAGGCAGACCGGGCGGATCGCATTTTCCACCGGGTTGTTGTCGATCGGTAGGGCACCATCGGTGGCGTAGCGACTGAGCGCCGGCCAGCGCTTGAGACTGTAATCGATCGCCTTTGCCGTACCGCCACCATTAGCCACCGTCAGGCGTGTCGCCTTCAGCCAGACATGCAGGGAGTCAAGCAACGGCCCTGCCTCAGACTGACGCAAGGCGGTACGCTCGCCGATGGACATGTCCCGACCCCGTTGCTCGATCGCGTAGAGCGCCGCGATTCTCGTCAGCGCCTCCTGGGCGATCGCGTTGGGCTGCGCCCTGGTTGAGCTCGAAGAACTTCCGGCGCGCATGCGCCAGGTAGCCCAGTTCCGTCACTCCTCGGGCGAACAGCGCCTTGTAGCCGCCGAAGTCATCGACCATCAGGCTGCCTTGCCAGTCCTGGAGGAAATTTCTGGCATGGGTGCCGGAACGGCTGCCCTGGTAATCGAACACCACGATCGGCGGGCCGGTGTCCAGCACGTTGCTACGGTACGCCCAAAGGTAGGCTCGATGCGTCTTGCCACTACCCGGATCAAGCTGCCGTACCGGCGTCTCGT
>JACDZI010000226.1 GCA_013426785.1 Rhodocyclaceae bacterium | reverse complement strand
ACAGCATGACAATGAAATCGTTCACTCCAATCAACACTTATTCAGTGTTTCCCTTGTCGTGCATTGCGCAGATTGCTATGATTGATGCAAATATATCAACCAGGTGAATTGATATGATCAAGGAAGCGACGGCGATGTCGGTGCGGCAAAACCTCGGCGAGCTGCTGAATGGCATCCAGTATGGTCACGATCAGATTGTGATTACCAAAGGCGGCAAGCCGGTGGCGGCGATGGTGGATGCCGCGCTGTTCCAGAAAATCTGCCTGATGAAACGCGAATTCGCCCGGCTAACGGACGAGTTGGCGGTCGCCTATCAAGGGGTGGATGCCGGTGTGGCGCAGGAGGAGATCGACGTGGCCGTGCTCGCAGCCAGGAACACCTGAGTGCGCGCGGTACTCGATACCAACGTATTTATTTCTGGCCTGCTGCTGCCACTCAGCGTGCCGGGACAGATCGTTGCGGCATGGCGCGGCGGACAGTTTGCTGTCGTGTTATCCGAGCCGCTGCTGGACGAAATCGGCAAGGTGCTTGCCTATCCGAAGATCAGCCAGCGTCTCGGCTGGAGCGACCAGATCATTGCCGATTATCTTGCCCTGCTACGCTTCGAGACCAGTGTGGTCGGGCTGGACGGCGTTCACGCCGAGGTGCCGTGCGATGCAAACGACAATATGGTTCTGGCCACGCAGCTTGCCGGCGAGGCGGATTTTCTCGTCACTGGGGATCAGGATCTGCTGGCGCTGGCCGGGCAATACCCGATCGTCAGCCCGGCCGATTTCGTTCGCAGGATCTTTTGACGCAACCGCCGGGGTTGTAAACGCGCCGGGTCGAAGGCGGGTTGTTGGCCAGCTTGCCGGCCGGGCGGCGCGGGCGGGCCACCAGTTCTCCCCCGCAGTTCGGGCAGGTGCCGCCGAGGACAGTGTCGGCGCACGTCGCGCAGAAGGTGCACTCGAAAGAGCAGATGCGCGCCTCGGATGATTCGGGCGGCAGGTCTGTGTCGCAGCACTCGCAACTGGGCCGCAGTTCAAGCATTTCGTTCTCCTGGACAAGAGGTTGCCGGGGATCGGGTTGCTCCCCTCGCTGCCTGCAATTAACCTAAGGAAACACTGAATAAGTGTTGATTGGAGTGAACGATTTCATTGTCATG
>JACDZI010000225.1 GCA_013426785.1 Rhodocyclaceae bacterium | reverse complement strand
GCTTGCGCTCCAGCACGTTCGTCGCCCGTGCTGCCAGCAACGTTGCCAGCAGCTTTGCATGAGTCATGAACAGCACCTCATGGCCACGGCGCAAGGCGCAATGACACAAGGACTGCACCAGATGTGACTTGCCGGTTCCCGTTGGCCCGGCGATCAACACCGGCGCCGCTTCGGTGGCGAAGCGACACGTGGCCAATTCCGCCAACAACGCCGTATTCACAGACGGGCAACTGGCGGCATCAAAGCGCTCCAGGGTCTTGTCGCCCACCACCTGCGCCTTGCGCAGACGCTGGGCAAACTGACGTTGATCGCGACGCGCGACCTCGTCTTGCAGCAACAGAGTCAGATAGTCTGTGTAGGCCAGCTGGCTATCAATCGCCTGGCGGTTGCGCGCCTCCAGCGAATCGAGAATGCCAGACAGGCGCAGTTGTTTGAGAAGGGGTTCGAGGGATAGCATGGGATTCATGAGAAGCTCCTGAAATAGGCTATCGGCGTTCGCGCCGCGAGGGATTGGCGTGGGGGGGGTGGGCGGTGCGCATCGGCGGCGCTTAATGGAGTCGATCCGCCGGCGGGCGACTGAAGCGGCCGCCACTCAAGTAAGGCGCTTCCAACACCACGGTGTCGAGCAAATCCGGTTGCTGATCGAGTAGGCTTTGGTGATGGCGCACTTGGGGTTGTCGATGCGGACTTTGCGCGGGACTCCGCCATACCATTCGAAGGCGTGGCGGTGGCAGGCCAGCCAAGTGGCAACGGATTGGTCGCGCACGAGTTCGGCGTACTGATGCCGGCTCCAGGCCAAGGTCATGATGAAGAACCAGGTCTTGCTGACTTCGCCGGTGTGCCGGTCGGTGATGAGCGGACCGGCGCCGAAATCGACTTGCGCCATTTCGCCGATGGCGAAGTCGAGCATGACGGTGGCGACCGGTGCGGCGGGGACGATGCGCTTGAGGAAGCGATGAATGACATGCACGCTGCCGGTAAATCCATGCGTGCGCGACAGAGCCTGACGGATGGCGGTGGCGGCGATGCCTTGCTGATGCCAGGCGAGTACGTCCGCGCGCCACGGCGCGATGGTCGATGTGTTCTGTGTCACCGGCTACGACACCCATGAGGCCGGCAATCCACTCGCGGAAGCATGCCTCGA
Source organism: Rhodocyclaceae bacterium (assembly GCA_013426785.1). Taxonomy (GTDB): domain Bacteria; phylum Pseudomonadota; class Gammaproteobacteria; order Burkholderiales; family Rhodocyclaceae; genus Sulfuricystis. The sequence continues at coordinate 1 of JACDZI010000225.1, read as the reverse complement.
A
>JACDZI010000083.1 GCA_013426785.1 Rhodocyclaceae bacterium | reverse complement strand
TCATTTCGCCGCTGCCAATGAAAATCTCGGCGCCTTGTTCAGCGTTTCCTTAGAGTCTCCTTGAGGGTAGTTGCAGAACGTTGCGCAACGACTATACCCTGTAGCGTGAAGCGCTCTCGCGTAGCCGCATTGCCAGGTTCGCTAGCTCATGCGACATGGCAGCAGTTTCTTCTGCGCTGCGACTATTCTCCTCGCTGGCCTGTGCGACCTTCTCTACCCGTCCTGCGATTTCGTTGCTGGCCTGGCCTTGTTCCCTCAGCGCTGCCGAGATGGCGCTGACTTCGGATTCCACGCGGGCCACCTCGCCCTTGATGCGATCGACCGCCGCATTGGCATCGTCGGCACCGGCCATGCCACTAGTCACCTGCTCGACGGAAAGTGCCATCTGCTTCCCAGCCGTTTCGGTTCCGCGCTGGATCGCCTCGATCTTGCTCGAAATGTCTTGCGTCGCCAGTGACGTGCGTTCCGCCAGCTTGCGCACTTCGTCGGCGACGACCGCGAAGCCGCGGCCCTGTTCGCCGGCGCGGGCAGCCTCAATCGCGGCATTCAAGGCCAGCAGATTGGTCTGGTCGGCAACTTCGCGAATGGTCTGCACGATGAAGGTGATCTCGCTGGAGGCCTGCCCCAGCGATTCGATGGCAACAGCAGTCTCCTGAATGCGTACGCCGATGCCTCGGATCTGTTCGATGGTGTGCACCATGATGGAGCCGCCATCCTTTGCCGCCGCATCGGATGCCTGCGCTGCGCTAGACAGCATCTGCGCATTGTCGGCGACCTGGTTGATGCTGACGGTCAGTTGTTCGACGGTCGCCGCCATCGCCGCAGCGCTTTCCGATTGATCGATGGAACTGCCCTCGACCTGTTTCGCCGCTGTGGCCAGTTGCATGGCGGTACTGGTGACCTGTTCGATCGCGGCGACAAATTCGCGCAGGGTTTCACGCATTGCCGCGGTGAGGCGGTCGACTGCGGCGGCGGTATCCGCAACTTCGTCATTGCCCTTGATCCCGATGGGCTGGGTGAAATCGCGGTTGTCGACAATGCGGGTGATGGCATTGCGTACTTGCTCCAGTGGGGTCACCACGGCACGATAAAGCATGAAGCCGGCGGCAATGCCAATCACGATGGACAGGACGATGGCAGCTAGCAGTTCGTTGCGGGTCAGGCCAAGCAGGGCGTTTGTTTCTGCGGTCAAGCTCTCGCTGCTGCCGCTGGCGTCCTCGAACATTTTGTCGATGACCGGCAGTACGCTGCGGAAGGACTTGCGCTGCTCGCCGCGGAAGTAGGCTAGTGCCGCTTCCTTTTGACCGGCACGCGCCATACGCACCAGCTCCTCATGTGTCTTCAGATAGCCGTTCCAGCCGGCGCGGTATTCCTTGAGCAAGGATTTTTCGGTCTCGCCCAAAGCCACCTTTTCATAAGCGGATACGTACTTTTCCTGATTGACCAGATTCGCCTTTTGCCGCTCCAATACTTCATCGACTTCACTCGGCGACTGGATGATCAGGAGTTGGGTATCGCGGTTGCGGAAATCGATCACTTCGGCACGCATCGCTCCCGCATAGCGGACCTGTGGAAACTCCTCGTTGGCCAAATGACCTACGGACTCGGTGACCTTGCTCAACTGGAAAATGGCAATCAGGCCAGTGGCGGCAATCAGGGCGATGAATACCGCAATGGCTGCGACGAGCTTTCTGGCGATGGTCATGATGCGCTCCGAATAACGAAAACATATTGCCGGGAATCCTACTCTCGTTCACCCCATCCTGATTGGGTGCTTGGTCAGGGCGTTCCGGATTCTCTGACGCTCTCGCTGGCAACCTCTCTGGCCAACTGGCTGGCAACCTCACTTGCAACTGCGGGCTCGCCTTCCAGCCAGGCTTCCGGCGCGCGGCGCAGGTCAAGCGTCAGCGGATAGTCGGGATTGCGGCCCTCGCGGCGCACATGCAGGGTGCCGGGCGTATGGCCGTGGTTCCAGAAGCGGGCGACGCGGCGCGCTTCAGCCTCGTTGGCATTGACCGGGAAGGTGTCGTAGTTGCGGCCGCCGGGATGGGCGACGTGGTAGGTGCAGCCGCCGATCGACCGGCCGCTCCAGCTATCCACCAGGTCGAACACCAGCGGCGCCTGTACGCCGATGGTCGGGTGAAGGCCCGAGGGCGGGCACCACGCCCGGTAGCGCACGCCGGCGACGAATTCGCCGCGCGTGCCGGTCGGCGTCAGCGGCAGCGGTCGGCCGTTGCAGGTGACGATGTGGCGCGTGTCGTTCATGTGACGCACCTTGACCTGCATGCGCTCGACCGAGGAATCGACGTAGCGGGCCGTGCCGCCAGCGCCGACTTCTTCGCCCAGCACGTGCCAGGGCTCGATCGCCTGGCGCAGCTCGATTTCGATGCCGTGATAGACGACGGTGCCAAAGCGCGGGAAGCGGAATTCGAGGAAGGGTGCGAACCAGTCGAAGGCGAAGGCGTAGCCGGCGCGTTGCAGGTCGAGCACCACGTCGCGCATGTCCTGCGCCACGTAATGCGGCAGCATGAAGCGGTCGTGCAGTTCGGTACCCCAGCGCATTAGGCTGCCCTGATAGGGTTTCTGCCAGAAGCGCGCCACCAGCGCGCGCAGCAGTAGCATCTGCAGCAGCGACATCTGGGCGTGCGGCGGCATCTCGAAGCCGCGGAACTCGACCAGGCCGAGCCGACCGGTCGCGCTGTCCGGCGAGTACAGCTTGTCGATGCAGAATTCGGCGCGGTGCGTGTTGCCGGACAGATCGACCAGCAGGTTACGCAGCAGCCGGTCGACCAGCCATGGCTGGAGCGATTCTTCGCCGGCCTTGAGCTTTTCCTGCATCTGCTGGAAGGCGATTTCCAGTTCGTAGAGGCTTTCGTGGCGCGCTTCGTCGACGCGCGGCGCCTGGCTGGTGGGACCGATGAAGGTGCCGGAGAACAGGTAGGAGAGCGCCGGGTGTTTCTGCCAGTAGGCGATCAGGCTCATCAGCAGGTCGGGGCGCCGCAGGCAGGGCGAATCGCCGGGGGTGGCCGCGCCGAGCGTGACGTGGTTGCCGCCGCCGGTACCGGTGTGGCGGCCGTCGAGCATGAACTTCTCGGTGCCGAGCCGCGTCAGGCGCGCTTCCTCGTAGAGCGTCTGGGTGTTCTCGACCAGCTGTGTCCAGGCGCTGGCGGGATGGATGTTGACCTCGATCACGCCGGGGTCGGGCGTGATGCGGAATTCCTTGATGCGCGGGTCGGCGGGCGGCGTGTAGCCTTCCAGCCGCAGCGGCAGCTTGAGGGCGGCAGCGGTGGTTTCGATGGAGCTCAGCAGGGCGACGAAATCTTCCAGCAGGGCGACCGGCGGCAGGAATACGCACAACACGCCGTCGCGCACCTCGGCGCACAGGGCGGTGTGGATGATTTCCTTGGCGGCGTAACTGTCCTTGGGTTTCGATTCCGGCCGTTTTGCTGGCGTGGCGTCTTGTAACGCTTCGGTGGTGTCGAACGGATCGCGGCCGCTTTCCTCTTCCATGTGCTCAGGCGCCACCCAGGGCAACGAGGCGAGCGGCAGGCGCAGGCCGAGTGGCGAATCGCCGGGAATCAGGTACAGGTGTTCACGTTTCAGCGGCCACGGGCTGGAAGTGAATTGCGTGGAAAAGTCTGCGCTGGCGGGACGGCGTTTCTTGGCGGAGGGCAGTGCTTTCAACGGCAGGACATAGCCGGCGGCGGCACCCAGTCCACGTTCCAGCAGCTTGGCGACGCGGCGGCGTTCGTCAGGGGCCTTCAGGTCGAGCTTGAGCGGATCGAAATTCTCCGGCCAGCGCTGTTCTTCATCGATGATGCGCGTGACATCCTCGAAGGCGGGAATGATGAAGCTCTCTGCCAGCCCCAGTTCCTTGGCCAGTCGCTGGACGAAGCGCAAGGCATCGGCGGTGCCATGCGTGCCAGCGCCGTCGGCGGTGACCAGCAGTTGCGGGTTCTTCCACAGCGGCTTGCCGTCGGTGCGCCAGTAGCAACCCAGCGCCCAGCGCGGCAGCGGTTCGCCGGGATACCACTTGCCCTGGCCGTAATGCAGCATGGCGCCGGCGGCGAAGTGGCCTTGCAGTCGGGTGAGCAGTTCGCCCGCCAGTTCGCGCTTCTTGTCGGACAGCGCGGTGAAGTTCCACTCCGGGCCGTCCATGTCGTCGCTTGAGACGAAGGTCGGTTCGCCGCCCATGGTCAGGCGCACGTCATGTTTCTTGAGTTCCGCATCGACCTGGTGGCCGAGGTCGAGCACCGCCTGCCACTGCGCTTCGGTGTAGGGCTTGGTGACGCGCGGGTCTTCGTGGATGCGCGTCACTTGCATCGAAAAATCGAAATGCGTTTCGCACACCTCGGTGACGCCGATGACCGGGGCGGCCGATGAGGGCATGGCGGTGCAGGCGAGCGGAATGTGCCCTTCGCCGGCCAGCAGGCCCGAGGTCGGGTCGAGGCCGATCCAGCCGGCACCGGGGATGTACACCTCCGTCCAAGCGTGCAGGTCGGTGAAGTCGTGGTCGGTGCCGGAGGGACCATCGAGCGCCTTGACGTCGGCGGTGAGCTGGATCAGGTAACCCGAGGCGAAGCGCGCCGCCAGGCCGAGGTGGCGGAGGATCTGCACCAGCAGCCAGGCCGAGTCGCGACAGGAACCGCGCTTGAGCGTGAGCGTTTCCTCCGGGGTCTGCACGCCGGCTTCGAGGCGCACGATATAGCCGACATCGCCCTGCACGCGCTGGTTGATGCCGACCAGCATGTCGATGGTGCGCATTGCCGTGCCGAGGAATTCCGTGCGGGCGCGCGCCAGCCAGTCGGCCAGCAAGGGTGTGGCGGGATCGGCTTCGAGATAGGGGCCGAGCTCGCGCTTGAGGCCTTCCGGATACTCGAAAGGAAAGTTTTCCGCCGCTTCGTCGATGAAGAAATCGAAGGGGTTGATGACCGTCATGTCAGCCAGCAGATCGACGGTGATTTCCAGTGCCTCGGCTTTCTCGGGAAACACCAGGCGTGCCACCCAGTTGCCGAACGGGTCCTGCTGCCAGTTGAGGAAATGGCCGGCGGGCGCGACGTTCAACGAATAACCGAGGATGGGGGTGCGGCTGTGGGCCGCCGGGCGCAAGCGCACTTCGTGCGGCCAAAGATTGACGGCGCGATCAAAGCTGTAACGGGTGGTGTGCTTCAGGGCAACGCGGATGGTCATTGGGGGCTTACCGCAACAGGGGATGATGCCCCTTTTCCATGCAACGAACGTGCCGAATCCGGAGCGAAGGCGGGGGACTCAGCCTGAGGGAAAATTGACGACGCGGTGACTGTTGCTATCGATTTGCTGGCTGTGGTCTTCCCAATCGAAGCGCGGCAGGTTCTGTAGGGCGGTCATCAACCCTTCGTTCCAGCGTTCCGACAACTGCCGTGCAAACGGGTCGTCTTCGCTGAAATAGATGCGCCGGCCGGCGTTGAGGCTGTCACGCTCGTAGATCAGCAGTTCGACCGGCGGACCGACCGTCAGGTTGGAACGGATGGTCGAGTTCATCGACACCAGTGCGCAGCGGGCCGCCGGCGGCAGGGCGACATCGCGCTTGATGACGCGGTCAAGGATGGGCTTGCCGTACTTGATCTCGCCGATCTGCAGGAAGGGATGTTCATAGGATTCATGAATGTAATTGCCTTGCGGATACACCATGAACAATTCCGGTGACTTGCCGGCAATCTGCCCGGCGAGGATGAAGGTGGCCTCGAAATTGGTCGAACCGGTATCGCGCGTGGAATGCAGTTTCTGCACCTGGGTGCTGATCATCCCCAGATAATCCGCCGCCTCCTGCATGTTGCTGACGGTCAGCAGGTTGGGCATCATGCTTCCGGCGATGTCGCCATTGATCTTCTTGACCACGGCCTGCGTGGTGGCGAGGTTGCCGGCCGAGAGCAGCGCGAACATGCGGTTGCCGGGCCAGACGAAGTTGTGCATCTTCGAATAGACGCTGACGTTGTCGGTGCCGGCATTGGTCCGTGAATCGGTACAAAGGACAAGGCCGTCGTTGACGTTGATGGCGAGGCAATAAGTCATTAGGTCACGGCGCGCAGTGGATAATGTGCGATCATTGTATGTCGAATGTCTCGAAAAACAACCGGCAGGGCAGGAATCACGAAATTTGTCAGAGTGTTGGTGGTATCCGTGTAAAACTGGCTTGTTTGTTGCGTAGCGAGAGACATGGCAATCGAACTATCCAATTATCCACAGCCCGACACTTACGACGAGCTGCTCGACGAGCAGTTGCGGCCGCGTAACGCGGCACGCACCCTGTTCGGTTACCTGGATCGTCTCGGCACTGCCGAACTGATGGCGCGTCGCGAGAGTGTCGATGCGGCCATCATGGCGATGGGCATCACCTTCACTGTCTATAGCGATGCGGGGAATATCGACCGCGTCTGGCCTTTCGACATCGTCCCGCGCACCATGTCGCTCAAGGAATGGGCGCGCATCGATGCCGGCCTGAAGCAGCGGCTGACTGCCCTCAATCTCTTCATCGACGATCTCTATAACGCGCAGAAAATCGTCAAGGACGGCATCTTCCCGCTCGAAGTGCTGGCCGGTTCCAAGAACTTCCGTCCCCAGTGCAAGGGCATGACGCCCCGTTTTGGGGTTTGGGCCCATGTTTGTGGCACCGATCTGGTGCGCGACAGTGACGGCACCATGTACGTGCTGGAAGACAACCTGCGCGTGCCCTCCGGCGTTTCCTACATGCTGGAAAACCGCCAATTGATGAAACAGCTCTTCCCCGAGTTGTTCAAGGCCAGCGACATCCAGCCGGTGGATGATTATCCGACCCAGCTTTACGACACGCTCGCCGCGCTGTCGCCGCACGAGACTGATCGCCCGGTGGTGGTAGTGCTGACGCCCGGCATCTACAACTCGGCCTATTTCGAGCACAGCTACCTCGCCCAGAAAATGGGCGCGATCCTCGTCGAGGGTTCCGATTTGGTGGTGCAGGAAGATGATTGCGTCTACATGAAGACCATCTCCGGCCTGCGGCGTGTCGATGTGATCTACCGGCGCATCGACGACGATTTCCTCGATCCCGATGCCTTCCGGCCCGATTCGGCGCTCGGTGTGCGCGGCCTGATGCGTGCCTGGCGCGCCGGCAAGGTCGGCATCGCCAACGCCCCTGGCGCGGGCGTGGCTGACGACAAGGTGGTGTATACCTTCGTGCCGCAGATCATCAAGTATTACTTGGACCAGGACCCGATCCTGCCCAACGTACCGAGCTGGATGTGCATGGCGCCCGATCAGTGCGAGTACGTGCTCGCCAACCTGGACAAGCTGGTGGTCAAGCCGGCCAACGAATCGGGTGGCTACGGCATGCTGATCGGCCCGCGCGCCAGCGCGGAGGAACGCGCCCAGTTTGCCGACCTGATCCGCGCCAATCCGCGCAACTACATGGCGCAGCCGACGCTGTCGATCTCCACGGCGCCGACGCTGTTCGGCGACAGGATGGCGCCGCGCCACCTCGACCTGCGGCCCTTCGTGCTGCAGTCCGACCGGCTGTATGCCACCACCGGCGGCTTGACGCGCGTGGCGCTGCGCGAGGGTTCGCTGGTGGTCAATTCTTCCCAGGGTGGCGGCAGCAAGGACACCTGGATCATCAACACCCGGGAGCCATGATGCTGTCGCGCGTTGCCGAAAACCTTTACTGGCTGGGGCGCTACCTGGAACGGGCCGAGAATACCGCGCGCTTCATCAACAGCACCACGCAGGTGTTGCTCGACCTGCCGCGCGACGCCTCCTTCGGCTGGGACGTGCTGCTCAAGGTGGCCGGCCTCGACCAGGTCTATGCCGAACATCACCCCAACATGACGCAGGCCGACGAGGACAGCATCGTCAGCTTCCTGATCGAAGACCCGCACAACCCGAGTTCCATCCTCTCCGGCATCCACAACGCCCGCGAGAATGCCCGCACGGTGCGCGAAGTGCTGCCGATGGAATTGTGGGAGCGCATCAACAGCCTCTACCTCTACATCCGCGACAACGCCGCGCGTGCCCAGGCGGGGCGTGGGCCGCGCAACGAGGTGCTGCGCGGGGTGATCGGGCGGCGCGAATCAATCATCGGCCTGCTCACCGGCTCGATGAGCCGCGACGTTGCCTACCAGTTCATCAAGCTCGGCCGCAACATCGAGCGCGCCGACATGACCACGCGCATCATCGACGTCAATTCGGCCGTGCGCCTGCCGCGCGACCCGGCGCTCGCTGCCGTGGCGATCGAGCGCATGTGGATGAGCACGCTCAACGCCCTGTCCGCCTACCAGATGTACCGCCGCCATGTCAGCGTGCATGTGCGTGCCAACGAGGTGGTGAACTACCTGCTGAAGAACGGTCACTTCCCGCGCACGGTGCTGCATTGCTTGGGCGAGATCGAGGGCTGCCTGTCGGTGCTGCCCGACCATATGGTCGCCATGAAAAAGGTGCGGCAGGCGTGGCGGCGCGTCGATGCCATGCAGCTCGACAACCTCAAGCCGACGGTGCTGCACGAATACCTCGACCAGGTGCAGACCGATCTCGGCGACGTGCATGCCGCCCTGGCGGGCAAGTACTTCCACCTGCATCACCAGACAGCCGAACAGTAAAAACTCGGCGCCGGCAGGACGGCCTTACTGGGCGTTCAGCATCCGCTCGACGTAACGGGCGATCAGGTCCACTTCCAGATTGACCCGGGCGCCCGGGTGCAGGTGCTTGAGCGTCGTCACCTCGACGGTGTGCGGAATCAGGTTGATGGCGAACTTGCTGCCCCGCACCTTGTTGGTGGTCAGGGACACGCCATCGACGGTGATCGAACCCTTGCGGGCGATGTACCTGGCCAGCTTCTTCGGCGCCTCGATCACCAGCAAGTGCGATTCGCCCACCGGCTCGAACTTGACCACCTTGCCGACGCCATCGACATGGCCCGACACCAGATGCCCGCCGATGAAGTCCGACAGACGCATGGCCTTCTCCAGATTGACCTCGCCGCTGAGGGTGTTGAGGCCCACCGTGCAGTCCAGCGTTTCCTTCGATACATCGATCTGGTAGCCGCCCTTCTGCTTGGCAATCACCGTCAGGCAGACGCCGCCGTGGGCGATGGAATCGCCGATGGCGACATCCTTTAGGTTGAGGCCGGGCGCCTCGACGGTCAGGCGCAGGCCTTGTTCGAGCGGTTGCAGGTGGGTGATCTTGCCGGTGGTGGTGACGATGCCGGTGAACATGATGGGATCCTGTGGGAAGTTGAAAAGTCGGCGCTGGCGGGACGGCGGCGCCAAGGGTTGCCTACCCTGGAAAAATGCCATGCATCCAGATATCGTGCAATGGTACCGCTTCGATCATGGGTGCGATGGCAAACCGCTGTATGCCGGGATAGATCAGCGCAATGCGCAGCGAGGGCACCCACAGGTGCACCGGCCGCTTGAGCGCCCAGCCTGCGGACGTATCCTATTTATCTTTCATCGGAACCAGTCTGTTGTCGACCCGGCCGACCCCTGCGATCCCTGTTACCAGCTCGTTTGCCCTGTTCCTGCTCACCTCGGAATCCACAAAACCGGAAAGCTGGACGACACCCTTGTCCACTTGACTGGTAATGTCCAACGTTTTGAGGCTTGCATCGGCTGCGATGGCCTCTTTGACTTTGTTCGAAATTTCCGAGTCGCCGGGCGAAACTACAGCGTTCGTACTTTGCGACGCCGGCGTATCCGCTGGTTTATCGAGGGAAACTCCCGTCTTGCTCACTGCGTTATCGTTGGTCGCCGACCTGTCGCAAGCGGGCAGCGCGGCTGCGATCATTAGCGAAATGAGCGAAATGCCAATTAGCTTGAAGTTCAAGTTCATTTGTCTTCCTTTCAGAGCATTGTTTACCGCCCAACTGTCAGTACCAGCTTTGCCTGGTGCCATCATTGCGGCGGCGGGATCTATTGTTTTGCTTGGCGGTTTCAATGACCAAGTGCAAAAAGTGAAGCGTGATGATGCCTGAAGTC
>JACDZI010000224.1 GCA_013426785.1 Rhodocyclaceae bacterium | reverse complement strand
CAGCATTGGCCTGCTGACCTATAGAAACGCACTGCTAAGTCGTGACAGGGTTCGAGCCGCGCATCGAGGTAGTTCTCGATGCTCATCCCAACTACAGGCGGTGTTGTTCCTGCTGCGGCAGTCCCGGACGCGTGCATGACAAGCTGCCTCAACGCCGCTGGCATTACGTGCCGATCTGGAACATAGCCGTTTACCTGTTGTATGCGCCGCGCCGTGTGATCTGCCCTGTGACCGGCCGGGTGACCGTTGAGGCCATGCCGTGGAATCTTGGAAAAAGCCCGTATGCGGTCGCCTACAAGATTTTTCTGGCTCGCTGGGCCAGGCTCCTGTCTTGGAAAAAGACGGCCGAAATGTGCCATGCGAGTTGGGACGCGGTTTTCCGGTCCGTGAAGTGGGTCGTTGAATGGGGCCTCGAACAACGCGACCTCTCTGGTGTCACTGCCCTTGGTGTGGACGAACTGCACTGGGGACGTGGAAAAAAGAGCGCCAATTTCCTGACGCTTGTCTATCAGATCGACTCCGGTTCGCGCCGTTTGCTCTATGTCGGGGTGCGTCGCACCAAGGCCGCGCTGCGCGAGGGACTCAAGGCACTCGAAGCCCACCACGAGGGCTTCCTCAAAGACATAAAGGTTGTTTGCAGCGACATGTGGAAACCCTTTCTCAACGTGGTGGCCGCCATGTGCAGCAACGCCATCAACGTGCTCGATCCCTTCCACATCGCCAAGCACCTCAATGAGGCGGTGGATCAAGTGCGCCGTGGTGAGCAATCCCGGCTGCGCACCAAGGAGCAACGGGCCCGCGCCAAGGGCGGCCGCTTCCTGCTCTTGAAACGCTCCACCAAGGTGCGAGGCAAGGCCAGGGCCAAACTCAACGCGGTTCTCGCCTCGCTCGGGGCCACCTCGCGCGCCTGGGAGCTGAAGGAGAGTTTCCGGCGCTTTTGGCTCTACCGTAGCCCAACCTGGGCCGCTGCCTATCTGAAGGCATGGACCACCCGCGCGATGCGCTCGCGCCTCGAACCGATGAAAAAGGTCGCCCGTATGTTGCGAGCCCACGAGGAACTTTTGCTCAACTACTTTCGCGCCAAGCGCCAGTATAACAGCGGCGTGGTCGAGGGATTGAACAATAAAGCCCGTGTTTCGCTTGCCAATGGCTATGG
>JACDZI010000082.1 GCA_013426785.1 Rhodocyclaceae bacterium | reverse complement strand
GCGATGGGAGATTTACGAGCAGAAATCATGCCTACTGAAATAGGCTCTAAATCGGCGATGGCGACACGGCACCAGAATCATGGTTTCTCGCGCGGCGACCGCGTCGCCGAACAGATTCGCCGCGACCTCGTCGAACTGCTGCGCCAGGTCAAGGATCCGCGTGTGGCGCAATTCCTGCCGCTGGTGACCCTCACGGAAGTCGAGGTCAGCAAGGACTACACCCATGCCAAGGTGTTCTATACCTCGTTGGCCGACCCCGGCCGTGCCGGTGAGATCGCCAAGGGGTTGGCCCATTCTGCCGGCTTCCTGCGGCGTGAATTGGGCCGGCGGCTGCATATCCATCACATTCCCGAATTACACTTCAGCTTCGATGCCTCGGTGGAGCGCGGCAGCCGCATCTCGCAACTGATCGACGCTACGGTCGAGGCGGATCGCGCCCAGGTAGCAGCCGGCGGTGAATAAGCCGCGCCGCGAGCCCCGCCGCAAGGTGGATGGCGTGCTTCTGCTGGACAAGCCACCCGGCATTTCCTCCAACGCCGCCCTGCAACAGGCGCGGCGCCTGTTCAACGCCGAGAAGGCCGGGCATACCGGCACGCTCGACCCGCTGGCGACCGGCCTGCTACCGGTGTGCTTCGGCGAGGCAACCAAGTTTTCCAGCATCCTGCTCGATGCCGACAAGACCTACTTCGCCACGGTTCGGCTAGGCATCGTGACGGATACGGCCGATGCCGAAGGTCGGGTGTTGGCGACGCAGCCGGTCGATGCAAGCGAGGCTGATGTGCTTGCACTGCTGCCCCGTTTCCTCGGCGAGATCGAGCAGGTGCCGCCGATGCATTCAGCGCTGAAGCGCGACGGCAAGCCCCTGTATGAACTCGCCCGTCAGGGTATCGAGGTCGAGCGGCAACCCCGTACCGTGACCATTTATTCCCTTGAGATGGGCGCATGGCGGGGAGAAAGCTTCGATTTCACCGTGGCCTGTAGCAAAGGCACCTATGTGCGCACCCTGGCCGCCGACATCGGTGCCGCGCTGGGTTGCGGTTCCCACCTGACGGCGCTGCGTCGTACCCGCGTCTGTGCTCTTGACGTGGCGCAGGCCGTGACGCTGGAATTTATCGAAGCCCTGCCGGTGGAAACGCGGGATGACCTGTTGCAGCCGCCGGATGCGCTCCTCGCCGAATTGCCCTTGCTGCGCTTGAGCGAACAGGAAACCGCGCGTCTGTTGCAAGGTCAGCCTGTGTGTCTGGGTGGAACGCCGTCCTGCCGGAGCCGACTTTTTGGTCCTGGCGGTTTTATCGGGGTCGGCGAATTCACCGCCGATGGCTGGCTAAAGGCAAAAAGGCTGATTGCGACCGCCTGATCTGGTTATAATCCGCGCTCGATTTTTTACGAGTAGCACGGGTGCACTGCTCTATCAAACCGGGGCGGCGCCTGTTTTTCAATCCAGCGTTTGAGAGAACCCAATATGGCTATTACGACCGCCGCCAAGGCGAAAATTGTGACCGATTTCCAGCGTGCCCAGGGCGACACCGGTTCCCCTGAAGTGCAGGTGGCATTGCTGACTGCCCGTATCAATGACCTGACCGGCCACTTCAAGTCCCACGTCAAGGACCACCATTCCCGCCGCGGCTTGCTCAAGATGGTGAGCCAACGTCGCAAACTGCTCGACTATCTCAAGTCGAAGAACGTCGACAGCTACCGTGCGCTGATCGAGCGTCTCGGCCTCCGCAAGTAATACCGCCGGAATCGCCCGTGCCCGTATCCCGAACGACATGCCGGTGCAGCCGCAGCTTGCACCGGCATTCTTTTTGAGAGGAACCCCCGTGTTGACACCCATCAAGAAAAGCTTCAGCTATGGCGCGCATACCGTCACGCTGGAAACCGCTGAAATCGCCCGCCAATCGACTGGCGCCGTACTGGTCAATATCGACGACACCGTGGTGCTCGCCACCGTCGTCGCCAAGACCGAATCCAAGCCAGGCCAGGACTTCTTCCCGCTGACCGTCGACTACGTCGAAAAAGTCTATGCAGCCGGCCGCATCCCCGGTGGCTTCTTCAAGCGTGAAGGCCGTCCTTCCGAGAAGGAAACGCTGACCTCGCGCCTGATCGACCGTCCGATCCGCCCGCTGTTCCCCGACGGCTTCTACAACGAAGTCCAGGTCATCATCCATGTGCTGTCGAGCAATCCGGAAGTCGATCCGGACATCCCCGCGATGATCGGCGCTTCGGCTGCGCTGGCGATCTCGGGCATTCCCTTCGACGGCCCGATCGGCGCCGCCCGAGTCGGCTACATCGACGGCCAGTACGTTCTCAACCCGACGCTCAGCCAGCTGGCCACCAGCCAGATGAACCTTGTTGTGGCCGGTACCCAGGCCGCCGTGCTGATGGTCGAGTCGGAAGCCCAGCAACTGCCTGAGGATGTCATGCTCGGTGCTGTGGTCTTCGGCCACGACCAGATGCAGGTCGCCATCAAGGCCATCAACGAGCTGGTCGAAGTGGCCGGCAAGCCCGAATGGGACTGGCAGCCGCCGGCCAAGGACGAGGCGCTGATCGCCCAGGTTGCTGCCCTGGCCGAAGCTGACCTGCGCGAAGCCTATCGCATCACCAGCAAGCAGTCCCGCACGCAGAAGTGCCGCGAGGTCACCAGCAAGGCCATCGAGGCGATCTGTAGCGGCGAAGGCGCACCCGATGCCACGGCCGTCGGAAACCTGATTTTCGAACTCGAAGCCAAAATCGTCCGCAGTCATATCCTCAACGGCGAGCCGCGCATCGACGGCCGCGATACGCGCACCGTGCGGCCGATTACCGTCCGCTCCGGCGTGCTGCCGCGCACCCATGGTTCGGTGTTGTTCACCCGCGGTGAAACCCAGGCGCTGGTGATCGCCACGCTGGGCACCGGCCGCGACGAGCAGATCATTGATGCGCTGCAGGGCGAGTATCGCGACCGCTTCATGCTCCACTACAACATGCCGCCCTTCGCCACCGGCGAAACTGGCCGCGTTGGTTCGCCCAAGCGTCGTGAAATCGGCCACGGTCGCCTCGCCAAGCGCGCGCTGATCGCCGTGCTGCCCTCGGCCGAAGAGTTTGGCTACTCGATGCGCGTGGTGTCGGAAATCACCGAATCCAACGGTTCCTCCTCGATGGCCTCCGTTTGCGGCGGCTCGCTAGCGCTGATGGATGCCGGCGTGCCCCTCAAGGCGCACGTGGCCGGCATCGCCATGGGCCTGATCAAGGACGGCGGCCGCTTCGCCGTGCTGACCGATATTCTCGGCGACGAGGATCACCTCGGCGACATGGACTTCAAGGTTGCTGGCACGAGCACTGGCGTGACCGCCCTGCAGATGGACATCAAGATCCAGGGCATCACCAAGGAGATCATGCAGGTGGCCCTGGCCCAGGCCAAGGAAGCACGCATGCACATTCTCGGCATCATGGAAGCCTCGATGTCGGGCCACCGTCAGGAAGTCTCCGACTTCGCTCCGCGCATGATCACCATCAAGATCAACCCGGAGAAGATCCGCGATGTGATCGGCAAGGGCGGTGCGACCATTCGTGCCCTGACCGAGGAAACCGGTTGCGTTATCGACATTTCGGATGATGGCAGCGTGACGATTTCGTCGGTGAATTCGGATGCCGCCCAGGTGGCGAAGAAGCGCATCGAGGACATCACCGCCGAAGTCGAAGTCGGCAAGGTCTACGAAGGCACCGTGCTGCGCCTGCTGGATTTCGGCGCGATCGTACAGATCCTGCCGGGCAAGGATGGCTTGCTGCATATTTCGCAGATCGCCAACGAGCGTGTCAATGCCGTGTCCGACAAGCTCAAGGAAGGCCAGGTCGTGCGCGTCAAGGTTATCGAGACAGACGACAAGGGCCGTGTGCGCCTGTCGATGAAGGCCTTGCTGACGGAAGCTGCTGCCGTGGCGCCTGCGCAGTAAGCGTTCCGGCCGACAACAAAAAGGACGCCATGGCGTCCTTTTTGTTGGTAGTTCATATTGGACTACTTGGCCATTTGTTTTTCCCGGCGCTCTTCCAGTTCCTTGCAGTCGATACACAGGGTGGCGGTGGGGCGCGCTTCGAGGCGCTTGAGGCCGATTTCGACGCCGCAGCTCTCACAATAGCCGTACTCTCCACATTCGATGCGGCCGATCGATTCGTCGATCTTCTTGATCAACTTGCGCTCGCGGTCGCGGTTGCGCAGTTCAAGTGCGATGTCCGATTCCTGGCTGGCGCGATCGTTGGGGTCGGCAAATACCGTCGCCTCATCCTGCATGGTATGCACGGTGCGTTCGATATCGTCGGCCAGTTCGAGCTTTAACGCATCCAGAATCTTGCGGAAGTGCGCGAGTTGCTTTGCGCTCATGTATTCCTCGCCCTTCTTGGGCGCGTAGGGAGGGAAATGCTTGTGCAGAAGTTCTTCAGCCATCTTGGTTCCGCCCGACAAAAAGTTGGAGTTTATAAACGAAACACAGTGCGCCTGCAAGTTTATTCATGCGCGTCATTGACCCTGTCTGGCCGGGCCAGTAGAATCCCGGCGCACCTCGGGGTGTAGCGCAGCCCGGTAGCGCGCTTGCTTTGGGAGCAAGATGTCGGGGGTTCGAATCCCTCCACCCCGACCAGGTGGCTTTATTGCTGATAACGCTTGTCGGACCGCCCGTAGCTCAACCGGATAGAGCACCGGCCTTCTAAGCCGGGGGTTGTGAGTTCGAGTCTCGCCGGGCGGGCCAGTGAATTTATAAGTTATTGTTTTAACTACTGTCTTTTAGCCCTTGTCGGGCCTCTGCGTAAGGCCGGCGGTGAAAGCCGTCGATTTTTCAAAAAAGGAGGCCGACATGAATGCACCACATGATCCGGCTGTTGCCGCAGCCGCTCAAACCGCATCAACCCTGGCTGATGCAGTCAGCCAGTATCTGACCGTCTATGCCATGCCTGTGAATCTGGGTGGCATCGGTGGCCGCGACGAGATGCGCCCGCAACGCCTTAAGGCTTGGGTGCGCCTGCTGGGCGACAAGCCGTTGAAGCTGTAGAAAAACCCCAAATTAACCTGCCGCGAGGCGTAAAAACGGCGCGATGCGGATCGCGCCGTTTTTCATTTGATCGCCGGAATATCCCACATCGCCGTCTCGCCAGCACCGACTTTTTGTGGAGTTGAAGTCAAAATCATCCCCGCAGGCACCGTCGGTACAGAAAATGTCCGGGCTGACTCGCGAATATCATGCGTTTCGGCCTTCAGGAAAGTTATGATTTTTTACGAACACGGATTCAGGACATTTTCTACAACGTCGTTAGGTGGGAGCGAACAATCCTGCACGAGCGCCCTCGCTGACCGCCCGCGCGGCGGGGTGGGTCAAACGCCGCTCTGCCGAGATCAGGAAAAACCGTTCGCGCAGATCTTCCGTTTGGCCAACGCTGGCAACCCGATAGTGTGCCGAGACATCCGGCACACTGGCGGCCGGAGCGGGAAACACGCCTGCTCCGGCTTCGCCGAAGACTTTCATCAAGGCGCTATCGTCGAATTCTCCTACGATGCGCATATGCAGTCCTTGTCGCTCCAGCCAGCGCGGCAGGGTGCCATGGAGCGCACTGTCCTTGCCGGGCAACAGCAGCGGCGCACCGTCCAGACTGGCGGGGAAATCCGCGCCCAGTCGTGCGGCAAGCGCCGGTGCCGCCATGAAGGCGAGTGACGATTCGCCGAGCGGGTGGCTGTAACCCTTGATATCCGTTCCCGGCGGCATGGGGCGATCGGCCAGTACCATGTCCAGGCGGTGAATGGCGAGATCGGCCAACAGGCGGTCGAGATGGTCTTCCTGGCACACCAGACGTACCGCTTCGGGCAAATCGAGTACCGGCGCGAGCAGGCGATGGGCGATGAACTTCGGCACCACGTCGGCAATGCCAACGCGAAAGGTGATGAAGCGCTCGTCGCCGCCGTTCCTCAGCAGGTCTTCCAGTTCGGTACCGGCCTGGAAGATCTCCTCCGCGTAAGACTGCGCCAGCCGTCCCGCCGCGGTCAGTTCGAGGCGTCTCCCGGCGCGGCGGAACAGCGGCACTCCGAGTCGTTCCTCGAATTGAGTGATCTGCCCCGAGAGCGTCTGGGGCGTCAGATGCAGGCGCTCCGCCGCACGGATCACGCCACCCGAGCGGGCAACCGCGAGAAAGTAATGCAGGTGTTTGTAGTTGAGCATGGTAGCCGCCTATTATTCGCGTTTCTCGAATAAAGCACTAATAAATATCTGTTTGTCACGAATATTCCAGATACCCATAATCCTCCTGCCTGCTCACTCATTCGAAGGAGACTCCATGAAAATCCAGATCCATGCGCAAGATTTCACCCTGACCGAGGGGCTGCGCGAGCATGTGGCCTGCCGCCTTGCGTACGCGTTGAATCACGGTCGCGATAGCGTATCGAAGGTCGTTGTGCGCCTGTCCGATGTGAATGGCCCGCGAGGTGGCGTCGACAAGCGCTGCGGCATTGAAATTCGCCTCAAGGGCGCGGCTGCCGTCGCCATCGAGGATACCGAGGCCGATCTCTACGTCGCCATCGACCGTGCGTCGGAGCGGGCGGGACGCACGCTGGATCGGCGGCTGTCGCGTCGGCGTGACTTTTTTGCCGTATCGGCTTGCCGCCAGCAACCCCTTCTGGCCAGGGAGGAGTCGGCGTGAAGCGCTCCGCCAAGACAGAACCCCTGATCGGCGTTGTCATGGGGTCGGACTCGGACTGGCCAACCCTGCAGGCGGCGGCGCGAATCCTGGAGGACTTTCGCGTGCCTTATGAAGCGCGGGTGGTTTCCGCGCATCGCACGCCGGACCTGATGTTCGACTACGCCATGACGGCGCAGGGGCGAGGCCTGCGCGCCATCATCGCCGGGGCCGGCGGCGCGGCGCACCTGCCGGGCATGCTGGCCGCCAAGACCATCGTTCCCGTGCTTGGCGTACCGGTGCAGTCGAAGGCCCTGGCGGGTAGGGACTCGCTTCTTTCGATTGTGCAAATGCCAAAGGGCATCCCCGTCGCCACCTTTGCCATCGGCGAGGCCGGAGCGGCCAACGCCGGACTGTTTGCCGTCGCGTTGCTGGCGGCGACCGACCACAAGCTGGCAAAAAAGCTGGCCGAATTCCGCGAGACGCAGACCGCGAAGGTGTTGGCGATGAAACTGGAGTTGCCGAAATGATCCTGCCGCCCGCCACCCTCGGCCTTCTCGGCGGCGGTCAGTTGGGTCGCTTCTTTGTCATGGCGGCACACGATCTGGGTTATCGCGTGGCCGTGCTCGATCCTGATCCTGTTAGTCCGGCCGGCCGCATCGCCGACGAACATTTTGCCGCCGCCTACGACGACCCGGTCGCCCTCGGCCACCTGGCCAAGTCCTGTGCCGCCGTGACCACGGAGTTCGAGAACGTGCCGGCCAAGGCCCTGCATTACCTGGCCATGTCCGTGCGCGTGCGTCCCGGTGCAGAGGCTGTGGCCGTCTGCCAGAATCGGATTGCGGAGAAGGGTTTCCTGAAGCGTTACGGTTTTCCGCATGCGCCCTATGCCGAAATCTGCAACGAGGATGACGTGGCGCATGTCGGTGCCGGCTTGTACCCCGGCATCCTCAAGGTGGCGCGTTTCGGCTACGACGGCAAGGGCCAGGCGCGCGTCCAGAATGGAGATGATGCACGGGCAGCCTTCCGTCAATTCGGCTGCGAACCCTGCGTATTGGAAAAAATGCTGCCACTGGATCAAGAGGTTTCGGTGGTGCTGGCGCGCAACGAGGCGGGTGAGGTCAAATGCTTTCCGGCAGTCGAGAATCATCACCTGCACGGCGTTCTTGCCATTTCCTCGGTGCCGCCGACGCCAGCCTGTCGGATCGGAAACGCCGAGAAAATGGCTGCAGACATTGCCCGGCACATGGACTACGTTGGCGTGCTGGCAGTCGAATACTTCGTCGTCCGTGGCCAGCTTTACGTCAACGAAATGGCGCCGCGCCCCCACAACTCGGGGCATTACACCCTTGACGCCTGCATCACGGATCAGTTTGAGCAGCAAGTGCGCGTGCTCTGTGGCCTGCCGCTCGGCGATACCCGGCTTCATTCGGCAGCAATGATGGTCAACTTGCTGGGCGATCTCTGGTACATGGGTGTCCCGAACCATGCCCGCGAGCCGGATTGGCAACAGTTGCTGGCCATGCCCAATCTCAAGCTGCATCTTTATGGCAAGCGGCATGCCAAACCGGGACGCAAGATGGGGCATTTCACGGTGGTCGGCGACGATGTCGGCGAGGTACAAAAGTCGGCGCTGGCGGGACGGCGCGCCATCGGCATTCAAGGCCCTGTCAAGGGGTTGACATGAACAAGGCTGCTTTGGCCGTACTGGCCGCACAGTTCGCCCCCCGCTTCCTGCAAGTCCGTCGCGGCACATGGGTCGCCATCGGCCTCAGTCTGATGACACTGTTTGTCCTGTCGATCTGGGCCGCGGTTTCGCTATTCGGGTGGTTGTGGGGCCAAGGCAAATCGCTCACCGAAAGGACGCCGGAGGTGGTGCGCATCATCACATCCGAGGTGGAACAGTCCGTCCCCGCTGCGCGCGAAGCGCTCGGCGATCTGGTCCCATCGCTCAAGCCCGAGCCGCCACCGCGCGACGTATCGGGCATCGACGTTGGGCCGGTAGCTCGCTATCCCGGCCTGGCGCGCTCGCACTGGCACCGCGATGGCTATGAGATCACGGTTCGCTATGAAGGACGCGCCGACTATGCAAAAGTTCTTGATCACTATGCCAGGGGTTTCGCGGCGCAGGGTTACACGCAGAGTGTGATGTCCGCCACATCCGAGTCCGAGGCGCACGACTATCTCAAGGGCGACGAACGGGTGCGCTTCACGATCACGCGGCTGTCGCAAGGCAAGGTCAAGGTGGCGATCGTCACCCTCCTGTCATGGCCACCCTTCAAGGAATGAATGATGACCCCCCAGGAACAGCAAGCCATTCTCGCCATTGCCATCCATGCCGCCTTCGCCGATGGTGCAAAGGACGAGCGGGAGCGCGAAGAGGTGCGCCGTGTCGCCGAGAACCTGGCTGACGAGACCAATGAGCCCGACTTGTCTCGGCTGTATCAGGACGTGCTACTCAAGCGCCTGCCACTGGTTACCGTCGCGGCGATGCTGAACGATACCGGGCAGCGCCAGTTTGCCTACGAAATGGCGCTATGCGTTTGCGAAGCCGACGGGCGCTTGACCAACGGCGAGCGGCGTTTCCTCGACGAACTGAAGCGTCTGCTTGCCCTGCCGGCGACCGAGTCCGATCTGATAGAAGGGGAAGTCGACGTGCTGGTCGATCAGACAGAATTCGTTCCGCCGCAGCTGGCTGTCACATCCACTCCACCTGATCCGTCGGCCATTTCTGTTGCCGAGCAGGACAAGTCGATCCTGAATCATGCGCTGCTGGCCGGTGCACTGGAGTTGTTGCCGCAGTCGTGGGCCTCGATGGCGATCATCCCGCTGCAAATCAAGATGGTCTACGGCATCGGCAAGACCCACGGCGTGGTGCTCGATCAGGGGTACATCAAGGAATTCATCGCTGCCGCCTGCGTCGGGCTGACCTCGCAATACCTGGAGCAGGTTGGCCGGAAGTTGTTGGGCGGGCTGCTCGGCAAGGCCGCCGGCAATACCTTCGGCAAGGTCGGTAGCGCAGCCACCGGGATCGCCTTCTCCTTCGCCACTACCTACGCGCTGGGCCAGGTCGCGCGGCGCTACTACGCGGGCGGACGGACGATGAGCACTGCCCTGCTGCGCGAGACTTTCCAGGGCCTGCTCGGGCCCGCCAAACAGTTGCAGACGCAGTATCTGCCGCAAATCCAACAGAAGGCCGCGACACTCGACGCAGGCCAGGTTATGGCGCTGATGCGCGCTTGAGGACTTCTTCATGAATGACGCCGATACCGTCAGCTTCGCCACCGGCCCGATGTGGGCTGGCTTCATCGCGTTTGTGCTGGCCATGCTGGCGCTCGACCTGTTCGTCTTCGGCGGGCGCAAGGCGCACCGTGTGCATGTCAAGGAAGCGGCTGCCTGGGTTGCCGTCTGGGTCAGTCTTGCACTTGGCTTCGCCGCCCTGCTCTGGTGGTATCTCAACGATACCCAGGGCGCCGAGGTGGCACGCACCAAGACGCTGGAGTTCCTCGCCGGCTACCTGATCGAACAGTCCTTGTCCATCGACAACATGTTCGTCTTTGTGATGATCTTCAGCTACTTCGCCGTGCCGCCCGAACTGCAGCGCCGCGTGCTGCTCTATGGCGTGCTGGGCGCCATCGTCATGCGCGCCGG
>JACDZI010000081.1 GCA_013426785.1 Rhodocyclaceae bacterium | reverse complement strand
CGCACCGTTGCTGGGTGTCACTGAAATATGTGCCTCAAAAGTGTCAAACTCGGGTATACCATGGCAATCATTTCCCGATTGGCTACACAAACGCTTATCCAAGACCGCTGCATGATCGATTTGGTGATATTCTTCGCTTCGTTTACTTGGTAGCCACCAGCATCGAACTGATAAATCTTACTGTTGTGTCATTAATAACAATGTATTGTAGTTGCTTCTTCGACTGCTTTCGGAGGAGCGATGAGTGTGAGCCTGCGGTTTGATCGATATATGGAGCATTTGGCAGCGGCACTTGGGCATATGGATCGGCGTGCAGGGCTTACGGGCTACTGGACCGGACTGATGATGCCGTTGTCGCGCAAGAGTGTGGAGCCGATGGCGGCGCGGGTGGAGTCACTGCGCGCCAGCGCTCGGCACCAATCGCTGCACCACTTCGTCGCCAAGGCGGAATGGTCGGATGAAGATTTGCTGCGACGAGTCAGTCAGTGGAGCGTGCCGAAGATGGACCTGTCCAAGGGGGGCTGGATCATTGACGACACGGGTTTCCCAAAGAATGGAAATCATTCGGTGGGGGTGGCACGGCAATACTTTGGGATGTTGGGCAAGCAGGACAACTGCCGGGTCGCCGTCAGCATTTCCCTAATTTAGCCCTTTTTCCATTCGAGCCACTATTGATGATTTCCGCCAACTACCTGCTTGCCTTACCGGTTGTCGCCATCCTCGCATGGCTGATTGGCAGTTATCTCGAAAAAACCAGGGCAGCCAGGCAACGAGCAGCATTGGTGGCCAAACACACTTCAGAAATTGAAGAGGCACATCAGGATTCAGCAACTCGAGTCGCCCAGGAGTCTGCCAAAGCCGAACAAATAAGTCGTGACTTCGAGGGGGAGATTGCCCGCCTGACACAAGAAAGTTCGCATATTGCTTCAGAGATGGCTGACATGCAACATATTGTCGCATCGAGAGAGGAAAGCTTGACGGAACTGGAAAACTTGCGCCAGGCCAGCCATTCCCTTAAATCCGATTTGCATCACAGCATCACCAATCTTGCTGAAGAGGTTGGGCAGCTACGCGAGATTGCCCTGACTTTCGAGCATTGGCATGATGAGATGAACACATTGATGGTGCAAAACCGTGAAATGCGCAGGCAAAACAGCGAGTTTGGCGACATCGTCAAGTATGTTGTCCTGCTCTCGCTGAATGCCGCCATTGAGGCGGCACGCGCCGGTGAGGCTGGCCGTGGTTTTGCTGTCGTCGCCGATGAAGTTCAGGTACTGGCGGTTCGCTCTGACGCACTGTCGAAGGATTACAGCAAAAGCCTCTACAAGAACGACCTGACCACAACAGCTACTTTCCAGGAAATCCAGGCTGACGGCAAAATGATCATCGGCGCCATCAGCAGTATCGAATCCCTGATCAGTCAACTGAAAACGCGGATCAACAATTGAGTAATCTCATGATCAGCTCAGCGGCGGTACAAGGGCTTGACTCCATCTTCACCAAGGCTGCGCGAACCAGTTTGGTGGTCAATGCTGTCGATCAGATCCAGATCGATAAATTGCCAGGCAGCAAGGTAATCGCCCCCCCGGAAGACCGCTTTCTTGTTCTAACCATCTCGTCCTACCGCTTTCGACTGCTGACCATGCTTCACTATTCGCGGAACAAGCTTACTAACGCCTATTTCAACAAGGCCGGCGACCTTGCAATGTTCGACAACAATTTCGGCGAGTACGGCAATCTCTGCTGTGGCGCGATGAAGCGGGATATCGGTCGATATTTCATGCACCTCGGTTTATCGACGCCCTTCACCCTTGACAACAAATGCATGTCATACCTGAGTGAACTCAAGCCAGCCCATGTCATTCAGTACAAGATTGACATCAATCAAGGCGTCGGCCTGCATGCCACGCTTTGCCTGTGCGCCTATGGCGAGATCCACTTCGAAGTGGCCAATGAAGACCACCAGGTTGACACCGGCGGTCTGGAACTTTTTTGATGGCAACATGACTTCCTTTATATCCTCCCGGTGTCAAAGCATGACGGACAAACTGGTAAGCAAGGTATTGATTCTGGATGACGGGGGTGATGCCTCGCTCGCGATCAAGCAGTTCTGCGATGAAAGCAACCTCGTCGGCCTGAAAGTACGCAAGAACCGGTTGATGGCGGTATTGAAATCCAACATCGACCTTGGCGCCATCCTATATTCCGAAAACTATGGTCATACGCCGGATGAAAATGCCGATATCGTTCTTCGCATCCATGCCATCCGTCCGGAATTGCCGATCATCCTGCGCCGTGAAAACGATGCGACACTTGATGGCGTAAATGAATCGGTCAGGCGTACTTTCTGCGCCGCTTACACACTCGCGGACATGAGTGGTCTCAAGAAAGTTATCGACGAGTACATCTTCAGCCTGGTCTACCCCAACGCGCTGGTGCGCGGCATTTCAGAGATCACGGATAACATCCTGACGAACCAGTTCAAGCAACTGGCCGTCCAGTGGGACACGCCGTACATCGTGCGCGATCGCGTGATCTTCGGTGAAGTCTTCAGCCTGATCCCGATCGAAAGCTCGTGGTGCCGCGGTTACATGATGCTGCAAACCGAGGAAGACGCCATCCTAAGCATTCTCAACAGCCATACAACCTTCCCGACCTCAAACTTCCGCGACGTCAACAGTCTCCTCGGCGAGATCACCAACCTTATCTGGGGTGGCTTCAAGAACCGTTTCATCGCTGATGCCACCGCAATTGCCGCGAACCAGATTCAGGTGCCGCTGATTGTGAACCACAAGCACAAGTACATCTCGTTCGGCACCGAGAACCCGCAATTGTGCTTCTTCTACACCCTGAGCGATGCCGCGACGGGCAAAACGGTCAAGCTCTACCAGCGCTTTGTCTTCAATCTCAACTGGTCACCCGAAGACTTCAAGGAAATCGTTCAGGACACGAACGAATTGATGGCAACCGGCGAACTGGAGCTGTTCTAACCCATCCTTGTGGAGGACTCTGAAATGGCAAAAATTCTGATTGTCGATGACTCGAGCACGGTGCGCGATGAAGTGGCCGGGTTTCTGAAAGACAATGGTCTCGATGTGGCCACGGCCGTCGATGGCAAGGACGGGCTGGCGAAGGTGAAAGCCGATCCCGGTCTCAAGTTGGTCATCAGCGATGTCAACATGCCCAACATGGACGGCCTGACCATGGTTGAAAAGATTCGTGGCGAATTGAAGAACACCACAATCAACGTCATCATGCTGACCACCGAAGGCAGCCCCAGCATGAAGGAGCGCGGCAAGGCCGCCGGCATCAAGGGCTGGATCGTCAAGCCGTTCAACGGCCCGGCCGTACTTGAGTCTCTCAAGAAACTCGTTGCTTGACAATCTCAGTCGCCGTATCGGTAGCACCGACATTTTCAGGCGGGTTTCTCGTCGCGAAATAAGTTACGTTTCACGTTGGAAGGCATGATCATGCATGACAATCTGGATAATAAGTCAGCGGTGACGCTTACTGAAAATGAGCAACAGGCCAACCCGATGCGCAAGATCATCGCGTTGGTCGGCATCGCGATTGTTATTTTCCTGGCATTTACGACCTTCAGCGTCAATGTCTCCTTCCAGAGCAGCGATCACCTGACCGAGATCAAGGATCTCTATTTCCCGGTACTTGAACGTGTTGATGCCAACATCGTGCGGCTCGACAAGATGGAGGAAACTTATACCCAGGCCGTCATGATCGGTGAGAAGGACATGATTGCCGATGCCGAGGAGCATTTCGCCAAGGCAGATGCAGCCTTCGCAGAAATGCTCAAGCTCTACCCGGCACGACAAGTAGACATCACCCGCCTGCGCGAACGGTTCGGCGACTACAAGAACTCTGCCGGCAAGGCGACCACCTTGATGCTCGAGGATGCCGGCAGCAAGTCGAAGGAAGCCACCGACAAGATGATCGGCGAGTTGAAAGAACTGCGCCAGCAAATCCAGAACTTCCGTGCTTCCAGCTATGAGAATTTCGTCGATACGCTGGCCCAGTCCCAGCGTGCCGTCAAGCTCAACCTCTACATGGGGATGGCCATCGGGTTGATGAACCTGATTTTCATGGGGGTGCTGGTCTTCTTCATCCGCAACAACGTGCGCATGATGGGTGTGATCGCGGAGCAAAACGCCAGTCTGGAGCGCAAGGTTGCCGAGCGCACCGCCGAGCTGAGCCAGAAAACCAACGACATCAACGCCATGCTGCAAAACATGAACCTCGGCGTGTGCACAGTGATTTCAGGCAACCTGATCCATCCCGAATACTCCAACTACATGCGCATCATTTTCGATGTGGATGAACTTGCGAATGCGTCCATGATGACCACGCTGTTCGCCCATGCCTCGCTCGGCGTCGATACGCAGGACCAGATCGAGGTTGCGCTGTCGGCCATCATTGGTGAAGACGCGATGATGTTCGATTTCAACGGGCACCTGCTCCCCCGCGAAACGACCCTGGTCGCCCCTGACGGAAAACAGAAAATCCTCCAGATGGACTGGAGCCCGATTCTCGGTGAAGACGGCACCGTCGACAAGGTGCTGCTGATCGTGCAGGACGTCACCCACCTGCGCGAACTCGAACTCGCCTCGGCCCACCAGAAGGAAGAACTGGATATCATCGCCCAACTGATAAAGGTCTCGATTGGCAAGTTCAACGACTTCGTCGCTTCGGCCAAAAAGTTCATTGAAGCAAACCGTGAACTGATCCAGTCCCGCGACAAGATCGACCCTGAGGTGGTTGCATCCCTGTTCCGCAACATGCACACCATCAAGGGCAATGCCCGCACATACGAATTTCGTCTGATTACCGACGCCGCCCATGCGGCCGAGCAGGAATACGACAAGTTGCGCAAGAATCCGGAGGCCGTCTGGACTCCCACGCAAATGCTGTCAGAACTCAACGCGGTCAGCCAAGCTATTCAGCGCTACTTGGTGGTCAGCGAGGACAAACTCGGACGCAAGGGTCGCGCCTCCGACTTGCTTTCCGTGCGGGGGGCCTTCGTCACCAATGATGAAATCAATACCTTGCAGTCGCTGGTAGCCTCCGTTCCTACTGCACCGGCCACCCTGTGCCGGGCGGTGGAGCGGCTCGGACTCATCCCACTGGAACGTCTGGTATCTGGTGCCATCGATTCCCTCTCATCTCTGGCCAAAGAACTGAACAAACCCACCCCGGATGTCGTATTGAACGATGGCGATGTCGCCTTCAACAACCAGTTTGCGGTGGCACTGAAGAGCTCTTTCATGCACATCGTGCGCAACTCGCTGGACCATGGCATTGAGGCGCCTGATGAACGCAAAGCAGCCGGCAAGCCAGAATCCGGCAAGCTCACCTTCACCTACATAAAGAGTGGTGACCGGACGGAACTCCACATCGGCGACGATGGCCGTGGACTGGCGCTGCACCAGCTCTATGAAAAAGGAGTGGCGATCGGCACCTTCGTTTCCGGCACGCCGCCCGAGCCAGCCGCCGTAGCCGACCTGATCTTCGCCTCGGGCCTGTCGACCGCCACGCAGGTAACGCAAGTGTCCGGTCGCGGCGTCGGCATGGATGCCGTGCGTGCCTTCCTCAAGGAGCAAGGTGCGAATGTCCGTATCCAGTTGAGCGAGGTTTCCGGAGAACTTGGCTACACTCCCTTCAAGTTCATCATTGATCTGCCGGCCAGCGCGCTCCACCATTGAAGTGGCAAACCCATGATTGATCTGTCACTCACCAGCAAGCTGCTGCTCGAGCATGATCCCGTGCAGGCGGATGCGATCCGTGGCTACTGCGGCACACGTTTGGCGCCATGCTGAGCTTGATCCCGCTCGAAAGCAGTTGGTGTCGCGGCTACGGGCAGCAACATTCAGGTTCCCTGCTGATCAACCGCCAGCACGGCTACCACTCCTTCGGCACGGAAAACCCGCAACATTGCTTCCGCTACACCCAGCAGGACGAAACGGGCAAGCGCAGCTTCGATATCGACCAGCGCTTCATCTTCAACCTCCACTGGGCCCCGGACGATTTTTTCAGAGCAGGCAGCAGCATCCGAGCAAGGCGTCGGAACCGGCGGACTGGAAGTGTTTTGAAAGTCGGCGCTGGCAGGACGGCAATGGAATGAAACTTAACTAGGAGCATACTTCATGAAGCAATCCCTTTTGAAACCTACGATAGTCTGCGCAGCACTGGCAGCCGCGTTACCTGCCCTTGCGTCCGACGACCTGCGCATCAGCGGTTTCGGTACCGTCGGCGCGGTGCATTCCGACAACAACGATGCCAATTTCCTCGTCAACTTAAACATGCAACCCAACACTGCCGGCGCCGGCATGCAACAGGGCACCAGCCTCAGCCTCGACACCAAGTTCGGGGTGCAAGTGGATTACACGGCCACTTCGTGGCTGTCCCTGACGATGCAGGCGGTTTCGCGCCATGGGCCGCGCAGCAGCTGGACGCCGGAGATTGAGTGGGCCTTCGCGAAATTCAAGGTAACTCCCAACCTGGATGTGCGCGTCGGTCGCATCCGGCCTGACTTGTATATGTTGTCGGACTACCTCGATGTGAACTACGCCAACCCCTGGGTACGCCCGCCGACATCAGTCTATTCGCAGATACCGATTTCCCACATCGTGGGCATGGACATGATCTGGCGGCAGAGCATTGGCGACGTCAACCTGACCGTCCAGCCCTTTGCCGGCCAAACGGATATCAAGTTTCCCGACGACATGCGCTTGGAATCCAAGAATCTGCTCGGTATCAAGCTGAACGCCGAGATCGGTGAATGGAACATCCGCTTCGGTCATACCGGCAGTTATATAACGTTAGACGTTCCGGACCTTGAAGCCAATCGACCGCTGTTGAACAATCCTGCGTTGATTCCAATCGGAGGCGGCTTCACTCTCGGTCAAGCTTTCGGCGGCATAACCACATTGCCGACAGCCAGCCAAGTTCTGACCGATATTTATCCAGATCACAAGTACAGCACTTTCACTTCGCTGGGTTTCGCCTGGGACAATGGCGATTGGCTGGTATCCGGTGAATATGCGGTGCGTAAACTCGATTTTTTCGACCCCGACACCACCAGTTGGTATCTGTCGGCCGCCTACCGGGTCGGCAAATGGACTCCGTACATTGTGTATTCCGACCTCACGGTTGATTCCCGCGCAGACTACACCATCTCTTCCTACAAAACAGGCCTTGGTGCAGTCGCCGACGCCTACGCCAATAGTGCCTTGAGTGCTCTTGGTACAGAAATGGTTAGATACAACCCTACCGGCCAGTCGGTCTGGACACTCGGTACCCGTTACGATCTGATGAAGGGTGTCGCACTCAAGGGCCAATGGGATATCTACAAGACGCGTGAGGCCAAGGGCCATGATAATTTCTACCGCGGTTGGTTCGGCCCAATCCCCAATGCCGCCAATACCAATACCAACTTCACTGGGAAGTCGCAGACTGTCAACGTCCTCAGCTTCACCATGGATTACGTGTTTTAAGGAGCCCAGCATGAAAACAAAAACTATCAGCCTGATTGCTGCCTTCCTGCTGGCACCGACTTTCTGGGTCGAGACGGCTAACGCAGAAGTGGTGGTGGTCGTTAGCGCCAATAGCCCGGTGGCTTCGCTGACCAAGGATCAGGTCAGCAACATTTTTCTAGGCAAGACATCTACCTTTCCCGGCGGAGAGCAGGCCATTCCGATCGAACTGAGCGAAGGCGCCGCACAACGCGACGAATTTCACAGCAAGGTGACCGGCAAGTCGGCCAACCAATTGAGGGCCTATTGGTCGAAGATGATGTTTTCGGGCCGAGCCACTCCGCCCAAGGAGGTGTCGAATGTCGCCGAAGGCAAGAAACTTATTGCCGACAACCCGAGCAGCGTCGGCTACATCGACAAGGCGGCCGTCGATAGCAACGTCAAGGTCGTCTTCCAGTAGCACCTTGGAAGTGTTCAGAAAGTCGGCGCGCTAGGCAACGGGAAAGACGGCAGCGCCGATTTTTTGCTGGCAGCAGCGCTAGGGCACTCTCCTGCTGCCAGCTTTCCCACCTGCTGTGCCTGCTGCAATTTAAGCGCCAGCGGAAGGGCGCCAGCAACAGGCATGCAAAACATCGCGGCATGGCCTCGCGGTCGCGGATGGCGGTCGTGGTGTTCGATTACCGGACGAGCCGCTCGGGGGGCCCACCGAGACCGTACCGCTCTGGCAAAGCTCGATCAACTCCCGCTTGGCACCTTCATCATCGGTGCAGTTCCCGCTTATCCCACATCGCACCAGGGGTTTGAGAAAAGCCGACAGCCTCTCTTGGAAAATTGGTGCCATTGGGATCGGGTACCGCCACCAGTAGAGCGGCGCCAATTGGGGAGTGGCGCTGTGGTGCCCAACTTGCGACGACAAGGTTACTGCCAGACCTCTCTGAAGCACCGGGGTAGCCCTGGCGTAAGATAGCAATGGCACTACCGCCGGCTACTTGAGAACGTCCCGATCGTTCTCATCTATTCGTCACCTGAAACGCATTCCGAGGAATACCCCATGTCATCTCGAATTCTTGCTCTGCTGGCACTGTTGGCAACTGTCTTGTCTGGCTGCGGATACAACACCTTTCAGTCCAGCGAGGAAGCAACCAAGGCAGCCTGGTCGGAAGTCCTCAACCAGTATCAGCGTCGCTCTGACCTGGTTCCCAACCTCGTCAATACCGTCAAGGGCTATGCCGCTCACGAGCAAGAGGTGCTGACCCAGGTTACGGAGGCACGCGCGCAGGTGGGCAGCATCCAGGCTACCCCAGAGTTGGTGAATAACCCGGAAGCCTTCGCGAAATTCCAGCAAGCGCAGGCCGGACTCTCCAGCGCGCTATCCAGACTGTTGGTGGTTTCGGAAAATTACCCGCAGCTCAAGGCGGACGCTTCATTTCGGGATTTGCAGTCCCAACTGGAAGGCACCGAGAACCGCATTACCGTTGCGCGCAATCGCTACATCAAGGCAGTGGAAGCCTACAACGTCGCCGTGCGCAGCTTCCCAAACAACCTGACGGCGATGGCGTTTGGTTATCAACCCAAGCCGAACTTTGCTGTGGAAAACGAAAAGGCGATCTCGACGGCGCCCAAGGTTGATTTCGCTCCCGCCAAGTAAGCATCAGGACCGGTCCGGTTTCGTCATGATGCGGCAATGGCTGGCACGGGGTTTCGCGGTTCTGATGCTACTCAGTGCCGGCATTGCGCTCGGCCAGCAGTACGTCCCGATCCCTCCGCTGAAGGCTCGCATCACTGACTTGGCTGGTGTCCTGCCGGCAGATGGAAAGTCCAGGCTTGAAGCCCGGCTGGCGACATTTGAGCAAAGCAAAGGCAGCCAGTTGGCGGTGCTCGTCGTACCGACGACACAGCCGGAATCGATCGAGCAGTATTCGCTCCGGGTTGCCGAGGCCTGGAGACTCGGTCGCAAAGGCATCGATGACGGCGCCTTGCTGCTGGTGGCGGTCAGCGACAAATCCCTGCGCATCGAGGTTGGCTATGGACTCGAGGGGGTGCTGACCGACGCTGTTGCCAAGCGCATTATCAGCGAAGTCATCGTGCCTTACTTCAAACGGGGCGACTACGCCGCCGGCATTGACGCCGGCATCGATGCCATGATTGGAGTGATCAGCGGCGAAGCCTTGCCCGCGCCATCCAAAAGTAGTCCGGATGGTTCCGGATCCTTGTACGGCTCCCTCGAATCCATATTGCCGGTGTTGATTGCGGGGGTGTTCGTCGTCGGAGGGGTGCTGCGTGCAATCTTAGGCCGGTTGATTGCCGCAAGCATTATGGGCGGTGTAGCCGGCCTCATTGCCTGGCTGCTGGTTTCATCGATTGTCGTTGCCGGCATCGTCGGGGCCATCGCATTTTTTGTTGCGCTGTTCGGCGGGATGGGCGGGCGCGGCATCGGGGGAGGCGGGTTCTCGACCGGTGGCGGCAGCTCCGGCGGCGGATTTTCTGGCGGTGGGGGTGGTTTTGGCGGCGGTGGTGCCTCGGGGAAATGGTAATGGGAATCTCGCGTCTGATTCATCATCTGCTGCTGCCTGACTGGTGGGTCATGCGTACCTTCCCCAAGTCTGCCCAGACTGAGGTGGAAAAGGCGATCAGCAGATCGGAAACGCTGCATCTGGGGGAACTCCGGTTTGTGGTCGAGGCCGGCCTGTCCATAGACAGTTTGTGGTCCGGCCAATCACCCCGTGATCGGGCCGTCGAGGTCTTTTCGAAACTGAAGGTGTGGGACACCGAGTACAACAGCGGGGTGCTGATCTACCTGCAACTCACGGATCGACAGGTCGAGATCATCGCTGACCGGGGAATCAACCTATTTTCCTCAGTTAGCAGCATGAGCCGGAAATTTCAGTGGGCCCCG
>JACDZI010000223.1 GCA_013426785.1 Rhodocyclaceae bacterium | reverse complement strand
TCATTTCGCCGCTGCCAATGAAAATCTCGGCGCCTTGTTCAGCGTTTCCCTAGCCGATCCAGTGCAGCAGGGTCGGCATCAACCAGGGCAACAACGCGGCGGTGAGCAGGCCGTTGAGGCCCATGGCCAGCGCCGCAAAAGCGCCGGTTTGTTCGCTGATCTGGAAGGCGCGCGCGGTGCCGATGCCGTGTGACGCCACGCCCAGCGCGAAGCCCTGCACGGCCGGGTCGTTCACCCGCATCAGCCGGTAAAGCCCCTGCGCGCCGACTGCGCCAAGAATGCCGGTGAGGATGACCAGTACCGCCGTCAGCGAGGGCAGGCCGCCAAGGCGTTCGGCGACGCCCATGGCGATGGGCGTGGTCACGGATTTCGGCGCGAGCGAGAATAGCGTCGCATCGCTGGCACCGAGTGCCTTGCCGATCAGCACGGCCGAGAGCGCGGCGGTCAGCGAACCGGCCAGCAGGGCGACCAGCAGCGGCACGGCCATGCGCTTGAGGCGTTCGAACTGGGCGTAGAGCGGGATGGCGAGCGCTACGGTGGCGGGGCCGAGCAGGAAGTGCACGAACTGCGCGCCGTCGAAATAGGTCGGGTAGGGCGTACCGGTGAGCCACAGCAGGGCCACCAGCACGACGACGGCGATCAGCACCGGGTTGGCGAGCGGGTGGCCGCCGCAGCGCCGGTTGATCAGCACCGCACCCTGGTAGGCGAGCAGGGTGAGTGTCAGGCCGAGCAACGGCGAAGCGGCGAGATAGACCCAGATTTCGTTGATGCGGGGAGTCATCGCCGCTCTTCCTCCTCATGCACATCGAGAGCGCGCAGCACCAGCGCCGTGATGGCGATGGTGAGGAAGGTGCTGGCGACCAGCGCGACGACCAGCGGCAGCCATTCGTCGGCCATGCGCCGGGCGTGCAACATCACGCCGACGCCGGCCGGCACGAACAGCAGCGAGAGATGCTGCAGCAGATTCTGCGCGGTGCTGCGCAGTTCGGCGGGCACGCCGCTGCGCAGCGCCAGCGTGGCGAACAGCAGGCCCATGCCGATCACCGGGCCGGGTACCGGCAAGGCCAGCAGCAGCGCGATCGCCTCGCCAGCGAGCTGAAACAGCAACAACAGGGTGATGGCGTTCAGCATCGCCGTCCCGCCAGCGCCGAGTTTTCTTCAGGCACGACTAA
>JACDZI010000222.1 GCA_013426785.1 Rhodocyclaceae bacterium | reverse complement strand
GAGGGCGGCGTAGGTCAGCGCCTCGTCCTCGAACACCAGGGCAAGGTTGTCCGGTATGGCCGCCACCTGCGCCTCGAACAGGTCCACGACGGTCTTGTCCGCCGGGTACTCGGTGTCGGTGGCGTTCCAGTCGGCGAGCTGGGCAGTCTCGTCTTCAGTCAGCAGCGCCAGGCGGTGCAGGTCGGCGGCGGGGTCGGCGACGATGCCTTGGAGCAGCACCGCGAAGTGCGCGGCCATCCGTTCAATGCGCGCACGCTCGAACAGGTCGGTGGCGTACTCCCAGACCAGGCGCAGGCCGTCGCCGGTGTCGGCGGCGGCGAGGGTCAGGTCGAACTTGGCGCTGGGGGTGTCCTGCGCCAGCGGCGCGACGGTGAGCCCCGGCAGCGCCAACGCGCTGGGGGCGTTGTTCTGCAGCGCGAACATGATCTGAAACAGCGGGCTGCGGCTTAAGCTGCGTTGCGGATTGAGCCGCTCGACCAGCTGCTCGAAGGGCAGGTCCTGGTGGGCGTAGGCGTCGAGCGCGGTGCCGCGTACCTGCGCGAGCAGCTCATCGAAGCGCTGCGCCTGATCGAGGCGCGCGCGCAGCACCAGGGTGTTGACGAAGAAGCCGATCAGCCCCTCGCTGCCGGCGGCGGTGCGGTTGGCGATGGGGCTGCCCACCAGCAGGTCGTCCTGGCCGCTGTAACGCGCGAGCAGCAGCTCGAAGGCGGCGAGCAGGGTCATGAACAGGGTGGCCCCGCGCGCCTGCCCCAGCGCCTTGAGCCGCGCGGTCAGCGCCGCCTCGAGGTGCGTTTCCAGGTGCGCGCCGCGGTAGCTTTGCACGGCCGGGCGCGGCCGGTCGGCGGGCAGCTCCAACACCTGCGGGGCGCCGGCGAGCTGCGCGCTCCAGTAGCCGAGCTGGCGCTCCAGCACCGCGCCCGCGAGCCAGGCGCGCTGCCAGG
The DNA here is from genome assembly GCA_013426785.1 of Rhodocyclaceae bacterium. Taxonomy (GTDB): domain Bacteria; phylum Pseudomonadota; class Gammaproteobacteria; order Burkholderiales; family Rhodocyclaceae; genus Sulfuricystis. The sequence continues at coordinate 242 of JACDZI010000222.1, read as the reverse complement.
CGGCGTAGTCGGTGTAGTGCACCGCCAGCGGCGGCAGCGCGGGCGCGGCGCCGGCGGCGAAGGCGCGGTAGAGGGCGGCGAGCTCGTGCAGCAGCACGTCCATGGACCAGCCGTCGGAGACGATGTGGTGCTGGTTGACCAGCAGCACGTGACGCTCAGCGCCGAGCACCAGCAGCGCGGCGCGCAGCAGCGGGCCGGCGGCCAGGTCGAACGGGGTCAGGGCGTGCGTGCGGGCCTGTGCG
>JACDZI010000080.1 GCA_013426785.1 Rhodocyclaceae bacterium | reverse complement strand
TCCCATGCAACATTCTCTCCCGATTATGTTGCACTTGGATTTTGAGCGCGCCCTCTTAAAGTCGCATTACTGTCTATTTGAAATACGATTGAAATACGCATAATCTATATTATGTCAAGTTGCTTAAGTAATAAGATTAGTCGAATAACCGCCCTTGCGCGTAGTAATTTTTTAGGCGCATGGCCGCGTTTTGGTTGCGCGGATTCGTCAACGTCCGGGTGATTAGGTGCAGTTCGATATATGGGACGCCTGCCGCTAACAGGCGTTTTTTTTCGCTTGCAATCAGCCGCCAGATGCGACGACGACAGTTATTGTCAGGTTGACGGCAAGCCCTTTTCAACCAGTAGAGATTTCGGATTGTTGCAGACCAAGGAGGCAAGGACTACCAGTAGCCTTTTCGTGCACGATCAAATCCAAGGCCGGAATTACGGCCTAGCCTGGTTTCCCGAAGAAGTTCTATTTCGTCCCAACGCATAACTCGCCGGCCTGAGTTTTGATCCTCTTGCAATATCAGTATTAACTCTTCGAATTGATCGGGATTGTACCAAGTGCCACGAAACTTCCGATCACCGCAAAGACGGCGAAAGAAAAGATACCAGAAATAAAGAAACAAAAGGACAAGGAAAACGCCGAGCAGATACCAAAGATAAATTCTAGTTTGAAGGTCGACGCCGTTCCAGAAAGTTAGGATTGTTTCGAGATACGGGAGAAGGTATTCCATGCAGGTGATTTTATGCATTTCGGGCAGGGAGTCAAGACATTTAGCAATGCTTAGATGCTTGGCGATCCGGCAAGCCGTCGCGTGCTTCCATTGGTTTCGCTAATCGCTCATCCCTAAAGGGACTGCACCAGGTTGAAACGGTGAAGACGTTTCAACCTAGTGCAGCCATTCCGCCCGCTATCGCAACGGCAACGGCACACAGCTAAAAGCCAGTCAGATAAAGGCTCGTATGGTGATAGCTTTGCTTCGTTTCGGCTTGGGAACCGTCGTCTTTGTGCCCTCCTTTGGTTGTTTCATCCGTCCTGAGTTATCGAGCCATAAGCGGCGAATTTGCGCCAAGGAAAGCCCCTGTCAAGCGGTATCCCCGTAACCCCTTGCGGATTAGGTGATGCGGATCCGCAAGGCGTTACAAGGCCCCCCCGCGTTGACTGGGGCTTTTAAGCCTTGTCGCAGCATTACGCCACGGCTCAACAACTCAGGACGGATGAAACAAACCACCAAAGGAGAAACCATGCACAAAGACAACAACCAATCCGAACGAAGCACAGCAACCACCGCACGACCGGCTAACAATCTAGGCCAGATGTGGATAACTCGATAGAAAAGGTGAACAACATGAAAAGACTTGAAACGATTGAAAACACGAAAACCGGCAGGACGGCGAAGGTTTACCGGGATAGCGAGTGGCAAGAGTGGCGCGTTAAGCACTACATCAAAGGCGAACACCAGACCGAGGCGGATTACCACACCGACGACAAAGGCGACGCGCAGCATCACGCGCGTGCATGGGCTTGGCATAACTCAAAGGAGCCAAGAGCATGAACACGACCAACAAAACCGAAGGATTTCGAATGAACCCATTCACCGCAGTGGATGAATTGAAGAAGGCAGAAAAGCCGAAAGGAAACCCCAAGAACATCGAGGAGGCAGCCGCAAGAATGAAAAAAACCGCAACGAAAAAGGAAGCCGTTTCGCATGCGAAACCGAAGTCAAACGCCCTGCCCCCGCCGCAGGTAATCAGCGAAATCCACCTGATACCACTTGACCGCATCGAGGTTAAAGCACAGGTAAGGACGGAATTTGACGACGCCAGCATAGAGGAGCTAGCCAAGGACATCGAAACGCATGGCCTGCTGCAACCCGTGTTAGTCAATCCCACCGGAGATGAAAAATATCGGCTGGTTTGCGGAGAACGGCGACTTAGAGCGATCCGCCTGCTAAAGCATGCAGCGATCCCGGCACTAATTAGCAAGATAGAAGAAAAAGAGATTATTTATACACAGCTTGCCGAGAACATCCAGCGAGAGGATATGAGCCTAGGCGACCGCGTTAAATCCATGCGCGTACTATTCGACCAACTCGGAAGCCTTGACGCAGTAGCGCAACGAGTCAAGAAGTCTAAGCCTTGGGTTTCTAAGCTGGTCAGCCTATCGCTTGATACGAGCAGCTTTCAGGCGAGGAATCTGCAGGAATCGGGAAAGTGCGAGGACTTGGAAATTCTTGGGACGTTGAACCAAGCCGCGCAGCTTGGCTATAAATTCGAGGAGGAGTTAGCCAATTACATTCGCAAAGGCATAACACGGCAAGAGGCGCGCGACTGGATCAAGGAAGCGAAGAAACAAGCGACAGCAGCAACGAAGGCAGAAAAGAAAGCCAGGGCAAAACCCACCGCCAAGGAACCCGAAGAAGGCACACCCCCTGCCCCGCCCAAATTCAACGCATCGCAAGCAATCCGAATCCTTTCTGCGATGTGCTGCAACGAGAAAATCGGCCACTTGGAAATGATGGAAAAATATACCGCCGAGGAGCAAGCAGAGATACTAAAAGAACTGAAACCACACCACGAACGCGGAGAAACAGACATATTTTTAAATAACCGCGCTAATGCAATTATCCAATTTGCAAGCAATCACTTTCAGGAGCTTGAAATTGCCGCTTATTTACACGGTCTATTCGGAAATCTTTGGGAACTTGCCGACCTGCTAGTCAGTGCCATGAATAAACGGGAGAACAAATAATGAACACCGCCGAAAAGATTAAAGCTTTAAGCGCATTCGCAGGCGAAGACTCACAAGGTCTGGACGCACAATTGCTAATCGAGAGAATGATTTTTGCACTAGCCTCGCTCACCTCGCCCCTCATAACAGATCGAGAAGCAGCGAAGAAATGCATTCAAGAGTGGACGAACAAAGGGGAAAAAGTCATTAAAGCGAGAGCAGCCGAAGAAGCAGCGAACCGCTTCGAGCCTGAATGATTTCGCAGGCGAAACGATAAAAGCCGGGATTCCCCGGCTTTTTTATATGCGCAAAGCTTCGATAAAGACAAGGATTTCCGTAGATGATTCCGCACCGGAATCACCAAGCCACCACCCAAGGAAAGGCAGACGGCTATTTAATTCGTCGCGCTTTTCGTCCTGCAATCCAGCTAGTATGACCACTTCCCCAGTCTGAATACTCAGCTTTGTATTGACCGAACGCTTTATCAAAGTCGGGGAATTATTAACTCCGGTATTAGTCGCAGTAAAGGATGACATTTCCTGATTTACTTCAAGTTCAACAGAATCCGCCCTGATTTCAGGACGTGCCGACAGGATAATCCCCGAAGGCTTATATTCGACTGACTGCACCGGATTACCAAGGCGATCAAGCTGAGCACTACCAAGAATCGGAACATCCTGACCAACACTGAAACGAGCCATAGCGCCGTTTTTTATACGGACTTGAGGCCGAGACAAAGAACGAAACCGCGAATCACGGTCAAGAGCCGTAAGAAGGCCATCCAAACCACCTATAGTGAACTTAACAGAGGCGTCAGAAACATTCAGGGAACCACCTAACGCAATATCGAGACCACCGACGGCCATCGCCAGCTTTAGAGCCGACCCCTGCTGTTTAGTTGTTCCCACTTCATACACGGCAGCTTTAAGCAGTATCTCACCAGTCGGAGTATCCAAATCGGCGAGCAGCTTGCGTAACTTGTCAGCCTTCGAGCGCGGAACCGTTAAAGCAATCTGATCGACTTCAGAACGATCAGTCATACCAGCAACAGATGTCCGGCTTTCGACCTGATAGGAAGATTGCGCCGGTTGCACAGCTTGATGCGGTTGCATACCCTGCCCCGCTTGCAAAGATTGAATGCCCACTTGCTGACGAAGATCGCGAGACGACATCGAGCGCGCGCCGGTTAGCGGTTGAACAATGTCAGCGAGATACGATGATGAACGGAATCGAGGATGATAAACAATAACCTCTTCGTCATCCTTTAGCGCGCGATCAACGACCACGACCCCAGCGCGATCCAAGACAGAGAATCCCAAGCCCTCAAGGACAGATACCGCTTGCCGTCGCATTTCCTCCGGCTGCACATTACGAAGCGAAAGCGTTGCACGTTCACTCGATTCGATCACAGCATGCGACAAAACAAACGGCTTATGAAGGATTTCACCAAAAACCATTTTGACCAAATCGGCGGCGCTAATCTCTTCGAGATAGAGCGATGACGATTGAGCAGTCGCAAAGCCCGACCAGATCAACAGAATGATGAAAAGTTTTTTCATGGTTGCGCGCCTTCAATAATTCCCGCTTTCCTACTTCCCGTCCAAGCCGTTACCGCTTCCCCATTCGGCAAAAAGGTTTCGATATCAAGACCAGCCAAGCGAAAATCTGGCGGCTGAATGATTCGAGTGCGATTGCCATCGGAAAGGATTACGCGCATCGGTTGATCGAACCAACCGATCACGCGCCAACGCTCCGACTCATCAATTGTATTTTTCGCAGGCGAAACGGCAACAGGCGCAACCGTAGCAGTTTCAGAGGTTGAGACCTTTACCGTTTGCAGCTCTTTCGGCCGAAAAAATTGAACAACCGTCCAGACCGCAAAACATCCGACGACAAGCGCAAGCGGGATAACAATCTTAAATAATGCGCCCTTTAAGAGATTGCCCCTATCATCAGGATTTTCTTCTATGGCATCAGCATCGCCCTCCTTTCGCTGACTATGCGAATTATAAAATTCGAAATATTCGGGATTGTATGAACGCTGCAACTGCCGTAAAGGAGCGCGCGTTACCTTCGTTTTTTCGTAAATATCGACGCGATACCGCTTAGAAGAACCAATAGCAGTTAGCTTAGTCATTAAAAACGTTTGATCGATAATACCTTTAATCGAGCGATGAATATCGTTTAAGTCTTGCGTGATTAAAGCAATTTCACAGCAATAGCCTGTAGTCGGGTGAGTGAAATGCCCATGCATGCGGAAGAAATTCATAACCCTTTCCGGCCGCTTGTCGCCATCGTCAGAACGGAGACCAAAACCCGACCAGAATCGCCAAATCTCATCAAGCGCCAGAACATCACCCGGTTGTATGAACGAATCAACCCCCTTATCCCGATCTGCATCGGTTCGCCAGAACAGAGGATTTTTTACCTCATCATGAGTGACCATGACCAATTCACCAAACTTATCAGGGTCGCCGCCATTCTTTAAAAACCGCTCAAGCATTGCAGACCGATTAAGACCGGCAATATTCGAGACAACGCGCCGCCCTTGACTTAACGAGATATAAATTACAACTGTAACCACCTCATATGTCTTGCCATGACGAGGACGACCGATATAGGCTTTTAACGGCATAGATTAGCGTTTCGCATGCGAAATTAGACGACGACCCGTTTAATCTTTATATCTTCGCGTTTAGTTCCATAAGATACGGCAATTTTAGCTTGATTACGCGCGCCGCCTACATCATTAGAAAACCATGCTAGACGTCCACCAACAAAAACAGCGAAACCTTCCCCGTAATCGCGGAGAATACCGGTTGCACGCTCAACGAACAAATTAGCACTATGCGGATTACCACCATCACGCGCGGTATATTGAGGAACTCCAATAGCAAACAATTGAGAAAGTTTCATAATTTACCCAATCACAGGCAAGCGCCGAATCAAGAACCGGGCGACATAAGCGGAAATAAGCAATGGCACGCCGAACGACATATTGAAAAAATCGAGGAAAAACCAGACGCCCCCGGCAAGGCCACCGAAGGCACCAGATAAGCCAGCCGTCCCTATGAACGGCGCAAGATAGGCGACCGCTTTTGGTACGAGGAAAACAACAACAGCGAATATCGCAGTAAAGACGAGAAACTTAACAACGACCTCGCGGAAAAAGAAACTAACGAGCGGAGCAAGAAGCGGAGCGAATAGCATTTTTTATGCCCCCAAGACAACAAAGAGCGCAGCAATAACCCAAACGACCGCCATCGCGGATTGAAGAACACCCCAATGATTACTAATCATTTGGCAATGGCTATCAATGGTGTATTCCGCGTTATTCCAAAAGAATGAACTCGTCGGGCACTGAGAAGCATGCGCAGGCATAGACCAACCTAACAACTGTGAAAAAGTACCAATAAAAAACGCATCATTAAATGCCTGCTCTAGAGGTAAAGCCGGGTCTCTTACATCCTCCGAATTACTCAGTTTATCTCTTGTCGGCCTTGCCGCGCTTTCAGCTTCGCCAGTTCGTGCATAGTCATTAGGAAATTGTATTGTCTGTTGTGTTTGAGGAGATGACGAAGGTTGAACACTAGTATTAACCGAGCCGTCAGGATTGACAACAGGAGCAGGAGCTTGCACCGTCGCAGTGCCGGTGTCAGGATTGATTTGCAAACTTGCCGCTGTTTGCGTTGTGGTAAATCCAATTACTTCGCCAGAAGGACTAAAAGTGAGGGTTTGAGTTTCGAGCGTACCATTCGGCCTGGATATTTGCGTATGAATTTGACTCGATCCATTCGGATTGACCACTTGAATAGACTGAGTGGGATAACCGTCCATTGTCTTGCCAGCCCACGCGACCGCTCCATTCTGATTTCCATGCTTAGGAGCAGTATTCTTGTCAGCGTCATTAGGAGAAACAGGAACATAAGCGCCATTCTCACGCTTGTAATCAATTTTTCGATCCGATTGAGCTTGACGAGCATCGGCAAGCGTACACGTTGATCCGCTCAAGGTATAACCATCAGCACAGGATAAAGGTATAGCGACCTGTCTGGAATAAACAGTAACCAAGTACGGCTCAGATCTAATATCAAGACCAGTACCCGGATTAACATCGCGGTATGTCGTATACATAGTACCAGTACCGCCGTTACTACTTATAGATACACATTGAAAGGTACGAGTAGTTCCATACCCCACATCACGCGCAGGTTGAGAAGTATATTTTGAGCAGACTGATCCTAGACTACCCCAAGTACTATCGTGAGCCGCCCACTCATATGAAGTTCCACCGCCAGATACCGATACTTGATTGGGTGCAACGGGCGCAGGAGGAACTGCAGCAGAATCATTGGACAAGGGAACACGAACCTGATTACCCTCGGAATCACCCATAAGCGAATATAGGCCAGTGATGCCAATAAGCCCGGCCATAGCAGCCAGTGCATAGACCTCGCCACCCACGGCGACAATTTGAGGAGCACCCAGCACTGCAACAGGGGCGAAGGCCCGCGCCGATTGAGTGGATACCGTCCACCCAAATATCAGAGCAAAAACGAAGGCAGTTATTCGCCTAATCATTTTCAAGCCCTTTAATCGCAGCCCATGCGCAAAGCATGCCCCAAAAGGCAAGAGCGAGATACCAAGCATCAGCGGATGTAATCATTTTCTATATCGATTTTCGAATGCGAAATTAAATGAATAGGGGGGCGTGCACACCCCCCGCCCATTTAAAGGACTAGACGGGATTAAGCGCCACGAACGGCACTGATAACCATCTTTGCGCCCTTCCAAGCGATGTACACGACCACAATAGCGGCGCCAACGCCAAGGATAGCAGTCGTGACAGTGCCGAAATCGACGGCAGAAGTGATAGTCGACAGATCGGGGCCAGCAGCGAAAGCCGACAAAGGAGCCAGAGTGGAGCCAGCACCAATAACGCGATTACGAGTTTTCATGATTTGTCCTTTCGAGACAATTTGCGCGGATACCGCCGCGCCGGTTCTGGGAAAGCCCCAAAAGCTTAGAATTTGCGAATAGCTTGAATGATAACTCCAATGGATTGTGCTACTAAATAGGTTGCAATAACACCACCAAAGAAAAGACTGAACACACCACCAGCGTTAATAGGGTCAAATGCATTCGGAGCATCGACACCAGTACACACCGTTAACTGACTCGTCCCTGCACGAATATTAAAAGAGTTAGACGTCCACAAGCGATGGCCTACGGAATAAGTAATAAGACCAGACGGATTAACCGTTGCAGAGATTAAATATCCGAAACCGCCAGAATCAAGAATGGGAAACTCCTTTTTGAACGCATCGAACGCCAGAGAACGAGAGGAATAACAAACCCCTTTAAACGAATATGGCATTTATTCCGTTTCCCAAAAATGATGTATTTCATACTCATATGAAAACTGACTGATGGCAGTATCCCGCGCCGCCTGCTCCGAATAGAGACGACCCGCAAACCGTAAGGACGGATTTAGATCAAGTTCCCTTGTAAGAAAGTTTCCAGAACGGATACACTGAATGACCCATACAGGAACAAGGGGCACAGGATGCATCATGATTAGCCCTTGGCCGGCTTCAACACTTCGAACGGTTGAATGTCAAAGACGTCGACACCCTTGGAGGTAACTTCAAGGTCAAGCAAACATTCACAAGGAAACTTGAAACGCTTAATAAGCTCATCGTATGAATCAGCCTTGCCGAATAGAGCATCATTAGGTGGACAGGCAACCCCGCATTCATTCTCAGAATTACGAGGAACCGGGTACGCAATACGAAGCTTTGTGAAATTGTAGGTTTTTCCATCGACGGAATCGTTAAAGCGACGAGCACCAAGTACAAGCATTTTTTGTTGCATGGTATTACCTCCGAAAGTTAGGCAGCACTCGCCGCCAGTTGGTTAATCGACAGACTGCAATTAGTCCAATTAAATATATTCTTGACAGCAGCGGGATACTTGCCGTTTTTATCTTCGCGTGCAACGAGCTTAAATAGTTCCTCAGCCGATCCTTCTATTTCGCGTGCGAAATGTATAGCCGGTCCTGCTTGATGACGGAGCCAGACAATCAACTTTGCATAACTAAATTCCGCCTCTTTTTTAATCGTTTCTATTCGTTGTTTAATTTCATTGATCCAGCCGAATGCAGGATAAGCGGCGCTCAAATACTCGCCGGGAACTAACAGGACATCAAAAGGAATTTCCCGGTCCACAGACTTAAATTCAACTTCAACGCGACACCATTCCGAATCCTCCGCGCCTAGCTGGCGTCCCTTTTCATAAACGCGGCAGAATTTCCCGTTCTTACGGTTGCCTACATAGAATGTTCGCCCCTTGCCGTTGGGCTTTTTCCAGTTCCCGCGGTGCTCGCAATCAGGATTACGGCCACCGCAGTTAAACAGCCCATCGTCATAAGCCTTATCAGCCTTGTCGACGCTATATTCGGAGCCATCGAGATCGTCATAAGCCAAGTCAACACGAGTTATACGAGGACGAACAGCGGAATATTCGAGCCATTGATAAAGGCGCTTTTCCCATCCCGGTTTAGCTGCGCTGCAACCCTCTCCAGAGAGAGTTATCAGGCACGTCCCGCGCTGACCACCGAAGCAGAACATGCCGAAGCCATCGCCAAGCGTCCATGAGAAATGATAGAAATTGGCACCCTGCTCCCGATTGGCAACAATACCAAAGCCGAATATGCCTTCCAATACGGTACTGGCCGCAAATATTAACTGGTCGTCAGTTACGGGAATAACGCGATTTTTGTCCCAGTAAAAAGACGACTCGCAAACGGAAATATTCAGCCAGTCAATAAAAGCAGCTTGACCACCATAACCCGACCGAGCCGGTATTTCGCGAACCTTACCATCACGGCAAACTAGGGTTATCGGACTTTCCCCCCCTGTTAGTAGGGGGGGGGCACCGTCCGCCGCACGTGCTCGCTGCGCTGCGCGCGCGCGGCGCTCCGATGCCATCCCTTTATCAGATGGCAGCATTTCGCTATTAGTTAGCCGGTATTTCGGAAGATAGGAAGGAGGAACAAGGCATTCAGGCACGCGATTACGCCGGTAAGGAGATCGACGACGGAAAGAATGGGTTAGCATCGACATTTAGATAGCCTTCAATGATTCATATTTACGTATAGGGTAACGGTCGATTGAATCAAGACCGCGCTTAATTACCACAGCAAAGGTAAGACCAGCATGTAGCCCATGATGCAAGTGGTTATCTTTTGCCAAAGCTTCGAGGCGGGAAGCATTCGAGGCCGAAACAGGGCCACGAATATAAGCGCATTCAGTTTTCATGCTGCGACCTCGATAGGCTTAAAGTCGTCGCATAGCTGGATATGCATCGCAGGCTTAGGCGTGCCATAGCCGCCGAACATGCAGACAACGACACCATTGAAAACCGACGCGGTATAGAAACAGCAATCCGAAAAGCGAACAGGCATTCGCGGAGACTTGCGGCGCTCAGTTAGAACCAGTTGCATATTTCCTCCGGTTGACAGTCAAGGCCAGATCATGAGATAAGGCACCATCAAGCAATTTAGCTAACTAGCAAAATTGCGATGTAGCGAATCCTACCTCGCAATTTTGCGATGTGTCAACTACCAAGGAAAAAAAATGGAACTACGCCAAATGATCGAGATAGCCGCTCAAAGAAAAGGCGAACAGAAGAACCTAGCGAAAGCCTTAGGAATGAACCCAAACGACCTAAGTAGCGCAAAGGCAGGCAGACGCGGACTACCCGCGATCGCGTGCGGCAAGCTGGCGGAAATACTCGGAATCGACAGGTGGACAGTGATAGCAGCAAGCGAACTTGTTACGGAGCGCAACGAGGAGAAGCGTAACTATTTCCGCCCTTTTGTCCTGAATGGGTCGACGGCACTTGCAGCCGCCTTATCTGCCCTTATGGTATCGACTGAAACGCCGACCGATGCAATAGCGAATGACACATATAAAGAGTCTTTATCTGCCAGCAAACCCGCACCGTTGACAGAAAAGGCACTGAAGCCAATCTATATTATGTAAAATAAAATTGGTCGACAACCATAGCGTAGCTGGTTCGTCAGCGAGATTGATGG
>JACDZI010000079.1 GCA_013426785.1 Rhodocyclaceae bacterium | reverse complement strand
TTCTCGCCATTGACATAGACGAGGCCGCGCTCGATGTAGGCGTCGGCCTCACGGCGCGAACACAGGCCGCGCGCCGCCATCAGCTTGGATATTCTCTCGCCTTGCGTATCATTCATGGGCAACCATTCTAAAGGCCCGCGATGCTCAGTTACCGCCATGTTTTCCACGCCGGCAATCACGCCGACGTTCTCAAGCACACCGTACTGCTCGCGGTGCTGGACTACCTCAACCAGAAGGACAAGCCCTACTGGGTGATCGACACCCATGCCGGCGCGGGCGGCTACCGCCTCGACAGCGGCCGCGCCCGGGTCCATGCCGAGCATGCCGAAGGCATCGGCGCGTTATGGCAGTGCACCGACCTGCCACCGCTGCTGGCGAACTATGTGGCCGCCGTGAAGAGCGACAATCCGGAGGGTCCACTCAACCGATACCCCGGCTCACCTTTGCTCGCCTTGCGAGCAATGCGGCCAAGCGACCGGCTACGCCTGTTCGAGCTGCACCCCGCCGACATCAAGCTGCTGGCACAAAACGTCGCGGCCGCCGCACCCGGTGCGCAAAAGCGCGCTGCCATCAAGCAGGAAGACGGCTTCACCGGCCTCATGGCGCTGTTGCCCCCAGCGTCACGGCGCGGCCTGGTGCTGATCGATCCTTCCTATGAAGACAAGCGCGATTATTTCCGCGTCGTCGAGACGCTCAAGGACGGCCTGGCACGCTTCGCCACCGGCGGCTTCATGGTCTGGTACCCCCTGTTGCAGAAAAACGAGAGCATCACCCTCGCCGGCAAGCTGAAGAAACTCGCGCCCGACTGGCTCAATGTCACGCTGACCGTCCGTACGCCCACCGCCGATCGCCAGGGCATGCACGGCAGCGGGGTGTTCCTCATCAACCCGCCATGGACACTCGCTCCGGCCTTGCGGGAAACGCTCCCCTGGCTAACCAACGTACTAAAAATCGGCGCCGGCGGGACGGCAGGATTCGGTCTCGAAACTTCAGGAAGCTAATTCGGCACGATTGCGGAACAGTTCGAGCGCCTCGGAATTGGCCAGCGCCTCGACGTTCTTGACCGGCCGGCCATGCACGGCCTCGCGTACCGCCAGTTCGACGATCTTGCCGCTCTTGGTACGCGGGATGTCGGCCACCTGCAACACCTTGGCCGGCACATGGCGCGGCGTGGTGTTGGCGCGGATCGCCTCCTTGATGCGCTTGACCAGCGCCTCATCAAGCGTCAGCCCATCCTGAAGCTTGACGAACAGCACCACGCGCACATCGCCGATTTCACCCGGTGGCCAGTCCTGGCCGATGACGATGGATTCGAGCACTTCGGGCAGCCGCTCGACCTGGCGATAAATCTCGGCCGTGCCGATGCGCACGCCGCCGGGGTTGAGCGTCGCATCGGAGCGGCCATAAATGATGAAACCACCGTGCGCGGTCTTCTCGGCATAGTCGCCGTGGCACCAGATGCCGGGGAAGCGCTCGAAATAGGCGGCGCGGTATTTGGCGCCGTCCGCATCGTTCCAGAAACCGATCGGCATCGACGGAAAGGGGTGCGTGCACACCAGTTCGCCCTTTTCGCCGGCCGCTGCCGGCTGGCCGGCCTCGGTGAACACATCCACCGCCATACCGAGGCCCGCGCACTGGATCTCGCCGCGCCATACCGGCCCGATCGGGTTGCCCAGCACGAAGCAGGACACGATGTCGGTACCGCCGGAGATCGATGAGAGTTGCAGGTCGGCCTTGATGTCGCGATAGACATAGTCGAAGCTGTCCGGCGCCAGCGGGCTGCCGGTGGAGAACATCGCGCGTAGCGCCGACAAATCATGAGTCGCAGCGGGTTTCAGCTCAATTTTGGCGCAGGCGTCGATGAACTTGGCCGAGGTGCCGAAGTGCGTCATGCCCTCGGCAACGGCGTAATCGAACAGCACCTTGCCGCGGCCGACGAAGGGCGAACCATCGTAGAGCAGCACGGCGGCATCCGAGGCCAGCGTCGAGACCAGCCAGTTCCACATCATCCAGCCGCAGGTGGTGTAGTAGAACACCCGGTCGCCCGGCTGGACATCCGACTGCAGGCGATGCTCCTTGAGGTGCTGCAGCAGCGCACCGCCGGCGCCATGCACGATGCACTTGGGTACGCCGGTCGTCCCGGACGAATAAAGGATGTAGAGCGGATGGGCGAAGGGCAGCTGGGCGAACTCGATTTCGGTCTGCCAGCGGAAAGGATCGACGAACTGGCGCAGCATCAAGGCATTCGGGATCGCGTCGATCTCGTGGCCTTCCTTGCGCACGTAACGCGCGACGACGGTCTTTTGCACCGAGGGCAGGCCGGCAACGATGTCCTTCACCTTGCCCAGGCAGTCGAGTGTCTTGCCGTTGTAGTAGTAGCCGTCAGCCACGAACAGCAGCTTGGGTTTCACCTGGCCGAAGCGGTCGAGCACGCCCTGCACGCCGAAGTCCGGCGAGGCCGAGGTAAACACCGCGCCGATGGAGGAAGCCGCCAGCAGCGTGATCAGCGTTTCGGGCAGGTTGGGCATGTAGGCCGCAACCACGTCGCCAGTCTGGACACCTTCGTTGCGCATGGCTGCCGCCAGGCGCGCGACGCGCCGATAGAGGTCGCCGTGGTTCATGCGGCGGATCAGCCGGTCTTCGCCCCAGAAGCTCAGCGCCAGTTCGCAATCGCGGCGGCGCAACAGGTTCTGCGCGTAGTTGAGCGTTGCATCCGGAAACCACTGCGCGCCGGGCATCGCGCTGCAGTCGCCCAGGACGCGCGCGCCTTTTTCGCCACGCACTTCGCAGAAATCCCACAGCAGCGACCAGAAGGCTGCCGGTTGCTCGATCGACCAGCGATGCACTGCGGCATAGTCGCCCCCGGCGTCGGCCAACAAGCCGGCACGAGCACCGAAATCAATAAGGTTGGCGGCGGCGATGCGCTCCGCCGAGGGTTGCCACATCATCTGGTCAGTCATGGGGATAAAGTTCACGAAGGAAAGGGGGGAGAGGAAGCGCCTTGCCGGTACGCGGATTCCACCAAACCATCTTGGCGCCGCCTTCGGCGTAGAGGCTGGCGTCGCCGACACATCGCATTTCATAGAAGGTGGGAATGCTGGTGCGGCCGGGCTTGCCCACCAGGGTCCGGATCTCGATCATGGCCGGATAGGTGAGCGGCCTCAGGAAGGTGCAATGGGCGTTGACGATCACCGGCCCGCTGTCGACATCGAGGCGCACCGCAATCCCCAGGTCTTCCAGCCATTCGATGCGTGCCTGCTCGGCGTAGCGGAAATAGATCGTGTTATTGACGTGGCCGAGGGCATCCATGTCGCCCCAGCGAACGGGAATCGTCGTGGTGTGAACCAGTTGTTGCGGATGTTCCATGATCGCGGCGACCAAAAGGGGAGCAGCAAATTATAATCGTGCGACAAAGCTGCCCTGGGGGAAAAATAATGCAACGCGAGGCGATGGAATTCGACGTGGTGGTGGTGGGCGGCGGGCCGGCAGGATTGGCAGCGGCCATCCGGCTCAAGCAACTCGACGCGGACATCAATGTCTGCCTGATCGACAAGGGCGCGGAGATCGGCGCCCACATCCTGTCCGGCGCGGTGATGGATCCGCGCGCCATCACCGAACTGATCCCCGACTGGCAGGCACGCCAGGCCCCGCTCGACACCCCGGTGACGGAAGACCGCTTCCTGTTCCTCAGCGAAGACAGCGGCCGGCGGTTGCCCAATGGCCTGCTGCCGGCGTGCTTCCATAACGACGGCAACTACATCGTCAGCCTGGGCGATTTCTGCCGCTGGCTCGGCCAGCAGGCCGAAGCGTTGGGCGTCGAGATCTATGCCGGCTTCGCCGGCGCGGAGATCCTCTACGAGGACGAGCGCGTGGCCGGCGTCATTACCGGCGACATGGGCCTGCTGAAGAATGGCGAACCGGGGCCGAACCACCAGCCGGGCATGGAACTGCGCGCGAAGTACACGCTGTTTGCCGAAGGCTGCCGCGGCCACCTCGGCAAGCATCTCGAACAGCGCTACGCCCTGCGCGCCGGCGCCGACCCGCAGGTCTATGGCATCGGCATCAAGGAACTGTGGCGGGTGCCTGCCGGCCAGCATGTCAACGGGCTGGTCGTACATACCGCCGGCTGGCCGCTCGATCCCGCCACCTACGCTGGCGGGTTCTGCTACCACTACAGCAATGCGAATGGCGACAAGCTGATTTCCTTCGGCCTGGTGATCGGCCTTGGTTATGCCAATCCCCACCTGTCGCCCTTCGAGGAAACGCAGCGGCTCAAGACGCATCCGTTGATCCGGCCTATGCTGGCCGGCGGCACCCGCCTTTCCTACGGGGCGCGGGCCCTCGCCTCGGGTGGCCTGCAAGCCCTGCCCAAGCTGATCTTTCCGGGCGGCGCGCTGATCGGCGACGATGCCGGCTTCCTGGTCGGCTCGCGCATCAAGGGCTCCCATGCGGCGCTCAAATCCGGCATGCTCGCCGCCGAAGCAACGGCGGCAGCCCTCGCCGCCGGCCGCAGCGGCGACGAACTGACCGCCTATCCGGAAAAGTTCCGCGACTCCTGGCTGTTCGACGAACTGCACCGCGCGCGCAACTTCAAGCCCTTCCTGGATCGTGGCCTGTGGCTGGGTTCCCTGCTGTTCGGCATCGACCAGAACGTCTTTCGCGGCAAGGCGCCGTGGACCCTGGGCCTGACGGCCGACCACCTGAAGCTCAAGCCCGCGTCGGCCTGCACACCGATTCAATACCCGAAGCCTGACGGCACGCTGACCTTCGACCGTCTCTCTTCGGTGTTCCTCTCCAACACCAACCATGAAGAGGATCAGCCCTGCCACTTGCATTTGAAGGATGCCGCCGCGCCGATCGCCCACAACCTGGCGCTCTACGATGCCCCCGAGCAGCGCTATTGCCCGGCCGGCGTGTATGAGATCGTCGATGAGGCCAACGGGCCGCGCCTGCAGATCAACGCGCAGAATTGCGTGCACTGCAAGACCTGCGACATCAAGGACCCCGGCCAGAACATCGACTGGGTAACGCCGCAGGGCGGCGAAGGGCCGATCTACCAGGGAATGTAGCGGCCTTATCGCAGCGCGCTGATCAGCGACTGCACTTCCCCGGCCGATTCGGCGAGGATGCTGCTGAGGGTTTCGGCATCAAGCGCGATTTCGATGTGCGGCCTGCCGGCATCCGGATCATTCGCTGGCGGCGACCAGTAGAGCGGCGATGCGACCGGCGCTGCCAGAACCGGTCCATGCTTTGAGTGTATCGCCCGCCTAGAACGCGTCCTCTTCCAGTGCCAGCGCACTGGCACCGCCGACGGTGATTTCGCGCACCAGTCCCGGCGCTTCGTTCAGCACATGCTCGGCAAAGAAACGCGCCGTTTTGCGCTTGTTTGGATAAAAAGAAGCCGTCTCGCCAGCGCCGACTTTTAGCTGCGCGACCAGGGCCGCCCGCGCCATCATCCAGCCGCCGGACACGATGCCCATCAGGCGCAGGAAGGGCACTGCGCCCACCGCGACTTCGCGCACGTTCGCACCGTACAGCCCGACGATATGGTCGCCGGCCTGTACCACGGCGTCGATGCCGGTCGCCAGCGCGGCAGCGATGGCCTGACAATCCGCGTCACTGACGGCGGCGAGTTCTGCCTGGGTGGCGCGCATCATGGCGATCACGATCTTGAGCGTCGCGCCGCCTTCGCGGGCGATCTTGCGGCCGATCAAATCGTTGGCCTGGATGCCGGTGGTGCCCTCGTAGATGGTGGTGATGCGCGCGTCGCGCATGAACTGCGCCGCACCGGTCTCCTCAATGAAGCCCATGCCACCATGCACCTGCACACCAAGATAGGCGATCTGGTTGCCGGTCTCGGTGAGCCAGCCCTTGACCACCGGAATCATCAGGTCGACGAAGGCCAGATTGCGCTTGCGTTCCTCCGCATCGGGATGGTGGAAGGCCGCGTCGTGCGCTGCGGCCACCACGTAGGCCAGCGCGCGCATCGCCTCGGTCTGCGACTTCATCAGCATCAGCATGCGGCGGATGTCCGGGTGCTGGATGATCGCCACCGACGCCGCCGAACCTTCGATGGCGCGGCTCTGCACACGTTCCTTCGCGTAATCGCGGGCCTTTTGATAGGCCGCCTCGGCCAGCCCCAGCCCTTCGAGGCCGACGGCGTAACGGGCCGAGTTCATCATGATGAACATGTACTTGAGGCCTTCGTTTTCCTGGCCGACCAGTTCGCCGATGCCGCCGCCGTGATCGCCGAAGCTCATCACGCAGGTCGGGCTGGCATGGATGCCGAGCTTGTGTTCGATCGACACGCACCAGGCGTCGTTGCGCGCCCCGAGCGAACCGTCGTCATTGACGAGGAACTTGGGCACGACGAACAGCGACAGGCCCTTGACGCCGGCTGGCGCGGTGGGCGTGCGGGCAAGGACAAGGTGGATGATGTTCCCGGCCATATCGTGCTCGCCGTGGGTGATGAAGATCTTCTGGCCGAACACGCGGTAGCTGCCGTCGGCCTGCGGCTCGGCGCGGCTGCGGATGGCAGCGAGATCGGAACCGGCCTGCGACTCGGTGATGTTCATCGTGCCGGTCCACTCGCCGGAGACCATCTTCGGCAGGTATTTTTCCTTGAGCGCCTGCGAACCGCACAGTTCCAGCGCCTCGATGGCGCCGCCGGTCAGCATCGGGCACAAAGCGAAGGAATGGTTGGCCGACTTCCACATCTCGCGTACCGCCGCCGACACCAGGCGCGGCAGGCCCTGGCCACCGAACTCGGGGCTATGGTCGAAAGCGTTCCAGCCGTTGTCGACGAACTGGCGATAGGCAGTACGGAACTCTGCCGGCAGGGTAACCACCTTATCGGACCATTGCGCGCCTTCGCAATCGCCGAGGCGGTTGATCGGTTCCAGCACCCCGGCGGCGAACTTGCCCGCCTCTTCGAGGATGGCATCGGCCACATCCGGTGTGGCTTCTTCGCAGCCGGGCAGCGTCGCCAGTTGTTCGAGGCCGGCAAGTTCCTTGAGCACAAACTGCATGTCCTGCAGGGGAGCGGTATAAGCCATGAGAGTATTCCTTTATTTTTTCTGCCAGAGATAGCGCCGGTCGTCGAAACTGCCGACCCAGCGCGGGTAGTAAACCACCATCAGGGTGATAGCGGCACCGTTGAGCCAGGCCTCCGCGAAACCAAGCAACGCGAAGTACGGCAGGTAATCGTCGAACAGCAATTGCGCCGGATACACGCCGGCCAGCCACAGCAGCAAGGTGGCGAACAGGCCGGCGCTGACCACGGCGATGCCCGCGCCAAAAAAGGCAGCGCAGAAGATGTAGCAAAAAAAGTTCGGCGGCAGGGTGCGCTGGGTGACCCGCAACAGCACAGCGGCGACGACGCAGGGAAACACCGCCGTCACCAGCACGTTGAGCGCGTAGGACTCCCAGCCGGCGGCGCCGTTGAGCGTGATCGCCGCCATCACCACCGACAGGCCGAGGATGGCGAGCTGGCGGCCAAACATCAGGGTGAAGGCCGTCGCGCCGAGCAGGTGCAGGTTGAGGCCTGGCTTGACCCCGGCCTTCATGCTCCAGAACAGCATCAGCACCACGATGGCGCCGAGCCAGACGTTGAGCTGACTGCTCACGGCCAGCCGCCGCCAGGGCGCGGTGCGCAGGCACCACAGCCAGACCAGCGCGAGGACAGCGCAGGCTCCGAAGACCCACGCATCGCCGAACAGTCCGGCCGGGAAGTTCATCGCCGGCCTAAAGCGCCGCGGTCAGCTCGGGCACCAGCTGGAACAGATCGCCCACCAGACCGTAATCCGCCACCTGGAAGATCGGCGCATCGGCATCCTTGTTGATGGCGACGATCACCTTGCTGTCCTTCATGCCGGCCAGGTGCTGGATCGCGCCCGAAATGCCGATGGCGAGGTAAAGCTGCGGCGCCACCACCTTGCCGGTCTGGCCCACCTGGTAGTCGTTCGGCACGAAACCGGCATCGACGGCGGCGCGCGAAGCGCCCAGCGCGGCGTTCAGCTTGTCCGCCAACGGCTCCAGCAGCGCATGGTAGTTCTCGCCCGAGGCCAGGCCACGGCCCCCGGAGACGATTACCTTGGCCGCGCCGAGTTCCGGCCGGGCCGACTTGGTCAGCTCGCGGCCGACCAGTTGCGTGAGACCGAGGTCCGGGCCGGCGGGAATCGCCTCGACCGCAGCGGAGCCACCCTGCCCCACGGCATCGAAGCCAGTGGTGCGGACGGTGATGACCTTCACCGCGTCGGCCGACTTGACCGTTGCCAGCGCGTTGCCGGCATAGATCGGTCGGACGAAGGTATCCGGGCTTTCGACGCCGCAGATTTCGGAAATCTGCGCCATGTCCAGCAGCGCGGCGACGCGCGGCAGCAGGTTTTTCCCGAAGGTCGTGGCCGGCGCGAGGATGTGGGTGTAGCCCGACACATTGGCCACCACCAGCGCGGCAAGGTTCTCGGCGGTCTGCTCGGCGTAGTGGGCGGCATCGGCGACCTTCACCCTGGCCACCCCGGCCAGTGCGGCGGCGGCCTGGGCGGCGGCGGCACAACCGCTGCCGGCGACCAGCACATCGATGGGACCGCCGATCTTCGCGGCGGCGGTGACAGTGTTGAGGGTCGCCGCCTTGAGGACGGCGTGGTCGTGTTCGGCAATGACGAGAATGCTCATTTAGATCACCTCAGTTAAATTACTTTTGCTTCGTTCTTGAGTTTGGCCACCAGTTCGGCGACGTCGGCAACCTTGATGCCGGCCTGGCGCTTGGCCGGCTCGACCACCTTCAGCGTGGCGAGGCGCGGGGCGATATCGACACCCAGTTCGGCGGACTTCAGCACATCCATCGGTTTCTTCTTGGCCTTCATGATGTTCGGCAGCGTGGCGTAGCGCGGCTCGTTGAGGCGCAAATCGGTAGTGACCACCGCCGGCAGCCTGATCGACAGGGTTTCCAGGCCACCATCGATTTCGCGCGTCACCGTCGTCTTGCCATCCGCGACCACCACCTTCGAAGCGAAGGTCGCCTGCGGCCAACCCAGCAGCGCGGCGAGCATCTGGCCGGTCTGGTTGGCATCGTCGTCGATGGCCTGCTTGCCGAGGATCACCAGTTGCGGCTGTTCCTTGTCACAGACGGCCTTGAGCAGTTTGGCCACCGCCAGCGACTGCAGGTTTTCGGTTTGTGCGGCATCCGTTTCGACCAGAATGGCACGGTCGGCACCGAGCGCCAGCGCGGTACGCAACTGCTCCTGACAGTGGGTGGCACCGCACGATATCGCGACCACCTCGGTGGCAATGCCGGCTTCCTTGAGCCGCACCGCTTCCTCCACCGCAATCTCGTCGAAGGGATTCATCGCCATCTTGACGTTGGCAAGCTCCACGCCACTCTGGTCAGCCTTGACCCGCACCTTGACGTTGTAATCGATCACCCGCTTTACCGCTACCAGCACCTTCACATTCGTCTCCTCTCGTTGTCGACACCATACGGCTGCGTATGGAATCTGCTATGCTACCGCAAACCGGCCACCTTTTTCAATACCGTCCCGTATGGAACCCAAACCGCTCCGCGCCAAGACCTCCGGCAAGGAAGCGCTTGACCGCGCCGCCTGGATCGCTGGCGCCCTGGACATCGTCGCGCGGGATGGCATCGACGGGCTGCGCGTGGAAAGTCTAGCCAAGAAACTCGGCGTCACCAAGGGAAGTTTCTACTGGCACTTCAAGGACCGGCGCGACCTGATCGATGCCGTGCTGGACGACTGGCGCGCCAGCCGCATCCGCGACATCCGCAAGCAGACCGTCGCCGAGCCGGGCGGCGAACTGGCCGCCCTGCGCCACACCATCGACGTCTATGCCGCCGCGCGCAACCGCAAGGGTATTTCCATTGAGGCGGCCATCCGCATCTGGGCGCGGCAGGACGGCAACGGCCTCGCGGTGGTGGAGGAAGTGGACGCCGAGCGCCTCGATTGCACGCGCCGCCTGTTCCTCGCCCTCGGCCTGCCGGCCGCCGAAGCCGCTGCGCGCAGCGCCCTGCTCTACGCCTACGTGTTCGGCTTCAGCATGATGCAGTGCGGCCGCTTCCCGATGGACGCGGCGCAGACCAAGGACTGGATCGTCGGGCGCATCACCCAGTAGCAAAAACTCGGCGCTGGCGGGACGGCGTGGAAAGCCGCCGCAAAGACTTCCTCGGCTTGTTTTCCAACCCCGCCCTGTTTATGATCCGGCCATGCCAACGATCAGCATCTTTTTCGGAATCGTCATCCAGACGTTCTGGCGGGAGCATGTGCTGGCGCTGGTTCTGGAGTGGGCCGCTGAACATCGTGCCGAATTGATGGAGGATTGGAAACTATGCCAGGCCAAGCAATTGCCAAAGAAAATCCGCCCCCTCGAATTGGTATGGGGTTCTTCGCCAACCAAATCTTCATATGCAAAACCAATTTATTTTGTGCGGCCCTCTAACGTTCTCAGGCAGGTAACGGGGCTATCTACCATGCCATCTTTTCGGCTGAGGGCTAACGAATAGGTTAAATCGTGCTTGCCACGATCTGAACCGTTTGTTGCACGGGCCTGTGTGTTGTGGGTTGGTATGTTTCACGCCGATAACAAATCAGGGGACCGTCTCGACGCATGGACAAGGCCGTAGTCCTCAAGCAACAACGGGTACTGAGCCGCGTTAGAGCACCACGACCTGATCCGGTAACTCATTCTGCCGGATTCCGGTGACCGGGAAGTACCGGGTCAGTTCTTGGGTGATCGCTTCGATGGCGGCTATCACACCCGCTTCAAAGTGCCCCGCACGAAACTCCACCTCCATGTCGCGACAAATCCTTGTCCAGAACTGCTGACCGACCCGAGCATTGATCCTATTTTCCTCACTTGAACATTCCAAAGTTGCTGCAAACCGTGATT
>JACDZI010000078.1 GCA_013426785.1 Rhodocyclaceae bacterium | reverse complement strand
CTAAGTGCTTGGATGCGGGAATGAGTGACTTCATCAGCAAGCCCGTCAAACCGGAAACGCTGTTCCAGACCCTGCTGAAGTGACTGGCTTATTCGACTGAATGTCGGCTGGTTGCCGTCCCGCCAGCGCCGATTTTTTGCTAGGCGGTCAGGGGCGTGCCGACGCGTTTGACTTGCCACGGCGCAGGTGTTTGCACTTGCCGCCACACCGGGCTTTCGATGGTCAGGGCCAGTTGCCGCGCCAGTTCGACCATGCCGCCATAGCCGGCGTAGGCGAACTCGCGTTCCTGGTTGATGTCGAGGAAGGGAATGCGCGCCTTCAATGCCGTGTAGAGGTTGCGCCCGCCGGCGATCAGGATGTCGGCCTTGAGATCCTTGTAGGCGTTCAGCAAGGCCTTCGGGCTGCCATCGTCGATCATCACGGCGTCTGGCCCCATGATCTCGCGGATGCGCGCCTTGTCTTCCTCGGTGGACTTCTTCGTGCCGGTTGCCACGACCGTCATGCCGAGATCCTGCAAGGCCGAAACGATGGACCAGGACTTCACGCCGCCGGTGTAGAGCAGCACACGGCGGCCCTTGAGGCGCTGGCGCCAGGGTTCCAGCGCGGCGTTGGCCTTACCCTCTTCCGCCGCGATCAACGCTTCAGTACGCGCGGCCAGATCGGGGTCGTTGAGCACACGGGCGAAATCGCGCAGCGCCTGCGAGGTGTCCGCCACGCCGTAGAAGCTGCCTTCGAACCACGGCACGCCAAAATTGGTTTCGAGTTTCCGGGCGACATTGAGCAGCGCCTTCGAACACACCACCATGGTGGCGGCGGCGCGATGCAGGGTTTGCAGTTCGCGGAAACGCGCATCGCCCGACAGGCTGCCGATGATGCGCAAACCCAGTTGGTCGAACAGCGGCGCGACATGCCAGAACTCGCCAGCGATGTTGTACTCGCCGATGAGGTTCACATCATGGATTTTCATGCCGGGCGGAAATTGCGCCCGCACAGCGTCGGACACCGGGTCAGGCTCGCGCGTGCCGATCACGTACTTGAACATCGCCTCGCCGGCGAGGCGGTTGCCCATGTTCTTGGTGCCGTAAAAACCGGCGGCATCGACCGGGATGACCGGCACGCCGAACTGATCTGAAGCCGCCTTGCACAAAGCCTCGAAGTCGTCGCCGATCAGTGCGGTGACACAGGTCGCATAGACGAATACCGCCGCCGGATGATAGGTGTCGATGGCCTGCTTGACGGCAAGGAACAGGCGTTTCTCGCCGCGCCCCATGATCACGTCGGTTTCGGACAGGTCGGTCGTCATGCCGATCTTGTAGAGCGCCGGGCCAGAGGAGCGCGTGCCGCGGTTGTCCCAGGAGTTGCCGGCACAGGCAATCGGGCCATGCACGATGTGTGCGACATCCGCCACCGGCAACAGGGCGATCTGCGCCCCGTCAAAGGCACAGCCACCCGCCGTGGCACCCGGTTTGGGGCGGGCGCAGCCGGATTTTTCCTTGGCGGCGATGTGATTGTGCGCGCAGGCGGGCTCGTTGAGCAGGGCGGCAATTTCGGCGGCGGCTTTCATGATTTCTTTCTTGCAAGCCGCGTGCCACGGCTAAGCTTTGATTTAATGGAATAAATCCGCGCCCGGATTTGTCGTCTTTGCGACAAACCAACCCCGGCAGATATCCGTCGGCGCGAGTTACCCAACAAAATGGTGGACTGCCTGCGCGATAGCGTGCATCAAAGTCACACACCCAAAAACCATGGCATGCAGATTGCTGTACATCGACATCCCATCAACCGCTGCCATATTCTCTGGAGGAAGGTCGACAAATGCAACCATCGTTATGTAGCAAAAGATACAACGCATATGCTCACACCCGTCCATTCGAATGCCAACGCAGCAAAGTTGCCTGGGAAAGCCAGTTGCCCCGCAGTTGGCGTGAACAAGTCGTCGAACCCGTCGAGTTCGAGGTTTTTCGCGAATATGAAATGGCCGCCCAGCGCATTACCGGGCACGACGAGGATGGGCTGGCCTGTTATTGCGCACACAGCGTGACGATCACTGAGTTGCGGTCGGACGACGACGAGGACTATTACCAGGTCGTCGCTTACGCCGAGCACCTCTCCGCCTGGCGCCTGCGGGATGGTCGCTGGCTGATTCATCGCACCATCATCGTCGATGAAACCGCCCCCGAGGACGCGCGCAGTTTTTTTAGCTTTGGCGACGCCATGCCAAGGTAATTCATGTCTCACAAAAAAGGAGCCGCACCCATGAAATCGATTCGTCCATTGACCAGATATTGCTGGTTACTCAGTATTTTCCTGACCTTATTGCCGCTTCGCTCTGCCATGGCCGACACCCTGCTCATCGCCGCCGGTGCAGGTTACAAGCGCCCGGTCAGCGAACTGTCGGCCGTCTTCGAGAAGAAAACCGGCACCCGTGTCGAGCAAATCTACGGCCACATGGGAGCAGTGCTTAGCCAGGCAAAGCAGGGCGGTCACGTCGCGGTGGTATTCGGCGACCTGGCCTATCTCGAAAAAGCCGAGGGCATCGCTTTCGCCGGTTTCCTGCCGCTCGGCAAGGGCCGCCTGGTCGTCGCCTGGCCCAAAGGGCTGGAACTCAAATCTCCCGAAGACCTTGCCGATGCCCGCTTTGGTCGCATTGCCGTCGCCGATACCAAATCAGCCATCTACGGCATCGCCGCCACGGAATTCCTCCAGCGCAGCGGCCTGGAGGCAAAGACCCGCGAGCGCCTGCGCATCGTGTCGACCGTCCCCCAAGTCTCGGCCTACCTGATCAGCGGCGAAGTTGACGCCGGCTTTATCAACCTGACCGAAGCGCTGGCGCTCAAGGAAAAACTCGGGGGATATCAAGAAATCGACGAAAAGCTCTACACACCGATTCGCATCGTCGCCGGCGTGATCAAGGGCTTCGAATCCCGAACCACAGTCGAAGCTCTGCGCCAGTTCCTCGATACCGCTGAAGCCCGTGCCATCCTCGACAAATACGGCCTGTAGACGATGGAAGACAGCTTCGCCGTCCTTGCCGACCCTGCCACACGCGACGCACTATGGGTCACCCTGCAAATCGCCGTGGCGACGGTCTGCATTCACCTCGTCGCGGGCCTGGCGCTCGGGCAGGCGCTCGCACGCCAGGGTTGGCGCGGACGTGAAGCACTGGACATCCTGATCACGCTGCCGCTGGTTTTCCCGCCGATGGCAACCGGATTCCTGCTTTTGATGCTGCTCGGCCGTCGCGGCCCGCTCGGCGCTCCGCTGTTCGAATGGTTCGGTTTTGAAATCATTTTTTCCTTTTGGGGACTGCTGATTGCCGCCGTCGTCGCCGGGCTGCCCCTGGTCGTCAAACCGGTGCAAGCCGGCTTTGAAGGCGTCACCGCGCGCCTTGCCGAGGCGGCGCGCACCCTCGGCAAGACCGAGTTCGAGATCTTCCTGTTCGTATTGCTGCCCAACATCCGCGGCGCACTGGCGGCCGGCCTGGTGCTCGGACTGGGACGCGCGCTGGGCGAAGTCGGCATCACCCTGATGCTCGGCGGCAACATTCAGGGTCGCACCGTCACCGCCTCGCTCGACATCTACAACGCCGTACTCTCCGGCGAGTTCCAGCGCGCGGCGGTGCTTTCCGCGATTCTCGGCGGCATCACCGTCCTGCTGTTTGTCGCCTTGCGACGCGCCACCCTGCCTGCCGGCAGCTTGAACCCTCATTGATCGAAAAGGAGCTTCATCATGTGTCAGAACACCACCACATCGCCGCATGCTCCCCAGGGCTGCGGCTGCAACCATGGGCATGGCGCCGGCACGACCAAACCGGCATCTCATGACCTGGACTTTCCGCCGGTACCGTTTCCTTCCACCGACGTACTGAAGGTCGTTGGCGAAATTGGCTTGCGCCTGCTCGTCAGCTACCACTATGACCTGATCCGACGCAGCGAAATCAGCCACCTGTTTCCCGGCGACGAGAAGCACTTTGCCATGGCCGTTAAGAAAAGTGCCGACTTTGTGGTGGAGACCTGCGGCGGACCAACTCTCTACAGCGAGCACCGGGGGAATGAGTGCATGCGCACCCGTCACTTGCCCTATCTCATCGACGAAGACGCCCGCGATGTCTGGCTTGACTGCCTGTGGCGGGCTTTCGACGGGGCGGACATCCCGCCAGCGGCAAGACGCGAACTGTGGGACTGGCTCGAACCGATGTCGATCCGCATGATCAACCGGCGCACGCTGCGCGGCCACCGTCGGCAAAATCGAGCTGCTTGCGGAGGTGAAATTCGAATGCGATCAAGAGGCGCGCCTTGCGTTGGGGATAATGCTTCCTCAGCGCAAGAACCGCGCCAATAGTTCCTGTCGATCAGGCGGGAACGCCAAGCAGCACGTGGCTGGCCTTGAACATCGCCGTGGCGGCGCCACCAACCACAAGACCCAGTTCATCAGCGGCATCGTTGGTGACTACCGCGCCAAGGGACGTACCGCCGGCCAAGGTCAGCGTCACCTGGGTGTTTACCGCGCCGCGGGCCAGCTTGGCGGCGGTTCCGTGCAACTGGTTACGGGCAGAAAAGCGGTAATCCTGGGCACCGGTCAGCAATACGATCCACGGTGCCTTGACGATGCCGACTGCATCCTTGCCGAGCGCGATACCGAGCGACTTGATGCTGGTATCCGTCACCATGGCGACAATGCGGTCGCCGCTGGGGGTGGTGAGCTCGACTTCGGCATTGATCGGGCCTTCGTTGAGGGCCGTGACTTTGCCGCGAAAAATGTTGCGTGCGCTGATTGCCATTTTTTTTCTCCAATACGATGAGGGGAAGCGTTATATTAAAAGCACCATATCGGTGCCTTTCTGTGCAGTGCAGCACCATTATCGTGAAAAGCGCTGGCTACCTGCAACCACAGATGATTTCATCCTATTGCCAATCCCTTCCAAAACCTGATGTTAAAGCTATCGCTATTCTTTTTATAGATAGCGGTGCGTTTCTTGCTGGAGGACCACCATGACAACACCCCCCCCACCCACGCTGCTCGGCAAGCTCTCGCTCGATACCTCGATGGGCGCCTTCCTGGGCGACACCCGCATCCGACTTTTGGAAGCCATCGTCGAACATGGCTCGATCTCGCAGGCTGCCAAGGCGGTTCCGCTCTCGTACAAGGCCGCCTGGGATGCGATCGATGCGATGAACAACCTCGCCCCCGAACCGTTGGTCATCCGCACCACCGGCGGCAAGCACGGCGGCGGCACAGAACTCACCCACTACGGGCGGCGCCTGATCGGCTTCTACCGCGCACTGGAAGAGGAACACCAGGCTGCGCTCGCTCGCCTGACCGAACGCATGAATGCGATGGCAGGTGACGATGTATCCGACTTCCGCCAATTACTCAGGAGAATGTCCATGAAATCCAGCGCCCGCAACCAGTTTGCCGGCCCCATTATCGACATCAAGCAGGGCGCCGTCGATTGCGAGGTGCGCATCCGCCTCGACGAAAAACTCGACCTGACGGCGATCATCACCCGCGAATCAGCCGAAAACCTCGGCCTCAAGATCGGCAAGGAAGTGACGGCCTTCGTAAAGTCGTCCTCGGTACTGCTGATGCCGGATGCCGATGCGCGCATTTCGGCGCGCAACCGCTTCTGCGGCGAGATCAGCCATATCCACGAGGGACCGGTTAACGCCGAGGTGTCGATCACCCTGCCCGGCGGTCGCCACATCGTCACTGCCGTCATCACCCATGAAAGCCTCGAAAAACTCGAACTCCAGACGGGCGTCATCGCCTGCGCGGTGTTCAAGGCCTCGAGTGTCTTCCTTGCCGTTACCGAATAACCTTTCACCTCACGGAGCCTTGCCATGAAAAAAACCCTAGCCACCCTGATCGCCCTGGCCTTTGCCGGACTGGCCCATGCCGACGAAGTCCAGGTCGCCGTCGCCGCCAACTTCACCGCCCCGATGCAGCAGATCGCCCCGGCCTTCGAGAAGGCCACCGGCCACAAGGTCGTCGCTGCCTTTGGCGCGACGGGCAAGTTCTACGCCCAGATCAAGAACGGCGCGCCCTTCGAGATACTTCTTGCCGCCGACGATGAGACGCCGGCCAAGCTCGCCAAGGAAGGCGCAGCCGTCGCTGCCTCGCAATTCACCTATGCCAAGGGAAAACTGGTGCTGTGGTCGGCCAAGTCCACAATCGTCGACGCTCAGGGCGATGTCCTCAAGAAGGCCGGCTTCGACTATCTCGCCCTCGCCAACCCCAAACTCGCCCCCTACGGTGCCGCCGCCATCGAGGCGATGAAAGCGCTCGGGGTTTACGACACATTGGCACCCAAGTTCGTCACTGCCGAGAACATTGGCCAGACCTACCAGTTCATCAAGAGCGGCAATGCCCTGCTCGGCTTCGTCGCGCTGTCGCAGATCACCAAGGACAACCAGATCACCGAGGGTTCCGCGTGGATCGTGCCTGCCAAGCTTTACACACCGATCAAGCAGGACGCCATCGTGCTCGACAAGGGCAAGGACAAGCCGGCCGCCGCGGCCCTGATGAAATACCTGCAGGGCGATGCGGCCAAGGCAGTCATCAAATCCTACGGCTACGAGCTTTGATGCTGCGGGCACGGAATTCGCTGGCAAAGGGCTTACCATCCGCCCATGTGAATTCCGTGTCGCATTTCCGCCATGAAAATCGCCATCGCCACCAAATCCACCTGGACGCAGGTCTCCGGTCACGCCGGCCAGACCCGCGACTGGCTGGTCTATGACTGCCAGCCCGGCCAGCAGATTCCCGAACCGCAGCGCATCACCCTCAGCAAGGAGCAAATGCCCCACCACTTCCAGGACGATGGGCCGCATCCGCTGCATGGCGTCGACATCATGGTGGCCGCCAGTGCCGGCGATGGCTACCTGCGCCACATGGCGAAATGGGGGGCGCAGGTGCTGCTCACCGGCGAGCAAGACCCGCGCACGGCGCTGGAAAAAATTCTCGCCGGCGAGGCGCTGGCCGACCCGCGCTTCGACATCACCACCACATTGTGCAAATTGAGAGATTTGTTCTCGCGGCATTGAACCGATGCGCTGCCTGCCCGACCCCCAACTGCAGAAACTGCTCGACGACGATACCGGCGGCGGCGACCTGACCACGCATGCGCTCGGCATCGGTGCGCAGCGCGGACGGCTGAGATTCCAGTCGCGCCAGCTGATGACCGTGTGTTGTACCGAGGAAGCCGTGCGCCTCTTCGAACTTGCGGGTGCACGCGCCACGCTGCTCGCACCGAGCGGCACCAGTGTCATCGCCGGTGCACCCCTGCTCGACGCAGTAGGCGACGCGGCCAGCCTGCACCGTGGCTGGAAGACGGCGCAAATTCTGGTCGAATGGGCCAGCGGCATTGCCTCGGCGGCTTCTGCCATCGTCGCCGCAGCCAATGGCGTAGCCGTCGCCTGCACGCGCAAGAACGTGCCCGGCACCAAGGCGCTGTCGACCAAGGCGGTGCGGGCCGGTGGCGCCACCATGCACCGGCTCGGCCTGTCGGAAACCCTGCTGGTGTTTGCCGAGCACCGGCTGTTTCTGCATGAAGAGCCCGCCGCCACGGTGGCACGCCTGAAACGTGCCGAACCGGAAAAGAAGGTTGTTGTCGAAGTCGCCAACCTCGACGAAGCCCGGCTCTGGATGGCAGCGGGTGCCGACGTGCTGCAACTGGAGAAATTTTCGCCCGAACAGATCGCGGCATGCCGTCTCGCCAGCGCCGACTTTTCGGGCGTGCTGCTCGCTGCTGCGGGCGGCATCCACGCCGGCAACGCCGCCGACTATGTGGCCGCAGGTGCCGACCTGCTGGTCACCTCGGCCCCTTACACCGCGCCGCCGCGCGACGTGCAAGTCACTTTCGGCAGCGCCGCATGAAACCGCTGCGCGAATGCCGCGACGCGCTGGTGAGCGAGTTGTTGCGCCGTCCTGCCAGCGCCGACTTTTCAAATGACCCGCTACGGCCCATCCTGGCGAGCATGCTGGCCGGCCGCGCCATGGATGAGGGCATCCTGCCCGCCACACTCGGTCTGTCGGCCGATGACTTCGCACAGCTTTGGCGCGCCTTCTTCCCCGGTCCGCAGCTGCGGCTGGAAAACGGAGCGACGGAGGATATCCCGGAACTCGGCGACATGATCCAGTTGCTGCTCGACTACCGCGGCAGTGCGGAGCCACATTGTGCCTGGGTGGCGCGCATCGTGGCGGTTGGCTGCGCCGGGCGCGACCACCTGTGGCAGGACCTCGGCCTTGCCAATCGTGGCGAACTGTCCACGCTGATGCAGGTGGCCTTCCCGGCGCTGGCCGCACTCAACAGCGGCGACATGAAGTGGAAGAAATTCCTCTATCGCCATTACTGCCAGCGCGACGGCATCTACGTCTGCCCGGCCCCCTCCTGCGGGGAGTGCGCCGATTACGCCAAGTGCTTCGCGCCTGAAGAATGAATCCCGCCGATCTCGCCGCCGTCTGGCTCACGTTCAAGCTCGCCACCCTCGTCACGCTGATCCTGCTATTGGTCGGCACACCGATCGCCTGGTGGCTGGCACGCACCCGTTCGGGGTGGAAGGGGCCGGTGGGGGCCGTCGTCGCGCTGCCGATCGTGCTGCCGCCGACCGTGCTGGGCTTTTACCTGCTGCTGTTGATGGGGCCGAATGGTGTAGTCGGGCAATTGACGCAATGGGCCGGCATCGGCCTCTTGCCCTTCACCTTCTGGGGCCTTGTCGTCGCCTCGGTGTTCTATTCGCTGCCCTTTGTCGTGCAGCCGATCCAGAATGCTTTCGAGGCACTCGGCGACCGGCCGCTGGAAGCCGCCGCCACACTCGGTGCCCGTCCGCTCGATGCCTTCTTCAGCGTCGCCGTGCCGCTGGCGAAACCCGGCTTTCTGACCGCCACGGTGCTCGGCTTTGCGCACACCGTCGGTGAATTCGGCGTGGTGCTGATGATCGGCGGCAATATCCCCGACAAGACGCGCGTGGTCTCGGTGCAGATCTACGACCACGTCGAAGCGCTCGAATACGCCCAGGCGCACTGGTTGGCCGGTGGCATGGTGATCTTCTCGTTCCTGGTGCTGCTCGTCCTTTACACGCTTAACCCGACGGGCAAGAAAAAATGATCGAAGCGCGCTTCAAACTCGACTATCCGGGTTTCACGCTCGACGTGGATTTGCCGCTCCCCTCGTCCGGCATCACCGCGCTGTTCGGCCATTCCGGCTCGGGCAAGACCACGCTGTTGCGCGCCATCGCCGGACTAGAACGCGTGGCGGGCGGACGACTCGTCGTCGACGGTGAAGTCTGGCAGGACGAACAGCACTTCCTGCGCACCCACCAGCGGCCGATTGGTTACGTCTTTCAGGAAGCCAGCCTGTTCGCGCATCTCACGGTGCAGGGCAACCTCGACTACGGCATCAAACGCGCGGCAAGCCGCTCATCTGGCCGCAGTTCCAGCGCCGACTTTTCAAAGATCATCGACCTGCTCGGCATCGGCGCCCTGCTCGACCGCAGGCCGGAACACCTCTCGGGCGGCGAACGCCAGCGTGTCGCCATCGCCCGCGCCCTGCTGCGCCAGCCGCGCCTGCTGCTGATGGACGAGCCGCTCGCCGCGCTCGACCTGGCGCGCAAGGAGGAGATCCTGCCTTATCTCGAACAGCTGCACGAGACCCTGAGCATCCCAATCCTCTATGTCAGCCACGCGCCGGACGAGGTGGCGCGACTGGCCGACCATATCGTCGTCCTCGACAGCGGCCACGCGCTGGCTTGCGGGCCGCTGACCGAAACGCTGGCACGGCTGGACCTGCCGATCCGACTCGGCGAAGACGCCGGCGTGGTGCTCGATGCCACCGTGACGGAACACGATGCCGAATGGCATCTGGCCGGCGTCGACTTTCCCGGCGGGCGCCTCTGGGTACGCGACAAGGGCATCCCGACGGGGCACCACGTGCGGTTGCGCATCCATGCCCGCGACGTCAGCCTCGCCACTGCGCCCGTAGTCGGCAACAGCATCATCAATACCCTGCCGGCCACGGTGGTGGCACTGGGCGAAGACGCGCATCCCGCGCTGTGCCTGGTGCGCCTCGATGCCGGCGGCCAGCCCATGCTGGCGCGCCTGACACGGCGCTCCGCCGCCGCCCTGCAACTTGCCCCCGGCCAGTCGATCTGGGCACAGATCAAGGCCGTGGCACTGATCGGATGAACGCCATGACCATCGACTTCGCCACCCATGACGACCTGCCCGCCATGGCCGACCTGCTGTACGAACTATTCACGCTCGAAGCTGATTTCCATCCGGTGCGTGAGAAGCATCTGGCCGGGCTCAAACTGATCCTCGACACCCCAGCCCTCGGCCGCCTGTTCGTGCTGCGCGTCGAAGGCAATGTAGTCGGCATGGCCAATGCGCTGATCACCGTCAGCACGGCCTTGGGCGAGCGGGTGGTATTGCTGGAGGATGTGATCGTCAGCCGCACCTGGCGCGGCCAGCAACTCGGCCGCGCATTGGTTGAACAGATCTTTGCCTGGGCACGGATGCAAGGCATGGCGCGCGTCACCCTGCTGGCCGACCACGATAACCACACCGCCCTCACCTTCTATGAAAAGCTTGGCTTTGAAAAGTCGGCGATGGTGGTACGGCGCAAGATTCTCTGAAAGGAAGCCCGATGGAAAAATTCAGCATGGGCGAGATGGTGTTCGCCACGGAAGGCGGCCGAAACGGGAGGACAGTTGCAAGTAGCGCAGCAACAGCATCGAGATCAATGCCGTCCAAATCTGGGTCTTGACCGCGTTGGCCGAGGTGCCGACGAAGGTTTTAATCTTCAGGTTCTGCTTGAGCGGCTTGAAGAACAATTCGATCTGCCAGCCTGACTTTGACACCGCCAAGTAACACACCTCTCGGAAAGCCGCATGGGGCGGGGCATTCGGCAAGGCTGCCGAAATCGGTGTGTATCTAGGCGAGGAAGGCGATCAATCCAGATTCAGGATCGGCTTCGGCGGCTTGATTTTCAATGTCTTCAATCGGTTAGCCGCATCCTGCGCAGGCTCGGTCACCTGCCAGACACGACCGTTGGGGCTCGACAATAGTGCCAACTGGATGTGCTTCAGATCATCCGTAAGCGGCCAGCCCTAACTCGTCGACAGGCGATGGTCGAGGGTGTTATGTGGTTTGGCGAAGCGGCAGCAGC
>JACDZI010000221.1 GCA_013426785.1 Rhodocyclaceae bacterium | reverse complement strand
GCTTTCGCCCAGTCCAACGTTACCGTTTATGGCATCGTTGATGTCATGTACAACAACATCAAGGCTGATGGCAAGGATGCCGTGTCCGCCATTGACGGCGGTGGCCTGTCGGGTTCCCGCATCGGTTTCAAGGGCACGGAAGACCTCGGTAGCGGCATGAAGGCCATCTTCACCCTGGAATACGCCATCGCCAACGACGACAACTCCGGTGTTGGCGCTCTGCAAACCGGCTGGTCCAGCACCGCCGCCCGTCAGCAGTTCGTTGGCCTGACCAGCAACTGGGGTACTGTCGTGGCCGGCCGTCTGCACACCACCGCCTATGACTGGGCTGTTCTGTCCAACCCGCTGGCTGGCACTGCCTTTGACGCCACCGGCAAGGCGGGTGCCCGTTCGCTGTTGGTCGCCGGTTCCGCCGGTCGTGCCAACAACGCCTTCGCCTATGTCTCGCCGAATTTCAGCGGCTTCACGTTTGCCTACAACCACGCTCGTATTACCGAAGCTGCGAATGTTGCAACAAGTGCCGCATACAGCTTTAGCACCACCACCGGCGCCGTTACTCTTACCCCAGCTAAAGCAGCTGCAAGCGATTCCTACGCCAACCTGTTGAGCGGCACTTACGCCAACGGCCCGATCGCCGCCAGCTTGGTCTACAGCAAGGTTACCGGCAAGACCGGCAACTCCGCTCGTGTGGACGACGTGACCGAGTGGGGCTTGGCTGGTAGCTATGACTTCGGCGTCGCCAAGGCGTTCGCCAGCTACCAGTCGCTCAAGGACGACATCGTCTCCAACTCCGACAAGAAGTGGCAGTTGGGCGTGTCCATCCCCGTCGGCAACGGCAAGATCCTTGGCACCTACGGCAAGGCTACGATTGACACCAATTACACTTCGACCACGGTATATGACGACGCCAAGGGTTTTGGTCTGGCGTATGACTACAACCTGTCGAAGCGCACCGACATCTATGCCGGCTACGCCAAGTACAGCAACGACGGCGTTGGCACCAACGGCATCAAGGGTATTGCCACCACCGCTGGCGACAGCGCTCGTATCTACGCTGTTGGCCTGCGTCACTCCTTCTAATCCAGACTTAGTCTGAGTTAGATTAGACAGCCGCCTGCGGGCGGCTGTTTCTATTAGTGGGCTTGATTCATCTCGATTCGATTCAACACCCGCTGCACCTGTCAGCGATCGCCGTAATGGAGCCAGTTGAAGATCGGCGTATAGGAGCCA
>JACDZI010000220.1 GCA_013426785.1 Rhodocyclaceae bacterium | reverse complement strand
CAGGGCTATCGCATCAACGTATTAGCTAATACTGTTTGATAGCCGACTCAGCCACCCCCATGCTTCGCCTCTTTTGCGTCTTTGGGAGAACTCACCGGTGTGCGACTTAAGTATCGAGCGATCAATTGGGAGTCACTTTGCGGCGCTGGAAGACCCGCGCAGTGCGACCCAAAGTCGGCACAAGCTGATTGAGGTGATCATCATCGCCATCGCCGCGACCCTCAGTGGCGCCGACGGCTGGACCGGCGTGGAGACGTTCGCAAAAGCGAAGAAGGCGTGGCTGCTGACCTTTCTGGAACTGCCCCATGGGATTCCCTCGCACGATTGCTTCGGGCGCGTGTTTGCGCTGATCAATCCCGAGGCGTTCGCCGCCTGCTTTCGCCAGTGGAGCGCGGCGGTCGCCACGCTGCTTCCCGATGAGATCATTGCGGTGGATGGCAAGACCTTGCGCCGCTCGCACAACCGCCGCAAGGGGTTGGCCGCGTTGCACCTGGTCAGTGCCTGGGCGACGGCCAACCGGGTGGTGCTCGGGCAGGTGGCCACGGAGGCCAAATCCAATGAGATCACGGCGATTCCACGGCTGCTCGAGTGGCTGAAATTGGCCGGCTGCATCGTCACCATCGATGCCATGGGTTGTCAAACCAAGATTGCCGAGCAGATCATCAACCAAGGAGGTGACTACGTCTTGGCCCTCAAAGGCAACCAGGAAACGCTGGCCGCCGAGGTCGAGGAGGCCTTCATCGAGGCCGACGCCCGTGACTATGCCGGGGTCGAGTCGGCGTTTCTCGAGACCGTCGAGCGGGGCCATGGCCGTCTGGAAACCCGTCGCTACCGCACCCTGGGCGATCTGTCGGGGGTGCCGCGCAGCGCCCTGTGGGTGGCCATGAACATGATCGGCATGGTCGAGTCGCGCCGTGAGGTGGCCGGCAAGATCTCGATCGAGACCCGTTATTTCATTGGCAGTATCGGCACCAGCGCCACCCGCTTTGCGCACGCGGTGCGTGGTCACTGGGGCGTCGAAAACGGGTTGCATTGGAACCTCGATATCTCCTTCCGGGAGGATGAGTGCCGCGTCCGTGATCCGGTGGCGCGCGAGAATCTCGCCGTGCTGCGGCATATCGCCCTCTCACGACTCAAGAATGACGACACCAAGCTCGGTCTCCAGAACAAACGCTTGAAGGCCGCTTGCAACGAAGACTACCTGACAAAACTGCTCTTCGAGTCGCCCAAG
>JACDZI010000077.1 GCA_013426785.1 Rhodocyclaceae bacterium | reverse complement strand
GGTCGTCCAGCGCAACGCGCCACGCTGGATCAAGATGCTCGCCAAACACGGCTACCTGCCCGCCGCCGCCTAACGCATCCAACTTCCCGTTTCCCCTTCGCTCTGGCTTTCGCGTCACGACAGGGAGCGGCACGTCCTCTGCCTGTGTTCTTTCACGTTAATCAGGAATGAAGAAGGGTGTGGTTCGATACCACACCCCTTGAAATCCGTAAGTTCAGTCAGAGTTACTTCTTGGCAGCTTTCTTCTTGCCTGCAACTGCGGTCTTGAAACTGGTGCCAGCGGTGAAACGCGGCACGGTGGTCGCTGCGATCTTCAGCTTCTCACCCGTCTTGGGATTTACGCCGGTACGGGCAGCACGCTTGGCGGCCTTGAAAGTACCGAAACCTACTAGCGTCACCGGATTACCCTTGGCGACGGACTTGACTACAGCATCGATCATCGCATCCAGAGCCTTGCCGGCAGCGGCCTTGCTGATGTCCGCTTCTTTGGCGGCGAATTCGATGAGATCCCCTTTGTTCATGGTTGGTCTGCTCCTCAGTTGAGTTGAAAGGCTACGTAGCCTGTTTTCATTCTAACTGGATATCCGGGCCCGACGTCAAGGGGTGGGCGAAGTTTTTTTTTTTTCGCGGAGAACGGCGTGGCAAG
This sequence comes from Rhodocyclaceae bacterium, assembly GCA_013426785.1. Classification (GTDB taxonomy): domain Bacteria; phylum Pseudomonadota; class Gammaproteobacteria; order Burkholderiales; family Rhodocyclaceae; genus Sulfuricystis. The sequence goes on along the minus strand of JACDZI010000077.1, from coordinate 10,630 downwards.
CGCATCCGCACCGCTTTGTGACATAATTGCCGAACGTTTTGAGTGCCACGCGCGAGTCAGGAGATTGCCACCATGTTGTTCATCATTTACTACGTCGTCGCCATCGTCATTCTGGTACTACACTTTACCGGTGTACTCGCCCGCTACAACCTCGAATGGCTGGTTCTGGCGTTGGCCGTGACGGTTTTTCCCGCCGTCATCTACCTCTAGCAACTGGCCGCGATCAAATCCATCACGGCCCTGGCATCCGCATCCATCACCACCACACGTTGCGGAAGCGCCTCAATCCCTTCGAGTTCCTGGGGTCGTGAGGGCTCACAGCCCAGCGCTTCCTGAATCGTCTCGGCGAACTTCACAGGCTGTGCCGTCTCCAGCACCACCATCTGATCACACGGGACAGTGTTTTCCCGCGCCACCTTGACGGCATCCGCCGTATGAGTGTCGATCATTACCTGATAGGTTTGCCACACCTCGCGGATCGTCGCCAGACGGTCGACATGCGTACTCTTGCCGGATATGAATCTGAACACCGGTAATTGCGCCATATACGGCGAACCGTTGAGATCGAAGCTGCCCCCAGCATCGACACTGGCCCAGAATTCGCGCACCACAGCCGGATCGCGCCCGACCAGATCGAAGACGAAGCGCTCGAAATTCGACGCCTTGGAAATATCCATCGACGGACTGGAGGTCACGTAGGTGTCGGCAGCACCACGCGGGCGATAGATGCCGGTGCGGAAGAATTCGTTAAGCACGTCGTTTTCGTTGGTGGCCAGTACCAACCGGGCAATCGGCAGGCCCATCATTCGCGCCACGTGCCCGGCGCAGATATTGCCGAAGTTGCCCGAGGGTACACAGAACGAAACCTGTTCTTCATTGCTGCGCGTCGCGGCAAAGTAACCCTTGAAGTAATAGACCACCTGGGCCAGTACACGCGCCCAGTTGATGGAGTTCACCGCGCTGATCTTGTATCGACTCTTGAAGTCAGCATCGTTGGACACCGCCTTGACGATGTCCTGACAGTCGTCAAACATGCCCCGAATCGCGATGTTGATGATGTTCTCGTCCTGCAGCGAATACATCTGTGCGCGCTGGAAGGCCGACATCTTGCCTTCCGGCGAGAGCATGAACACGCGCACCCCCTGCTTGCCACGCATCGCGTACTCGGCGGCCGAGCCGGTATCGCCGGAGGTGGCACCGAGGATGTTGATCGCCTCGCCACGCTGTTCCAGCACGTACTCGAACAGGTTGCCGAGCAGTTGCATCGCCATGTCCTTGAAGGCGAGCGTCGGCCCGTTCGAGAGTTCGAGCAGATGGAGTCCGGGTGCCAGCGTGGTCAGCGGCGTGATGTCGCTTGCGTCGCGGCCGGGCCGGCACCAGCGATAAGTGCGCTCGGTATAAGTACGATCAACGAGGGTCTTGAGATCGCAGGCGGGGATGTCGTCGATGTATTTCTGCAGGATGCGCAGGGCCAGCGCGGGATAAGGCAGTTCGCGCCATTCCGCTAACTCGGTTCCGGAAACCTGCGGGTAGCTTTCGGGCAGATACAAACCACCATCCGGGGCCAGGCCTCCGAGCAGGATGTCGCAGAATGACTGGGGAGCCGCACCACCGCGCGTCGAAATATATTTCATGGCATCTGAGATGAAAAAGTCGGCGCTGGCAGGACGGCCTAATTGAGTTCTTCCAGCCGCAGGCGAATGATCCTGCCGCTCACGACCGGCAGTGCCTCGATCTTCAGAATCGCAGCATCGACCTGCTTCTCGCGGGTGACGTGGGTCAGCATGATGATGTCGGTCTGCTGCTCACCTTCGGCAGGTTCGCGCTGGATCATCGCGTCGATCGAAATCTGCTGGTCGGCGAGGATGCGCGTGATGTCGGCCAGCACGCCGGGCTTGTCCTCGACGTGCATGCGCAGGTAATAGCCGCACTCGACCTCGGCCATCGGCAGGCTCGGCATGTCGGCCACGGCATCGGGCTGAAAGGCCAGATGCGGCACCCGGTTTTCGGGATCGGCGGTGGCCATGCGCGTGACATCGACCAGATCGGCAATCACGGCGGAGGCGGTCGGTTCGGCACCCGCGCCTTTCCCATAATAGAGGGTCGAACCAACCGCATCGCCCTGTACCAGCACGGCATTCATCGCGCCCTCGACGTTGGCAATCAGCCGTTTGGCGGGAATCAGCGTCGGATGCACACGCAATTCGAAACCCTTGGAGCGGCGCTTGGTGATACCCAGCAGTTTGATGCGGTAGCCGAGTTTTTCGGCATACTTGATGTCGGCCGCGTCGAGCTGACTGATGCCCTCAATGTGCGCCTTCTCGAACTGCATCGGGATACCGAAGGCGATCGCCGACATGATGGTCAGCTTGTGCGCGGCATCCACGCCTTCAACGTCGAAGGTCGGGTCGGCCTCTGCATAGCCGAGCCGTTGTGCCTCCTTGAGTACGGCGGCGAAGCTCAGGCCCTTGTCGCGCATCTCGGAAAGAATGAAGTTCGTCGTGCCGTTGATGATGCCGGCGATCCACTGGATGCGGTTGGCCGTCAAGCCCTCGCGCAAGGCCTTGATGATCGGGATGCCGCCGGCGACAGCCGCCTCGAAGCCGACCATCACGCCCTTCGTCTGGGCGGCAGCGAATATCTCGTTGCCATGGACGGCCAGCAGGGCCTTGTTGGCCGTCACGACATGCTTGCCGTTCCCGATGGCTGTGAGCACCAGATCTTTGGCGATGCCGTAACCGCCGATCAGTTCGACGACAATATCGATCTCGGGATTATTGACGACCGCGTAGGCATCATCGGTCACGGCGACATTGCCACCGGTGAGCTGTGTTGCCAGTGCCAGATTTTTGTCCGCCACCTGCACGATACGGATCGGGCGGCCGGCGCGCCGGGTAATTTCCGCTTCGTTGCGGGACAGGACGGTAAAAGTGCCGCCACCGACGGTGCCGATGCCGAGCAGACCAACATTGATGGGTTTCATAAATTCTTCAGGTGTTATGGCGTTTGCGGAAAGTTTCGAGGAAACGTTCGACACGGCCAAAGGCTTCCTTCAGGTCGTCTTCATGCGGCAGGAAGACGATGCGGAAGTGATCGGGGTGCGGCCAGTTGAAGCCGGTACCCTGCACCAGCAGCACCTTTTCCTCCTGCAGCAACTCAAGGACGAATTCCTGATCGTTGCTGATCGGATAAATTTTTGGGTCGAGACGCGGGAACAGGTAGAGCGCCGCCTGTGGCTTGTGGCAGGTCACGCCGGGAATGGCCGTGATCATGTCATAAGCCAGGTCACGCTGGCGTTTGAGCCGGCCACCCTCGCAGATGAGGTCGTTGATGCTCTGATAACCGCCAAGGGCGGTCTGGATGCCGTTCTGGGCCGGCACGTTGGCGCACAGACGCATCGAGGCGAGCATGGTCAGCCCCTCGATGTAGTCGCGGGCATGGCGCTTTTCGCCGGAGACGATCATCCAGCCGGCACGGAAACCGCAGGAGCGGTAGTTCTTCGACAGGCCGTTGAAGGTGATGAACAGCACATCCTCGGCCAGCGAAGCGATTGAGGTGTGCGTCGTACCTTCATAGAGCACCTTGTCGTAGATCTCGTCGGCATAAATGATCAGGTCGTTCTGCCGAGCAATCTCGACTATCTCCTTCAGCAGGTCGTCGGGATAGAGCGCGCCGGTCGGGTTGTTCGGGTTGATGATGACGATGGCGCGCGTCGCCGGAGTGATCTTGGCGCGAATGTCGGCCAGGTCGGGGATCCAGCCAGACCCCTCGTCGCACAGATAGTGGTGCGGCGTACCGCCGGAGAGGCTCACCGCTGCGGTCCACAGCGGATAATCGGGCGTCGGCACCAGTACCTCGTCACCAACGTTGAGCAACGCGTTCATGGACATGACGATCAGTTCGGAAGCACCGTTGCCGATATAGATATCGTCGAGCTGCACATCCTTGATGCCCTTCTGCTGCGTGTAGTGCATCACCGCCTTGCGCGCCGAGAACAGCCCCTTCGAGTCGCAATATGCTGCCGCCGCCGGCAGATTGACGATCATGTCGTGCACAATTTCGTCTGGCGGCTCGAACCCGAAAGGTGCCAGATTGCCGATGTTCAGCTTGATGATGCGATGGCCATCCTCCTCCATTTGTTTAGCGCGATGCATGACCGGCCCGCGAATGTCGTAGCAAACGTTGGCGAGCTTGGCGGATTTCAGGATGGGCTGCATGGCGATCAATCGCTATAAAGTCGAGGCCTATAATGTTACCGTGAAACTCCAAGCCGATCCGCGTAGCACCGTCAATACCGTGACCGCCTATGGTGCAGGGCATGTCGATGTCAACGGCCAACGACTGACCCGCAGTCTGCTGCTGATGCCTGACCGCCTTGATGAGAACTGGGGGCCGGACGACTTCGCTGCACTCACTGCTTGGCATGTTACTTCACTGATCGAGATTTCCTGCGATGTCCTGCTCCTCGGCACTGGCAACCGCCAGCACTTTCCCGCCCCGGTACTGCTGTGCCCGTTGATCGAAGCCGGGCGCAGCATCGAGGTGATGGACACACCGGCCGCTTGCCGCACCTACAACATCCTCGTCGCTGAGGGTCGCATGGTGGCCGCCGCGCTGATCATTGAATAGACAGACTCGTAATGAAATTTACTCCCTTGCTTGCACTGAAAATCGATGTGCCAGGCACGCGCGCTGCCAAGGCACTGCCCGCGCTGGCCGACCTGCTGCGTCGCCACCAGGCCGGAGCCAGCTTCGCCGTGTCCTTGGGCCCAGGATTCCTGCCCGGAACGGCGATCAGCCGCAATCATTCGGATATTCTGTGCCGCCTGCGCGACGAAGGCTTCGAAATCGGCATCCATGGCTGGAGCAACAGTGAGTGGCTCCAGCGTATCGAGCAGGCGGATGCCGCCTGGAGCAAAGTACAAGTCGAGAAGGCGATCACTGCCTTTCAGAAAATTCTGGGTTTGTCACCGCGCTTTCATGCCGCTCCCGGCTGGCGCACAAACCGGCATGCCTTGCGCCTCACGCAGCGCCTGGGTTTCAGCCACGCCTGCGACACGCGCGGCCGGTATCCCTTCGTACCGGTGTGGAACGGTGAAATCGTGCGTTGCATGCAGTTACCGACCACCCTGCCGACGCTGGACGAACTCGCCGGAAAAACAAAGCCAGATCCGCAAGCCCTCTGCAGCCAGTTGCTGGCACTCACCGCTGAAGCACCGCAGACTGGCCACGTCTTCAGCCTGACGGCCGGACCGGACATCATCAAGCACTCCGAGTCTTTCGAAGCGTTGCTGACCGGCTGGCGCGAACAGGGCTACGAACTCACCTCTATTCAGGCGCTGGTCAGCCGCTGCGAGATCGATAAACTGCCAAGGCACAAGATCGTGGTCGGCAAGGTCGACGGACGCACTGGGAGCTTGCTGTTGCAGGGCGATGTATTTTTGTCCACATGGAGAAACCCGACATGAGCAGTTCCCCTTCCCCTTCGGCCATCGGACTCGAAGTACCCGATTTCTCGCTGCCCGCGACTGGCGACAAGACGTTCCGCCTCTCCACGCTGCGCGGCCAGCTCGTCGTAATCTACTTCTACCCCAAGGACAGCACGCCCGGCTGCACGACCGAAGCCCAGCAGTTTCGCGAACTGCATGGCGCATTCGTCCAGGCTGGCGGAACGATCTGGGGCATCTCGCGCGACAGCATCAAGTCGCACGTAAGCTTCAAGACCAAGCTGGGACTCCCCTTCCAGTTGCTCAGCGATGCCGACGAAACCGCCTGTGCCCTGTTCGACGTGATCAAGCTGAAGAACATGTATGGCAAGCAGGTGAAGGGCATCGAGCGCAGCACCTTCCTGATCGACCGGAATGGCAAGCTGGCCCGCGAATGGCGCGGTGTCAAGGCCGATGGCCATGCGGCAGAAGTTCTGGCCACCTTGCTAAGTCTTTGAACAGGAAAAACCATGAACGCGAAACGCGCTGCCAAGTCCAGCAAGCCAGGTAACCCCACGAAGCTGTTCGTGCTGGACACCAACGTGCTGATGCACGACCCAACGAGCCTGTTCCGCTTCGAGGAGCACGACATCTACGTGCCGATGATGACGCTTGAGGAACTCGATGCCAACAAGAAAGGCATGTCGGAAGTAGCGCGCAATGCCCGTCAGGCGAGCCGCACGCTCGACGAGATCGTCAGCACCGGGGAAGCATCGATCAAGCATGGCATCGCACTGGATGGCACTTCGCACGGTCTGGCCAGCGGTCGCCTGTTCCTGCAGACCGAGGCAATCAATGGCGTGTTGCCATCCTCCCTGCCCACCGCACGCGCCGATAACCAGATCATCGCCGTCGCACTCTATCTGCACGAACGGCAGCCGAAGCGTCCGGTGATCCTGGTCACCAAGGACATCAACATGCGCATCAAGGCCCGCGCACTGGGCCTCGACGCACAGGACTACTTCAACGACAAGGTCCTGGAAGATACCGATTTGCTCTACACCGGCAGCATGGAATTGCCGGCCGATTTCTGGGATACGCACGGCAAGGGGCTCGAATCCTGGAAAAAGGACAGTCGCACCTACTATCGCATCAAGGGCCCGCTCTGCCCCGACCTGCTGGTCAATGAATTCGTCTGGCAGGATGGTCCGCAACCGCTACAGGCCTGGGTAAAAGTCGGCGCTGGCAGGACGGCGGAACTCGAGACCCTGATCGACTACAGCCACACCAAGAACGCAGTCTGGGGCATCACGGCGCGCAACCGCGAACAGAACTTCGCGCTCAACCTGCTGATGAACCCTGATATCGATTTCGTCACGCTGCTCGGCCAAGCCGGTACCGGCAAAACGCTGCTGACGCTGGCATCCGCATTAACCCAGACGCTCGAACTTAAACGCTTTGCCGAGATCATCATCACTCGCGTCACCGTGCCGGTCGGCGAGGATATCGGATTCCTGCCGGGTACCGAGGAAGAGAAGATGACGCCGTGGATGGGCGCACTGGAAGACAACCTCGATGTCCTCAACAAACCGGCCGAGGAAGGCGAAAAACCCGGCGGCAGCTACACCGGCGACTGGGGCCGCACCGCGACCATGGACCTGATCCGCAGCCGCATCAAGGTCAAGTCGCTCAACTTCATGCGCGGTCGCACCTTCCTCAACAAGTTCCTGATCATCGACGAGGCGCAGAACCTCACGCCGAAGCAGATGAAGACCCTGATCACGCGCGCCGGCCCTGACACAAAGGTGGTGTGCCTCGGCAACATCGCGCAGATCGACACCCCCTACCTGACCGAAGGCTCATCCGGCCTGACCTACGTGGTCGACCGCTTCAAGGGCTGGCCGCATTCCGGCCATATTACCCTACAGCGCGGCGAGCGCTCGCGCTTGGCCGATCACGCAGCGGAAGTGTTGTAGCTCAATAGGAGCCGGGCGCAGCGAAATTCTCGAATTTGGTGTATTCGCCCAGGAAAGTGAGCTTTACCGTACCGGTCGGGCCATTACGATGCTTGCCAATGATGACTTCGGCGACACCCTTTTCCGTCGTATCGGGCTTGTAGTATTCCTCGCGATACATCATCAGGATGATGTCGGCATCCTGCTCGATGGCGCCCGATTCGCGCAGGTCGCTCATCAGGGGGCGCTTGTCGTTGCGCTCCTCGACTTTACGCGACAGCTGCGAGAGAGCGATCACCGGCACCTGCAGCTCCTTGGCCAGTGCCTTGATGGAGCGGGAAATCTCGGAAATTTCCGTCGCACGGTTCTCGTTGTCCTTGGTCGAGGTCATGAGTTGCAGGTAGTCGATGACGATCAGTCCGAGTTGGCCGCACTGGCGGTGCATGCGTCGCGCCCGCGCCCGCAGGTCGGTGGCATTGATGGCACCGGTCTCATCGATGTGGATTGGCGCCTCGTGCAATTTACCGAGCGCCACCGACATGCGCTCCCAATCCTCGTCGGACAGCTTGCCTGTGCGGATCTTACTCTGATCGAGCCGGCCGGCCGAAGAGAGAAAGCGCATCGCCAGTTGCGGACCGGACATTTCCAAGCTGAAGATCGCCACGGGTTTCCGTAGTTGCATGCCAACATGCTCGGCGATATTGAGCGCGAAGGCGGTCTTGCCCATCGACGGCCGGCCGGCCACGACGATCATATCGCCGGGCTGTAGGCCGGAGGTCATGCGGTCAAGATCATGGAACCCGGTTTCCAGCCCGGTAATGTCGGAGGGATTCTCGCGGTTATAAAGCTTTTCGATACGGTCGACCACATCACCCAGCAGCGGCGTGATGGCCTGGAAACCTTGCACCGAGCGATTGCCGGCCTCGGCGATCTCGAACACCTTCTGCTCGGCGATGTCGAGCAGATGCTTGACATCCCGACCAGCGGGATTCAGAGCTGCACCGGCGATTTCATCGCCGACACTGACGAGTTTGCGCAGCACCGCGCGCTCGTGCACGATCTCGGCATAGCGGCGAATGTTGGCCGCCGAAGGCGTGGCATTGGCAATTTCACCCAGATAGGCCAGCCCCCCGGTCTGCTCGATCTGGTTGGAATTTTCGATCGACTCGAAGACCGTGACCACATCGGCGGGGCGCCCGGTTTCAACGAGCTTGCGGATATGGGCAAAGATGCGGCGATGGTCGTCGCGATAGAAATCGGCTTCGTTAACGATGTCGGCAATCCGATCCCAGGCGGTATTGTCGAGCAACAGTCCACCGATCAGCGACTGCTCGGCCTCGATCGAATGTGGCGGTAGCTTCAGAGCCGCGACTTGGGCATCGCCCTGGTTTGACGAATAATAAGATTGGGCGGCGGATGCTTGAGCCATTTTGTTCTCCTCCTGACCCCGACGAGCCAAGCTTGGAAGTCTACCCGCCAGCGCCCTGACTGGGGAGTGAACAAGCTGTGGAAATACGGTGGAAAAGCTGTGTGGAAGCTGTGTAAATATTGTCGATCTATTTTGGCGACCAGTTAACGACAAAGGGCCGCCTCACGGCAGCCCTTCTTGAGGCAGAAAACCAGCGTCTATTGCTCGCCGATCACCACCACGGTCACCCTGGCCACGACATAGGCATGCGGGGAAACTTCCAGCACGAATTCGCCAATGGTCTTGAGCAGACCTTGCGGCATGCGCACCGCACTCTTCTCGATCTCGATACCCTGAGCAGTGAGAGCGTCGGCCACATCGGCTGGACTGACCGAACCAAACAGACGGCCATCTACCCCCGCCTTACGGGCGATCTCGACCTTCAGACCTTCAAGTTTCCCCGCCTTGACCTGCGCAGCCACCAATTTTTCGCCAGCAATCCGCTCCAGTTCGGCACGCTTGGCTTCGAACACCTTGATGTTCTCGGCGTTCGCCCGCTTGGCGAAGCCATGGGGAATCAGGTAATTGCGTGCGTAGCCGTCCTTGACTTTGACGACATCACCCAAGTTGCCGAGGTTCACCACCTTGTCCATCAGAATCACTTGCATGGTTATCCTCCTCTTTACTGGTGCAGGTCGGTATAGGGCAGCAGTGCCAGGAAGCGGGCACGCTTGATCGCGGTCGACAACTGGCGCTGGAAGCGGCTCTTGGTGCCGGTGATGCGCGCCGGCATCACCTTGCCGTTTTCGGTGATGAAATCCTTCAGCAGTTCAACATCCTTGTAATCGACCTGTTCGATTTTCTCAGCTGAGAAGCGGCAGAACTTGCGCCGTTTGAACATGTTGCGGTTCTTGTTGCGGTCATCCTTTTTCTTGTTGCTCGGCTTGAATGCCATATCAAAATCCTTTTCTAAATTATTTCAGCAAATTCGATCTTGCTTACGTGCAGTATGGGCGTTTTCTGCTTGAGGCTCCTGGCGGCAAGAAAACCACTCACGGCAAGTACGGTTCCAGGCGCGATTTCCTTCATTTGCAACGCCGCGGTTTCCAAAGCAACACAGAGGAGTTCGCACTCAACCCGGCGTGAAACGGAAACTTCGATCTGCTCGGAGACATGAACGATGCGGAACTCGATGACCGGAACTCCCGCCGGCGTATAACGCAGACTGCCGCGCTCCTCCAGCCGCCCCGCAAGCTCGGTGCGATTTACCGCGTTGTCACCCGATTCAGGCAACAGCCGCAGGCTCCTCGACAGGACGAGCCTCGCCTTGCGCCGTCAGCGAACGGGACTTCTCGTCCTTCATCATTGGCGAAGGCGTAGTTTCAGCTTTGTCCGTCTTGATGGTCAGGTGACGCAGAACCGCATCATTGAATTTGAAGGCATTCTCGAGTTCGGCCAAGGTTTCACCATCACACTCGATATTCATCAGTACGTAGTGAGCCTTGTGTACCTTCTGGATTGGATAGGCCAGTTGGCGACGTCCCCAATCCTCAAGGCGATGAATGGCACCGGTACGGGCGGTGACGAGCGCCTTGTAGCGCTCGATCATGGCCGGCACCTGATCGGACTGGTCCGGGTGGACGATGAAAACGATTTCGTAATGTCGCATGCACGCTCCTTATGGTTCAGGTTGAGCCCCCCCGCATGCGTAACGAGTGGAGCAAGGGTGGAAAGGGGCATTATTGTAACCGCTAGTCGCTTTATATTCAAGGGGCAGCATTGTCCAACGGGGTTTGAGTCTGAGCGAGGGGTGTGAATCCAACGGGGTTTGAGTCTGAACA
>JACDZI010000076.1 GCA_013426785.1 Rhodocyclaceae bacterium | reverse complement strand
GGGAATTTCGTTGCCCTTGCCCCAGGTGTGTTCCTGGGCCAAACAAAGACCACTGAGGTCTTCGAGCAATTCGGCAATGGCGATATTGACTTCGTGCAAGGAGAAGAACCGCCGATGGCGCAGGCGAGCCAGAATCCAGCGTTCAACGATCTGCACGCCGACCTCGACCTTGGCTTTGTCCTGCGGCTTCTTCGGCCGTGCCGGCAGCATTACCGTGTCGTAGTGGGACGCGAAATCAAGTGCGGTACGATTGGGGCGGGGTTCGTAACGGTTGGCGTCGAAGATCAATGCCTTAGAAGCTGTCTCAAAAAATGGTGAAGGGAGTCGATAAGTGAGGTACATCAACCACCGAGAGGGAGGCAGCGATGTACCCCAGCGATCTGACAGATGAACAGTGGGCTGTTCTGGCGCCGTATGTGGTGAAGCCACTGCCGGTGGTTCGCGGCAAAGGCCGACCGCCCAAGCAAGATTTTCGTGCCGAGATCAATGGCATGCTGTACGTCCTGAAGACCGGTTGCCAGTGGCGCATGCTGCCCAAGGAATTTCCGCCGTGGCAAACGGTGTATGGGTCTTCCAAGATCCGCGCGTCAAATATGCCGCGTGAAACTTCAAACTTCATCTGGCCGGATCAATAGGCCTGCAATGTCGCAGTGCGGTGTGGCTGGATGCTCTGTAGGAGTTGGTTGAATATCTTCGGATTGCCGCAGACGATATTCCCGGTCTTCAGATAATTGCCTTCGCCGGAAAGGTCGCTGACCAGACCGCCTGCTTCCTGGATGAGTAGCGCACCAGCGGCCATGTCCCAGGGCGATAAACCGAATTCCCAGAAACCGTCGAGCCGACCAGTCGCGACGTAGGCGAGATCGAGCGATGCGGCTCCTGGGCGGCGCACGCCCGCACAACGACGCGTCATTTCCTTGAAGATGGCGAGATAGGCATCGATATGCTCAAACATCCGATAGGGGAACCCGGTGCCGATCAACGCCTCTTCGAGCTTGGCCAGTTTGCTGACGCGAATCCGCTTGTCGTTGAGAAAGGCGCCGCCGCCCTTGCTGGCGGTGAAGAGTTCGTTGCGATTGACGTCGTAGATCACCGCTTGGGTCAGCACGCCCTTGTGCGCCAGTGCAATCGATACGGCATATTGCGGAAAGCCGTGGATGAAGTTCGTCGTGCCGTCGAGCGGATCAATGATCCACTGGTATTCGGAACTGCCTGCCGTGGCGCCGGACTCTTCGGCCAAAAAGGCATGGCTGGGATAGACTTCCCGCAACGTTTCGATGATGGAGTTTTCGGCGGCGCGGTCGACTTCGGTGACGAAGTCGTTCTGTTGCTTGAGGTTGATCTTGAGTTGTCCGATGTCCAGGCTGGCGCGGTTGATCAGGTTGCCGGCGCGGCGGGCGGCCTTGACGGCCGTATTGAGCATGGGATGCATGGCAGCAGGGGCAGGAGCCCGTTCGTAAAACGATGAATTCTAAACTGTCGGCCCCCCCCGTGCCGGAAACCATGCAGTGCGTGCGCGTCGTCCTTTCGCAGACGAGCCATCCCGGCAATATCGGTGCGGCGGCACGCGCGATGAAAACCATGGGTTTCTCGCGTCTGGTGCTGGTCAATCCGCGAACATTTCCGGATCCTCAAGCCGTAGCCATGGCTGCGGGTGCGGATGATGTGCTGGGAGGAGTGCGGATCTGTCACAGTCTGGGCGAAGCGTTGAGTGGAACTGTGCTGGCGCTGGCCATGACCGCACGGCGGCGTGAATTGGCGACCGAACCGGCTTGGGCCCGCGATGCTGCCGGCGAGTGTGCAACCATTGCTGCTCAGGGCGAGATCGCGCTGGTCTTCGGCAATGAAACCTCGGGCCTGTCGAATGCGGAACTCGCGCTGTGTAACCGCTGGGCCATGATCCCGGCCAATCCGGCCTATACCTCGCTCAATCTCGCGGCCGCCGTGCAGTTGGTCTGCTACGAACTGCGTCTGGCGCTCCTTGCCGTCCCGCCAGCGCCGACTATTCCGGGAGCGGGACTTTTAGCTACGCATGACCAAATCGACAGATTGATCGATCATTTCGAGCAGGCGGCGGTCGAATCCGGTTTCCTTGACCCGGAGAAACCCGGTCGCCTGATATTGCGCCTGCGTCGATTTTTCTCGCGGGCCGGACTTGAGCAGGAGGAGGTCAGTATCCTGCGCGGCTTGTTGTCTTCGTTCAAGACGCCAACGAGCAAACGATACCGTTGAGTTGTAGAAAGTTTGCAACCTAAGTTGACCGAAGTCATCGGGAATTCTACAATTCCCACACTTTCTTTATGGCTTCGTTGCATTCCATGTTTGCTCATCTGCGTGAAGACATCTCCTGCGTTTTCGAACGCGACCCCGCCGCCCGTTCCACCTGGGAGGTGCTGACCTGCTATCCGGGCTTTCACGCCATTACATTCCATCGTTTCTCCCACTGGCTATGGGGGCAGCGGTTGCGCTGGCTGGCGCGGCTCTCCTCGCATTTCGCCCGCTGGCTCACCGGCATCGAAATCCATCCCGGTGCGCAGATCGGCCGGCGCGTGTTCATTGACCATGGCATGGGGGTGGTCATTGGCGAGACTGCCGAAATCGGTGACGAGTGCACGCTTTACCACGGTGTGACGCTGGGAGGGACCTCGTGGAACAAAGGCAAGCGCCATCCGACCCTGGAACGTGGCGTGGTAGTCGGTGCCGGTGCCAAAGTGCTGGGACCAATTACGGTGGGCCTGGGTGCCAAGATCGGTTCCAATTCCGTCGTGGTACGCGATGTGCCTGCGGGGGCTACCGCCGTGGGCATTCCGGCACGTATCATTGAGCCTGGGCGAGAGCAGGCGCGCCAGGAGAAGGCTGAAGGACTCGGCTTTTCCGCATACGCCGTCTCGCGAAGCGAGGACGATCCCTTGTCCATGGCCATTCACGGCTTGCTTGATCATGCGGTCGAGACCGATCGAAGAATCGCTGCCCTGCTCAAGACCATCGAGCGCGCTGGGGTTTCACTTGAAGATGATGTGGCGACTGCAGACAAGTTTGACCCGAATTATTTATCCAAGATTGTCGATTGAGTAGTTGACTAAATCAGTTTGGTACTATATCTTGATTATAACAGTAGGGTATAGGTTTCCTCCCTTCCGTTTAACGCTTGAATCAGACGAGGTACGCCATGAGACTTACAACTAAAGGACGTTTTGCAGTAACCGCCATGATTGATGTCGCCATGCGCCAGCACGGTGGACCGGTTACTTTGGCGGGCATAGCCGAGCGTCAGAACATTTCCCTTTCCTATCTTGAGCAGCTGTTCGGCAAATTGCGCCGCAACCAGCTGGTCGCCAGCACCCGTGGTCCAGGGGGCGGCTATACCCTGGCCAAGCCACTCGCGGCGGTTACGGTGGCCGACATCATCAGTGCCGTCGATGAACCGCTCGACGCCACGGGTTGTGGCGGGTTGGGAAATTGCCATGACGATCATCCCTGTATGACCCACAACCTGTGGATGACGCTGAACGCGCGGATGCATGACTACCTGCGCTCGGTCAATCTCGACGATTTGGTCAACCAGCAAAATGGCACGGACGCGCACGCCAGGCAGATCGTTGCCGCTCAGGCAGACACGGGTGCCCGTTCATCCCGCCGCATTCCGGTAATGGCCGTCGCTTGACCTGATTATCTTCCAGCCGATGTTCGCTCCCGTCTATCTCGATCACAATGCCACCACGCCAGTTGCTCCGGCAATGCTGGTGGCCATGTTGCCGTGGTTCGGGAATCAATACGGCAATGCTTCCAGCCGCCACGAGTACGGCCGGGCAGCGCGACGGGCGCTGGACGAGGCGCGCCAGCGTGTCGCCTTTGCGGTCGGAGCGCATCCGACCGAGGTAATTTTCACCAGCGGCGGTTCCGAGGCGAACAACCTGTTCCTCAAGGGTGCAGCGGAACGGCAACCGTCCGCCTTGGTAGTTATCTCGGCCATCGAACACCCCTGCGTTCGCGAGCCTGCCAAGTCGCTTAAACGACGCGGCTGGCGCCTGCGCGAGGTTGCGGTCGATACGGAGTGCCGTCTCGCCAGCGCCGACTTTTCTGCTGCACTCTCGGAAACCCCCTCGCTGGTGTCGGTGATGCTTGCCAACAACGAGACTGGAGCGGTACAGGACATCGCCACCCTCGCTGCCGCGACGGCGCAGGCAACGCGGGGCCGTGCTTGGTTCCACAGCGATGCGGTGCAGGCGCTGGGGAAAATTCCGCTCAACTTCCGCTCGCTCAATGCCGCCGGCGTGCATGCCCTGACGCTCTCTGCCCACAAGCTGGGTGGACCGAAGGGTGCCGGCGCGCTGATCGTGGACAAGCGCGTCGATCTGGCACCGCTGATCGATGGTGGTGGACACGAGCGCGGCCTGCGTTCCGGCACCGAGAACGTGCCGGCCATCGTCGGTTTCGGTCTGGCCTGCGAACTGGCGCTGGCCGATCTGGCGACAACCGCACCGCGCCTGCGGCAACTGCGCGACGAGCTTGAATGCGGCCTGTCCGCGCTGGGTGCCACGATCTTCGCCCAGGCTGCCGAACGCCTGCCCAACACCACATATTTCGCGCTGCCGGGCGTGGATGGCGAAACTCTCGTCGGCAAGCTCGACCGCGCCGGCTATGCGGTGGCGAGCGGCGCGGCCTGTTCCGCTGCCAATCCCGAGCCTTCCCATGTGCTGCTGGCGATGGGCGTCGCGCCGGAACTGGCGCGCAGCGCAGTACGCGTCAGCCTCGGCCACCAGAACACCGACGCGGAGGTTGCCGGCTTCCTGCAGGCCTGTGCCGCGACCGTTTCGCAATTGCAATCCCTGACCGCCATGGTCCATTGAAGGAGCACCCCAAGATGCTGAAACTGCCCATCTATCTCGACTACTCGGCAACGACCCCGGTCGATCCGCGCGTGGCCGCGAAGATGATTCCCTACCTGACCGAACACTTCGGCAACCCGGCTTCGCGTTCCCACCCCTTCGGCTGGACGGCTGAAAAGGCCGTCGAGGAAGCCCGCGAGCAGGTCGCCGCGCTCGTCAATGCCGACCCCAAGGACATCATCTGGACTTCGGGGGCGACCGAATCCAACAACCTTGCCATTAAGGGTGCCGCGCATTTTTACGGCGAGACCAAGGGCAAGCACATCGTCACCGTCACCACCGAGCACAAGGCGGTGCTCGATACGGTGAAGGAACTGGAGCGGCAGGGTTTCGAAGCCACCTACCTTGAACCGCAGTCCAACGGCCTGATCGACCTCGATCAGTTCAAGGTGGCCCTGCGCAAAGACACCGTGATCGCCTCGGTGATGGCGGTCAATAACGAGATCGGCGTGATCCAGCCGATTGCCGAGTTGGGAGAACTGTGCCGTAGCAACGGCACCATCTTTCACGTCGATGCGGCTCAGGCGACCGGCAAGATGCCGCTTGATCTGACACAACTGAAGGTCGACCTGATGTCCTTCTCGGCGCACAAGACCTACGGCCCCAAGGGCATCGGGGCCCTGTACGTGCGCCGCAAGCCGCGTATCCGGCTGGAGGCACAGATGCACGGTGGTGGCCACGAGCGCGGCCTGCGTTCCGGCACACTGGCGACACACCAGATCGTCGGCATGGGCGAAGCCTTCCGCATCGCCCGCGAGGAGATGGCCACCGAGAACGAGCGCATCCGCATGCTGCGCGACCGCCTGATGAAGGGCCTGATGGACATCGAGGAGACCTACGTCAACGGCGACATCGAGCGGCGCGTGCCGCACAACCTCAACATCAGCTTCAACTTCGTCGAGGGCGAGTCGCTGATCATGGCGATCAAGGATCTGGCGGTATCGTCCGGTTCCGCCTGCACCTCGGCCTCGCTCGAACCTTCCTACGTGTTGCGTGCGCTCGGTCGCTCGGACGAACTGGCGCACAGCTCGATCCGCTTTACGCTCGGTCGCTTCACCACTGAAGAAGAGGTCGATTTCACCATCAAGCTGCTGCACGACAAGATCGGCAAGCTGCGCGAGTTGTCGCCGCTGTGGGAGATGCACCAGGACGGCATCGACCTGAGCACCGTGCAGTGGGCCGCGCACTGATTATCGGAGAACCATCATGGCATATAGCGAAAAAGTACTGGATCACTACGAAAATCCCCGCAACGTCGGCTCCTTCGGCAAGGAAGAGGAGGGCATTGCCACCGGCATGGTCGGCGCGCCGGCCTGCGGCGACGTGATGAAGTTGCAGATCAAGGTCGGCAAGGATGGCGTCATCGAAGATGCCAAGTTCAAGACCTACGGCTGCGGCTCGGCGATTGCATCGAGTTCGCTCGTGACCGAATGGGTCAAGGGCAAGTCGCTCGACGAGGCCTTGGCAATCAAGAACACCCAGATCGCCGAGGAACTGGCGCTGCCACCGGTGAAGATCCACTGTTCGATCCTCGCCGAGGATGCCATCAAGGCCGCCGTGGCCGACTACAAGAAAAAGCAGGAGACCGTATAAATGGGCGTGACACTTTCCGAATCCGCTGCCAAGCATGTCGCAAACTTCATCGCCAAGCGCGGCAAGGGCATCGGCATCCGTCTGGGCGTCAAGACTTCCGGCTGCTCGGGCATGGCCTACAAGCTTGAATTCGCCGATGCGACCGAGCCGGACGATATTGTCTTCGATACGCATGGCCTCAAGGTGCTGGTCGACCCGAAGAGCCTCCCCTACATCGACGGCACCGAACTCGATTACACGCGGGAAGGCCTCAACGAAGGTTTCAAATTCAACAACCCCAACGTCAAGGACCAGTGCGGTTGCGGCGAGAGCTTCCAGGTCTGACGGCAGCGTAGCGATGACGAATTTCGACCTCGAAACACTGCAACAGGATTTCTTCAGCCTGTTTGGCCTGCCGCGCCAACAAGCACTGGATGCCGACAAGCTGGAACTGCTATATCGCGACATTCAGGCGCAGGTGCATCCCGACAAGCATGCCCACCTGGCCGACAGTGACAAACGGCTAGCCATGCAGTGGGCGACGCACGTCAATGAGGCTTACCAGACCTTGAAGGACCCGCTCAAGCGCGCACGCTACCTGCTGCACCTTGCCGGCCATGATGTCGGACTGGAAAGCAACACGGCAATGTCTGGTGCGTTCCTGATGGAGCAGATGAACTTGCGCGAGACGGTGGCCGAAGCGAAAGCAGTGGGCGATGTGGCAGCGCTGGATGCCTTGCATCGGCGCGTGGGCAAGGAAATCGTTGCCGAATATTCACAATTGCAACAGGCGCTCGATGGCCAGAGTCTTAATCGTGCTGGCACGCTGGTCCGCCAGTTGATGTTTCAGGAAAAATTGTTTCAGGAAATCGACGACGCACTGGCAATTCTGGAAACCTGATCCCCGTCAGGGAGAGAACAACAAGAATGGCATTACTCCAACTTTCCGAACCCGGAGAATCCGCAGCGCCGCATCAGCACCGGCTGGCGGTCGGCATCGACCTCGGCACCACCAATTCGCTGGTGGCGACGGTGCGCAGCGGCATGGCCGTCGTGCTGAACGACGAACTCGGCCGTCCGCTGCTGCCCTCGATCGTCCGCTATGGCGCCGATGGCATGGTGGAAACGGGCTACGATGCCTTCGCGCATCAGTCTGCCGATCCGAAGAACACCATCGTCTCGGTCAAGCGTTTCATGGGGCGCGGTCTCAGGGACATCGCCCACATCGAGTCGATGCCTTATGACTTCATTGAAGCAGAGGGCATGGTCAAACTGAGGACCGTGCAGGGTGTCAAGAGTCCCGTCGAGGTCTCTGGGGACATCCTGCGGGCCCTGCGCGAACGGGCCGAAGCCTCGCTGGGCGCAGGTGACGGAAACCCGCTTACCGGCGCAGTGATCACCGTGCCGGCCTATTTCGACGATGCGCAGCGCCAGGCCACCAAGGATGCCGCCCGGCTGGCAGGCCTGAACGTGCTGCGCCTGCTCAACGAGCCGACCGCGGCAGCGATTGCTTACGGCCTCGACAATGCCGCCGAAGGAATTTACGCTGTCTATGACCTGGGCGGCGGCACCTTTGACATCTCGATCCTGAAGCTCTCCAAGGGCGTGTTTCAGGTCTTGTCCACCGGCGGCGATTCGGCGCTCGGTGGCGACGATTTCGATCACCGGGTGTTCTGCTGGGTCATCGAGCAGGCCAAGCTCAAGCCGGTCTCGCCCCAGAACGGGCGGCTGTTGCAGATGCGGGCTCGCGAAGCCAAGGAATACCTCACCCTCAATGGTGAAGCACCGATTACGGCCAGACTCTCGACCGACGAATTTGTCGATCTGAAGATCACGACACCGATCTTTTCCGAAATTACCCGCACCCTGGTGCAGAAGACCCTCGGCCCGACGCGCAAGGCACTGCGCGATGCCGGGCTGACACCCTCCGACATCAAGGGCGTGGTGATGGTCGGCGGGGCGACGCGCATGCCGCAGATCCAGCACGCCGTGGGCGAGTATTTCGGCCAGGAACCGCTCAACAACCTCGACCCGGACAAGGTGGTGGCGCTCGGTGCGGCCACGCAGGCCAACCTGCTGGCGGGCAATCGTGCCACCGGCGACGACTGGCTTCTGCTCGACGTTATCCCCCTCTCTCTCGGTATCGAAACCATGGGCGGCCTGGTGGAAAAGATCATTCCGCGCAATGCGACCATCCCCGCTGCCCGCGCCCAGGACTTCACCACCTTCAAGGACGGTCAGACCGCCATGGCCTTGCATGTCACGCAGGGCGAGCGAGAGCTGGTTTCCGATTGTCGCTCGCTGGCACGCTTCGAACTGCGCGGCATGCCGCCGATGATGGCGGGAGCGGCACGCATCCGTGTCAGCTTCCAGGTCGATGCCGATGGCCTGCTCTCAGTGACGGCGCGCGAACAGACCACCGGCCACGAAGCCCATGTCGAGGTCAAGCCGTCCTATGGTCTCTCCGACGACGAGATCGCCGCCATGCTCAAGGATGGCTATAACCACGCCCCGGATGACGCCTTCCGGCGTGCCCTGCGCGAGGCGCAGGTCGAGGCCCAGCGGCTGGTGGAGGCCGTACAGTCGGCCTTGAAGGCGGATGCCGATCTGCTGTCGCGGCTGGAGCGGGCGCACATCAATTCCTGCCTGGCCAAGCTACAAGCGCTGCTGATCGGCGACGACCGGCGCGCCATCGATGCGGCGATGGGTGCGCTCTCGCAGGGGACCGCCGAATTCGCCGCGCGGCGCATGAACCAGAGCGTGCAACGTGCCCTGGCGGGCAAGAAAGTAGCCGAGCTATGACCCAGATCATTGTGTTGCCCCATGGCGAGCTATGTCCGGCCGGTGCGGTCATCGAGGCCGAACCCGGCATCTCCATCTGCGACGCACTGCTTGAGAACGACATCGAGATCGAGCATGCCTGCGAGAAATCCTGTGCCTGCACCACCTGCCACGTTGTGGTCCGCGAAGGCTTTGACTCGCTGGAAGCTTCCGACGAGATCGAGGACGACTTGCTCGACAAGGCCTGGGGTTTGACGCCGCTGTCGCGCTTGTCCTGCCAGTCCATCGTCGGCGACACGCCGCTGACCATCGAGATTCCCAAATACACCATCAATCAGGTCAAGGAAGGACACTCCAAGAAATGAGGAAAAAATGAAGTGGACCGATAGCCTCGACATCGCCATCGAACTGGCCGAACGCCACCCGGACGTCGACCCGAATGCGCTCAATTTCGTCGACCTGATGCGCTGGGTGATGGAACTGCCCGGCTTCGCGGAAGACCAGAGTCATTGCGGCGAAAAGAAGCTCGAAGCGATCCAGCAGGCGTGGATCGACGAAACGGATTAGCCCTGCTGCTCATCGACACGCATTGCCACCTCGACGCGGCCGAATTCGATGCTGACCGCGATGAGGTAACCGCTGCGACAAAAGTCGGCGCTGGCGGGATGGCTATACAGGCGGCAATGGTGGTGCCGGCGGTCGAGCGGGCGAACTTCGGCGCAGTAGCGAGCGTCTGTCGCGACTACCCCGACTGCTTCCCGGCTTACGGCATCCACCCGCTCTATGTCGACCGCGCCCGGCCCGAAGACCTGGATGCCCTGCGCGAAATACTGCGGCGCGAATTTGCGGTCGCGGTCGGAGAAATTGGCCTTGATCGCCATCATGGGAACAATGGACCCCGCGACGACGAGCGGCAAGCTTTGTATTTCACCGAACAACTGAAGATTGCCCGCGAGTTTCAGCTTCCGGTGTTGCTGCATGTGCGCAAGGCCATCGACCCGATTCTCGCCGCCGTGCGCCAGGCCAAGGTCTGCGGTGGCATTGCTCATGCCTTCAACGGTAGCAGACAGCAGGCAGGGGAGTTCATCAAGCTCGGCTTCAAGCTCGGTTTCGGCGGCGCGATGACCTATCCCGGTTCGACGCGCATCCGCGAACTGGCCGCGACCCTGCCGCTAGCCAGCATCGTGCTGGAAACCGATGCGCCCGACATTCCGCCGGTGTGGAAAGTCGGCAGCAGAAATACGCCGGCCGACCTGCTCCGGATTGCCGAAACGCTGGCAGAATTGCGCGGCTTGCCGCTGGAGGTAATTGCTGCGGCGACCACGGAAAACGCCCGCGCGGTTTTGCCGCGCCTGACCATTTCATAACCACAGGAGAAGAACAATGACGACCGTAACCCTGCAGGGCAATCCCTTCAAAGTCGAGGGCAGCCTGCCCGCCGTCGGTGCCGCGGCACCTGCGCTGCGCCTGACCACCGGCGAACTGGCCGATGTCTCGCTGGCGAATTACGCTGGCAAGCGCAAGGTGCTGAACATCGTGCCGAGCCTCGATACGCCCACCTGCGCCACCTCGACGCGCAAGTTCAACGAAAAGGCCGCCGGCCTTTCCAATACCGTCGTGCTGGTGGTTTCTGCCGACCTGCCGTTCGCCGCCGGCCGCTTCTGCTCGGTCGAAGGCCTCAAGAACGTCGCCCATTTGTCGACCTTCCGCCATCCCGAGTTCATGGCGACCTGGGGGGTGAAAATGGCCGAAGGCCCGCTGTTCGGCCTGACCGCGCGCGCCGTGGTGGTGCTCGATGAGAACGACAAGGTGCTGCACAGCCAACTAGTCGGTGAAATCGCCGATGAGCCGGATTACGACGCGGCCCTGAAAGTGCTGTAGGTTACTCGCTGCAAACTTAAAACCGGCGCATGCGCCGGTTTTAAGTCCAGAAAACAGAGCCTGTTCCATCAAGGCACAAAAGGAGTGAACAGATGACCTTGGCCGAAACCATCTATCAACGCAGTCTGAAACCCCCTTTCTTAGAAGCTGTCTCAAAAAATGGTGAAGGGAGTCGATAAGTGAGGTACATCAAC
>JACDZI010000219.1 GCA_013426785.1 Rhodocyclaceae bacterium | reverse complement strand
CCAAACTGGAAGGGCTGGCGGAAATTTGAGCTCGACACTTATTTAAGGAAACACCGGGCGGTTTCAAGTCCGAAGTGCAACGAGTTGATGATGATGCTCGAAGAAGTTGAAGGACTCAGGCATAAACAGTTCGGCAGGGCACTTCCAGTCGAGGCTTTTGCGCGGCCGGGTGTTGAGTTGCCAGGCGACGGCATCGAGTTGGTCTTGAGTGAAACCGGAGAGGTTGGTGCCCTTGGGGAAATACTGGCGGAGCAAGCCGTTGGTATTCTCGTTGATGCCCTGCTGCCAAGGGCTGTGTGGATCGGCGAAATAGACATTGATGCCAGTCATCTCGGAGAGCCGCTCGTGCTGGGCCATTTCACGCCCCTGATCGTAAGTCAAAGAGAGGCGGCGCTGCGCGTCGATGCGGTTGAGGACGGTCCCGAAGCCGGTAACTGCCGCGTCGGCGGTGGCACTCTCCATTCTTGCCAGGGCCACGAACAGCGTGGTTCGCTCGACCAGCGTACCGACGGCAGACGCGTTGCGGGCTCCCTTGATCAGATCGCCCTCCCAGTGGCCAGGAATGACACGCTCGTCGATTTCCGGGGGACGCATGTGAATGCTGACCATGTTGGGAATGGTGCCCCGGCGATCTTCTCCCCGGGCGCGTGGCCGGCGACTCTTACGGGCCTGACGCAGACAGGCGATCAACTCGGAGCGCAACTCACCGCGCGGCATGGCGTAAAGCGCGGTGTAGATGGTCTCGTGGCTGACCTGGAGAGTCGGCTCGTCGGGGTGCATCCGGCACAGTATGCCTGCGATCTGTTCCGGCGAATGGTGCTGCCGCAACAGGCGCTCGACGTGACCCCACAGCGGGCCATCCTGAGCCAAGCGCGACGGGCATCGCGCCGTTCTTGTCAGCGCATCAGCGCGCTGTTGCGCGCACGGTGCGCGATAGCCGCCTGCCAGCACAGGGCGACCTCGCTTCCTTGGCGCCATGGCCGGATTGCTCCAGCCGTTGCGTTTCAATTCACGACTGATCGAACTCGGCGCGCGCTGCACACTGCGGGCAATTGCCCGCAGTGTGCAGCCATGCTCAAGACTCAACTGGATCATCGTGCGCTCTTCACAGCTCAAGTGTTTGTAGTTCGTTCCCATCGCAACACATTACCTCCCGGCAAGTGTTGCACTTCATATTTGAGGCCGGCCTCATGATCATGAAAGTCCGGTTGTTTGAATAATCAACATGCGCAAAGCCTTTGCTGACGTGC
>JACDZI010000218.1 GCA_013426785.1 Rhodocyclaceae bacterium | reverse complement strand
CTCATTTCGCCGCTGCCAATGAAAATCTCGGCGCCTTGTTCAGCGTTTCCCTAACGGATTGCATGGCTGGCCGTCAGTTTAGTCTGACCGGTCGCGTTAGGCATGGCTGAATGGGAAGCCCAGCTCCTAAGAAAGTCGGCGCTGGCGGGACGGCTCGATCTATTACTTTCGTTGAATTGACGACGCGATTCGTTCCCGGTAGGTTTCGGGTATGCGAAATGCGCACCCGAAACCTGATGGAAAGACAGCTTGCCCCCTACCTGTTCACGAGGAGGACAGGTTATTGGACTAGGAAGGCAGCCAGAAAATGAAAATTTCCTGCATAAACAACAAAATGCCAGGCAAGCTTGACAAGCTGCCGCGTCCAATAATCTGTATACCGACCAATATGTCGTCTACTTTACGTTCCCCGCTCATGACTGCCTGCGCTGAGGAAAACCTATGATGATGCCCGAAAGAGGGGGGCTGTATAAAGTCCGGGGTGACATGCTAAACAGCGGAGCGCTGTCGGCGGCGCCGCATAACCGCGTTGATGCGGACGCAGCGGAAATCGCTCCGATGGAAAGGCAGCAAACCCGCAGGGGTTTGGACGGTTATCCGGAGAGGCTGAAGCAATCGAGGGGCTGGCCGGCAGTCACGACGTGGAACGACTCGTTAGAGCGTCATCGCTCGCGCGGCTCGCGACGATGCCCCGCTCGTGCGTGCGCTGGCAACACAATGAAGCATGTTGCCAGCGAATTCCCCGCACTCGGGGGTGACGCTCAACTCGAACCACGTTGGGTACCGCCAAAACAGGCCTCCCTTACCACTACGAAATATTTCATTGGGCGATGCGAATCTCTTCAGGCGTACTAATCGGTGGAGTCTCGTATCTTGTGTTTGCATTTATCCTGAGCCATCCATTTATGAACGAACACATCTTTAGGCTCACTTTTATTTTTGGCTTCTGGCTGGCAATTACAGTTTTCATCCTTTCCATTGCTTCCGGACGGATACTCCAGCTACATTTCCCATCCATCTTTCGGCGTCACCTCATCTGTGGATTTGTTCTCGGTGGAATCTCGCCAATCTTCATCTGGCTTATCAACGATGTTTTTGACGAAATGATTCGCCCTCTGTACATGGGTTATCTGACCCACCTCTCCGAAATGGAGAAATCTCAAGCGCTCGGAATCCCAATGTTTGAGCTACAGAGACATTTCCACTGCTGTCCGGTTAAATGAAGGGTCGAATCTCTGAAAGCCATGACTGAAGGG
>JACDZI010000217.1 GCA_013426785.1 Rhodocyclaceae bacterium | reverse complement strand
AGCAAGCTTGACCTTGTAGCGTCGGAGCGGCTTGCCGGTGCCCAGATCCTGCCAGCAGAATTCAGGGATCATGCTCAGCGAGATGGTGATCTGGGTGCGCTCGGCATAGAAGGCCAGTGATGTGGCCTGCAGCCGACTCAGGCATTTGCGCAGATGGGCGTAGGCATCGCCTGTCGGCGTCCAACCTACCGCCTTGCAGAAGGCATTGGGTGTGAATTCGACATACTCACCCAAGGGTATCTCGGCGGCAAACTGCACCAACTGAAGCCAGACCGTAGCATCGTCCTGGCGGAGTTCCTCGCCGCGGTAGGAGATTCGGCCCTTGCCGAGCATGGCCAGCACGACATCGTTCATGTGCCGGCGTGGCTGATTTCGATTGCGCGCGTTGAACAGGGCGCTGCGGAGAAATTCATTGGGTGCGCAACGTGCCTCGCCCGGCCAGTACGGTAATTGATCCCCGCGTCGGACATTCTTGAAGCGTTCGTGCGCCGGGAGAAATTTTGCGATTTGTTTGGCCATGGCTAGCCCGAGACGCTAACCGCAGCCTGCATCAAGTGGACGCTCGAAATGTGACCGTGGAGGGCGCATTTCAAAATTTCAAACGCATTGGCATCGCGTTCAATGCCGTCCATGCAACGGACGAAACAGATCAGCGAAATTTCAGGCTACGAATGCCCTGGCTTTGCCATCAATGCATGGGGACTTGCTTGCAGTTTCGGCGCTCTGCGTTATGCTGGTTTCTGACAGATGGCACGCTTGCCACTGACGATTCGCAGTATCAATTCACCAGACCCGGCCGTCGTCGCCGAAGCGGCCGTTGCACTGATTCTCGACTACCATGCCAAGACAAGCAGCCCTCTATTGCCGATCATCGAAGGACCGCAGCGCGATCTCGATCCAGGCACAGCGTCACGATCTCCTGGATCTCGCGAAAAGCCGGAATCTCATTGTCACGGCTGAATTCACCGATGCCGTCGAATCCGGTAAGGACATTGACCGTCCCGGATTTCAGCAGATGCTGCGTGAACTCAAGGCACGGGAGCGGACCTGGTCGGCGATACTGATCTACGACACCAGCCGCATTGGCCGGCGCCGTTACATTGCAGAGGCATTTCGCCACGAATGCAAAAAACTCGGCGTTGAGATCGTATTCGCCAAAGTTCCTGAAGTTGATCCGATCTCGCAGGTGATTCTGGATAGCGTGCTACATGTCATTGATCGCCATAAAGGAGCCACCGAAGATCGGCGTAATGGCGCCACAT
>JACDZI010000009.1 GCA_013426785.1 Rhodocyclaceae bacterium | reverse complement strand
ATTACCGCGCTTCATTGCTCGGCCTCCTCCTGCGGGGGTAAATGCGATTGCCCTGCTAGCAGTGCGAGGCTGGCCGTTTCCGCGGCTGCAGGACTCATCATGACTGGCGAAACGATAGGTGTGCTAGCCGAGCGCATCGCGAAATCCCTCCAGTCAAATGACGCGACTGCTTCGATCTATGGGCAAAGCGACAACTCGGCGCAGGAGCCGTCTTATGCACCAGGTTCGGTAATAAGTGTAACTGCCTGAATCATATCAATGGCGTTGGCGACGGCCTCGATGCCGTCCGGACTCAGGTCGTTGGTGGCGAAGCGAGACGCTCCGTCGTAGTCGCAAAAATTCCGCTCCTGCGATTTCTGGTAGAGCGGGTCGTAATGTGTTTCCAGCAGGTTGTCGACCAAGGCGGGGAAGTCGCCGGCCTCGATCATCTGTCGCCAGCGGGTCAGTGCCTCGTTACCGCGCAGTTCGCGCAGGTGGCTCAGTTGTTCGAGCAACCACTGCGGTCGGGCGAGAAAATAGCCGTAGTCCCGCAGTAAAAAGTCGGCTCTGGCAGCACGGCTGGCATCGATGCGCAGACAGGGCGCGGCACGCATGGCAACGATGAGCGCATCCGGCACCTGCAGTACGCCGATGCGGCGGCTTTCGGCCTCGACGAACACCGGGCGCGCCGCATCGAACGAAGACAAGGCCAGGAACAGCTGCGACTCGAACTGCTTCTGGCCGGGTTGCGGTTCGTCCGGCAGGTGCCCGAGCACCGAGCCCTTGTGCGCCGCCAGCCGTTCGAGGTGCAGCACCTGCGCGCCCTGCGCGGCCAGCGCTTCGAGGATGCGACTCTTGGCGCTGCCCGTCGGGCCCGAAATCACCCGATAGCTGAAACGACCCGGCAGTTCGGCCAGCGCGTCGAGCACATGGCGCCGCCAGGACTTGTAGCCGCCGTCGAGCCGCTGGGCGTCCCAGCCGATCTGGCGCAGGATATGCACGAAGGCGCCCGAGCGCTGGCCACCGCGCCAGCAATAGACCAGCGGTCGCCAGTCTTTCGGGTGGTCCAGAAATCGGGTCTCGATGTGATGGGCGATGTTCTTCGCCACCTGTGCCCCGCCGATTTTCCTGGCCTCGAAGGGCGAGACCTGCTTGTAGAGGGTGCCGACGCGAGCGCGCTCTACGTCGTTCAGCACCGGGCAACTGATCGCGCCGGGCAGGTGGTCATCGGCGAATTCTGCCGGTGAGCGGGCGTCGAGGATGGCATCGAACTCGGCAAGCTGTGTTACCTTCGCAAGGCCTTTTGGCAGGCGTTTCGACACTCGATCCCCCATGGAACATATCAAACTGACCCAATACAGCCACGGCGGCGGGTGAGGCTGCAAGATTGCGTCGACCGTGTTGTCGCGCATTATCGCTGAATCCCCCCTCAAGACGTTGCCGCCCGATCTCATGGTAGGTATCGAGACGGCCGACGACGCGGCCGTCTATCGCCTGAATGACACGCAAGCGATCGTCGCGACCACCGATTTCTTCATGCCGATCGTGGACGATCCGCGCGACTTCGGCCGCATCGCCGCGGCCAACGCGCTGTCGGATGTGTATGCAATGGGCGGCCGGCCGATCTTCGCGCTGGCCGTGGTCGGCATGCCGATCGCCAAACTGCCGGAGGAGGTGATCCACGCCATCCTGGCCGGCGGGGCGGAAATCTGCGCGGCGGCGGGTATCCCGATTGCCGGCGGGCATACCATCGACGCGCCGGAACCGATCTATGGGCTGGTCGGCATCGGCATCGTCCATCCCGATCAGGTCAAGACCAACCGCGGCGCCCGGGCGGGCGACGTGCTGATCCTCGGCAAGCCGCTCGGCATCGGCATTCTCTCGGCGGCGTTGAAGAAAGACGTGCTGACGCCGCAGGGCTATGCCGAGATGGTGCGCTGGACGACGCAACTCAACACGACCGGCATCCAGTTGGCGCAGATGCCGGGTGTCCACGCCGTGACCGATGTCACGGGCTTCGGTTTTGCCGGCCACTTGCTGGAAATCTGTCGCGGTGCGCAACTCACGGCCGAGGTTGAATTCGCGCGCTTGCCGCTGATCGACGAGGCGGTGACGCACCTGCGTGCCGGCATCGCTACTGGAGCGTCGAGCCGCAACTGGGACAGCTACGGCGATGCCGTCCTGCTGGCGCAGACTTTTCTGGAGTGGCAGCAGAAGATGCTGACCGACCCGCAAACCAGCGGCGGGCTGCTGGTGGCCTGCGCCCCAGACAGTGTCGATGAGGTGCTGGCGGCTTTCCGCGCCGATGGCTTCGAGCGGGCGGCGGTAGTCGGACACCTCGCTGACGGTCTGGCGCAGATCAGCGTGATTTAAGGAGCGGTTTCAGGGCCGGCCAGACGTGGTCGAGGATTTTTGGCTGGGCGGCGGCGGTCGGGTGCAGGCGGTCGGGCTGGAAGGCACTGTCGTCCTGAGCGACCGGTTCGAGCAGGAAGGGCAGCAGGGCGGTTTTTTCCTTGCGGGCGACCTCCGCGAACAGCGCGGCGAACTGCCGCGTATAGTCCGGCCCGTAGTTGGGCGGCAGTTGCATGCCGGCGATCAGCACCTGCGCACCGGCCATCTTGGCGGCGCGGGTCATCGCGGTCAGGTTGTCCCTGGCCGCTGTCACCGGCAAGCCGCGTAGGCCGTCGTTGGCGCCGAGCGCGAGAATCACCAGCGCCGGTTTGTGCTGTTGCAGGGCGGCCGGCAGGCGGCTCTTGCCACCGGCAGTGGTTTCGCCGCTGATGCTGGCATTGACGACCGTGTGCGGGAACTTTTCCTGCCGCAGGCGGGCCTGCAACAGGGCCGGCCAGCTTTGCACGACGGCGATGCCGTAACCGGCGGAGAGGCTATCGCCGAAGACGAGGATGTTTTGTGCGGCAGCGATGCCGGAGAACAGCAGGAACAGCAACAGGGACAGAATCTTGGTCATGACGGATAGCGTGTTACGGGCGGAAAACCTGGGCAAGGACGTGCCGAGCGGCGAACGCACGCTCACGATTCTGCATGATATCGACTTCGCGGTGCGTGCCGGCGAATCAGCGGCCATCGTCGGCGCCTCGGGTTCGGGCAAGTCCACCCTGCTCGGCCTGCTGGCCGGCCTCGATTTTCCGACACGTGGCAAGGTCTGGCTGGCCGGACACGATCTGACGACGCTTGACGAGGATGGCCGTGCCAGCTTGCGCGGGCGCGAGCTGGGCTTCGTGTTTCAGTCCTTCCATCTGCTGCCGGCCCTGACCGCGCTGGAAAACGTCATGCTGCCGCTGGAACTGTTGGGCCTGTCGGGGGCGCGTCCTGCGGCCGAGGCAATGCTGGCGCGCGTCGGCCTGGCCGACCGGCTGGAGCATTATCCGAAGCACCTTTCGGGCGGCGAGCAGCAGCGCGTCGCACTGGCGCGTGCCTTCGCGGTACGTCCGAAGCTGCTGCTGGCGGACGAACCCACCGGCAACCTCGATGTCGCGACCGGCCGGCAGGTAATCGAACTGATGTTCGAGATGAACGCCGAGCAGGGCACCACGCTGATCCTCGTCACCCACGACGAATCGCTGGCGCAACGCTGCCAACGGTTGATCCGCCTCTTCGGCGGACGGCTGGTCAGCTGAGAATGGCCTTCGAGGCGGCGACGCCGCTGCGGATCGCACCTTCGATGGTCGCCGGGTAGTCGCTGGCGACGTAATCGCCGGCCAGCCAGAGGTTCGCGCAGGAAGTCGCCGTAGTCGGTCGGTCCAGATACGGTGTGCAGGCGAAGGTGGCGCGCTTTTCCTCGATCACCCGCGTTTGCAGCGGGGCAAGCAGGCCCGGCAACAGCCTAGCGACTTGGCCATGGACAGCGTCCGCCAATGCGTCCTGCGAAAGTTGCTGGTGCGGGCCGGAACCGCTGATGACGGCGACGATCCAGCCGGCCTGGCCGCACAGCGCACAGCGGTCGAACAGCCACTGGGCATGGCCGCCCTCCACCCCGGTCATCGGAAAGGGCAGGCGCGTCGCGGGCGGGTAGTGGAGATAGACCGTCACGATCGGCTGCCAGGCGAAGCCTTCGACCTGCCGCAGCACGCCGGCGAGCTCCGGGATCGGTGCCAGCAGTGCCGGCAGGTGGTAGGGCGCGGTGGCGAGCACGAGGTGGTCGTAGGGACCGAGGCCATCTGCCGTCCAGCCAGCGACGAGTTTTTGAATTCCGGTAATCCGAGTGGAGCGGAACACCCGTCCACCGCGAACCTCGATGTGATGGGCAGCAGGCTCCGGAAACATTGCGGAAAAATCGGTGGCCGGCAGCAGCAAGTCGGACGCGGCGCGGTCGGCCGCCAGCGTGTCGCGCAGCACGTTGAGGAATACTTGCGCCGAAGCGATGTCCACCGGCGTGTTGAGGGCGGCGAGGCACAAGGGTTCCCACAGGAAGTGGCGCAGTATCGGGGGCTGGTTGGCGATCAGCTGTCTGGCGGTGATGTCGCGCGGCAGGCGGAACCGCGCTTTCTTCAGCGCACGCATGAAGCGGATGGCGGCCACTTTTTCCTGCCACGACAGGCCTTCGGCGGACAGCAGCGCCCACGCGAGGTGCAGCGGCGCCGGCAGGCGTGGCGCCTTGATGCTGATCCGGCCGGGAAAATCGAGCCGCAGCGGATGGCGCTGCAAGACCGTCTCGCCAGCGCCGACTTTTTCCATCAGCCGCAATGTTTCACTGTAGGCGCCGATCAGGATGTGGGCACCATTGTCGAGCGTCTGGCCGTCGATCTCGACGGCACGGGCCCGGCCGCCGAGCGTGCGCGAGGCCTCGAAGACATCGACCGCTATCCCCGCTTCGGCCAGTTCCACGGCGCAGGCCAGACCGGCGTAGCCAGCGCCAATGATCCCGACCTTCATGGCTAGACGCTGAGCCAGGTCTTGAACGCCAGCCACAGCTTGCGGGCCGGCGGGATGGTGATGCGCCGCTCAAGCACGCGGTAGCCGTCCAGCGCGATCTTGTCGAGCAGTTCGCGATAGACGGCGGCCATCATCAGCCCGGCGCGCTGGGCCTTGCGGTCGGCGGCCGGCAACTGGGCGAAGGCGCGCGCGTAGTGCTCGCGTGCCCGGTCGGCCTGGAAGCGGAACAGCGCCTGGAAGGCCGGCGTGTCGCGACAGGCCAGCAGGTCGGACTCACTGACCGCGAAACGTGCCAGTTCGTCCTGCGGCAGGTAGATGCGGCCACGGTGGGCGTCCTCGCCGACGTCGCGAATGATGTTGGTGAGCTGGAAGGCCAGCCCGAGGGTATGGGCATATTTGAGCGTATGGCGGTCGCTGTAGCCGAAGATCTCGGCCGACAGCAGGCCGACCACGCCGGCGGCGCAATGGCAGTAGAGCTGCAACTGTGCAAAATCGGCGTAGCGGTCCTGCTCCAGGTCCATCTGCATGCCGTCGATGATCTCGCCGAGTTGCTCGTACGGCAGGCTGTAGTACCGACGCGATTCAGCAAGCGCTTGCGTCACCGGGTGCGAGGGGTGGCCGTCCTCCAGCGCCGCCAGTTCGCTGCGCCACCTGTCCAGCTTGGCGCGGGCGACAACTGCTTCGTGGCATTCATCGACCACGTCATCGACTTCGCGACAGAAGGCATAGAGGGCATTCATCGCCTGCCGGCGGCGTGGGTCAAGGAAACGGAAGCTGGCAGCGAAGCTGGAACCGCTGGCACGGACCTTGTCGGCGCAATAGTCGTCGGGACTCATAGCGCCTTGACGAGAATGCGCGGCCAATCGAGGTTTTCCAGCACCGGCCGCCGCCGGAACACGTCGTAGCCGACCGCCTCGATCTTGTCGAGGATGCGCAGGCCGCCGGCGACGATGGTGCGTATTTCCAGTCCGATGCGGCCGGGCAAGTCGCGCCCGAGCGAAGCGCCGGATTGCATCAGCGCGCGGGCGCGGTCGACCTGGAATTTCATCAGGCCGCAAAACTCGGCGCTTGCAACACGGCCCTGAAGATCTTCTTGATTGACATGGAAGCGGGCCATCTCGTCCAGCGGCAGGTAGATGCGCCCGTGCTGGCCTTTCTGGATGTCAATGCCTATGTCCTGCCAGTGGTTGATCAGCTGCAGCGCCGAACAGATGGCGTCCGAACGCTTGAGGTTTTCCGGCGTGGCGGCATGGAACAGGTGGAGCAGCAACCGGCCGACCGGATTGGCGGAGTGGCGGCAGTAATCGATTAACTCGTCATAGCTGGTGTAGCGTTCCTTGGCGACATCCTGCGCGAAGGCGTCGAGTAGGTCGCGGAACAGTTGCAGCGGCAGTCCGTAGTGTTCAACGTGTGGCCGCAGGCGCAGGAAGATCGGGTGATCGGTGGATTGCCGGCGTTCGATGCGGTCGAGTTCGGCCTGATAGCCGGCCAGCAGGCGCAGCCGCTCGTCCGCAGCCAGATGACCTTCATCGGCAAAATCATCCGCACTACGCGCGAACGCGTAGATGGCGGTGACGGCCGGGCGCAGTGGGGCCGGCAGCAAGAGCGAAGCAACAGGGAAATTCTCGTAGTGTTCGACTGCCATTGACCGCCAGTATAGGATCAAGTTCGGATAATTCAGCGGTAAAATAACCAGTCTTGCGAGGGTGGCGGAATTGGTAGACGCACTGGATTTAGGTTCCAGCGGGGTAACCTGTGCGGGTTCGAGTCCCGCCCTTCGCACCACTTGTCAACAACACTAACCCAGCTTCATTTCAAGGATTTTTCATGGAAACGACCCAGGACACCGCAGCAGCGACCGCCGCCGCTCCCGCCGCACCCAACCCGCTGGAGCGCCGCATCGACATGGCCGTGACGCTGACCGACATCGATCGCGAGGTGGACGCGCAGCTCAAGAAGATTGCGAAGACCACGAAGATGGCGGGTTTCCGTCCGGGCAAGGTGCCGATGAAGATGGTGGCCCAAATGTATGGCGGGCAGGCGCGTTCCGAGGCGATGGGTGCGGCCGTCGAAAAGGTCTTCAGTCAGGCCGTGCGTGCCCAGAATCTGCATGTGGCGGGCCAGCCGCGCATCGAACCGAAAAAAGCGGAAAACGAAGGACAGATGGAGTTTACCGCCATTTTCGAGGTGTTTCCCGAATTCATCGTGGCCGACATTGCCGGCCGTGCGCTCGAGAAGACCGTTTTTACCGTCGGTGACGAAGAAGTCGAGAAGACCATCGAGGTACTCCGCAAGCAGCGTACCACCTATGTGGCAGTCGACCGGCCGGCCGAAAAGGGCGATCGCTTGATGATCGATTTCACCGGTCGCATGAACGGTGAGGAATTCGATGGCGGCAAGGCGACCGACTACCCGGTGTTCGTCGGCGGCGGCATGATGCTGCCCGATTTCGAAGCGGCGCTGGAAGGCGTGACAGCAGGCCAGGAGAAGAGCTTCGACATCACCTTCCCCGATGACTATCACGCCAAGGATCTGGCGGGCAATCTGGTGCAATTCACCATCAACGTCAAGTCGGTCGAGCAGCCGCAGTTGCCGGCCGTCGATGCCGATTTCGCCCGTGCCTTGGGTATTGCAGATGGCGATATCGACAAGACGCGCAGCGAAGTGCGCGCCAATCTTGAACGCGAAGTGGCCAAGCGTTTGCGCGCGCGCGTCAAGGATCAAGCCATGAACATCCTGATCGAAGCAAATCCGATCGACGTGCCGCAAGCGATGGCGCAGGCGGAAGCCCAGCAGATGGCCGAAAATGCGTTACGCGAGCTGCAACAACGCAATCCGCAGATGAAGAATATGCCGGTCGAGGCGAGCTGGTTTACCGAGCAGGCGGTCCGTCGCGTCAAGCTGGGGCTGATCGTCGCCGAGTTGGTCAAAGTCAAGGACTTGCACGTCAAGCCGGAGCAGGTGCGTGCCGTGGTCGATGATTTCGCTGCCACCTTCGAGGATCCGAGGGAAGTAGTGCGCTGGTACTACAGCCAGCCGGATCGTTTGGCCGAAGCGGAGGCGCTGGCCATGGAAAATAACGTAGTCGATTGGGTGCTGGCCAATGCACAGGTGACCGACAAGGCCATCGCCTTCGACGAACTGATGGGGAATGCGGGATGATGATGCCAAACCAGCCGATGCACTCTGCGCTCGACACCCAGGCACTCGGTCTGGTGCCGATGGTCATCGAGACCAGTGGCCGAGGTGAGCGGGCTTACGATATTTACTCGCGCCTGCTGAAGGAGCGCGTGATCTTTCTGGTCGGACCGGTGAGTGACGTCACGGCAAACCTCGTGGTGGCGCAGTTGCTGTTCCTTGAATCGGAAAATCCCGACAAGGACATCTACCTGTACATCAATTCGCCCGGCGGTGCAGTGACGGCAGGTCTGGCAATCTACGACACCATGCAATTCGTCAAGCCTGACGTGTCGACCTTGTGCATCGGCCAGGCTGCCTCGATGGGTGCATTCCTTCTGGCGGCGGGCACCAAGGGCAAGCGCTATTGCCTGCCGAACTCACGGGTCATGATCCATCAGCCGCTGGGTGGTTTTCAGGGCCAGGCGTCCGACATCGAGATTCATGCCAAGGAAATCCTGTACCTCAAGCAACGCTTGAATGAGATGTTCGGCAAGCATACCGGCCAGTCAATGGAGCGGATCGAGCGCGATACCGACCGTGACAACTTCCTGTCCGCCGAGGCTGCCGTGGAGTATGGTCTGGTCGACAAGGTCCTGACGAGCCGAATAGACGCTGCCTGATCCGGGCAACGAACCAAGGAGATAACGCGATGGCAGAGAAGAAGGGCGGACCGGAAAAGCTGCTTTACTGCTCGTTTTGCGGCAAGAGCCAGCATGAAGTCAAGAAGCTGATTGCCGGACCATCGGTATTCATCTGCGACGAGTGCATCGATCTGTGTATCGACATCATCCGTGATGACACCAGTCCCGACTCGGCGGAAAAGGCCCTGAGCGACCTGCCGGTTCCGACCGAAATTCGCAACGTGCTCGACCAGTATGTGATTGGCCAGTCGCAGGCGAAAAAGATTCTTTCGGTTGCCGTCTACAACCACTACAAGCGGTTGCGCACGGAAAACAAGTGCAAGGACGAGGTTGAACTGTCGAAAAGCAACATCCTGCTGGTGGGGCCCACCGGTTCCGGCAAGACGCTGCTGGCCCAGACCCTGGCGCGACTGTTGAACGTCCCCTTTGTCATCGCAGATGCGACCACGCTGACCGAGGCCGGCTATGTCGGCGAGGATGTCGAGAACATCATCGCCAAGCTGCTGCAGAAGTGCGACTACGAGCCGGAAAAAGCCCAGCAGGGCATTGTCTACATCGACGAGATCGACAAGATTTCCCGCCGCAGCGAGAACCGCTCGATCACCCGCGACGTGTCCGGCGAGGGCGTACAGCAGGCCTTGCTCAAACTGGTCGAGGGCACTACCGCATCAGTACCGCCGCAGGGTGGTCGCAAGCATCCCAATCAGGACTTCATCCAGGTCGATACCGCGCATATTCTGTTTATCTGTGGTGGTGCCTTCGATGGTCTCGACAAGATCATTCAGGAACGTTCGGAAAAATCGGGGATCGGCTTCGGTGCCGCGGTCAAGAGCAAGACCAACACGAGCGTTAGCGAGACGCTGGCTCAGGTTGAACCCGACGATCTCGTCAAGTACGGACTGATTCCGGAACTGATCGGGCGCCTGCCAGTGGTGGCGAATCTCACCGAACTAGACGAGGAAGCTCTCGTCAAGATTTTGGTCGAGCCGAAGAATGCGCTGATCAAGCAATATCACAAGCTCTTCGCCATGGAAGGTGTCGATCTGGAGGTGCGTCCCTCAGCCTTGCAGGCGATTGCCCGGAAGGCTGTCAAGCGCAAGACTGGCGCCCGCGGTTTGCGTTCGATCATGGAGAACGTGCTGCTCGATACCATGTACGAATTGCCTGGCATGATCAACGTGACCAAAGTGGTCATCGACGAAAGCATGATTGAATCGGGCAACAAGCCCATCCTGATCTACGCCGACCAGCCGAAGGTTTCGGGTTCCAACTGATCTTTCAGGCGTTATTGCTTGAATCCCTTGTCCGCGTCCCCATGTGGTTTCGCGTGACTCAATGAAAGAGGATGCCCTTGATGGCTGAAGAACTCGAACTAGCCCCTGAAAGCAACAAGATGCCGCTGCTGCCATTGCGCGATGTGGTCGTGTTCCCCCACATGGTGATCCCGCTTTTCGTTGGCAGGCCGAAATCCATCAAGGCGCTCGAAACCGCGATGGAAGCCGGCAAGAGCATCCTGCTGGTGGCGCAGAAATCTGCGGCCAAGGATGAGCCGGAAACCAGCGATCTTTATGACATCGGCTGCATCTCCAACATCCTCCAGATGCTCAAATTGCCGGACGGTACCGTCAAGGTGCTGGTCGAGGGTACCCAGCGTGCGCGCATCGATCGCGTCGAAGATCGTAAGTCGTTGTTCGTCGCTGAAGTTGCGCCAATACCGCTCAATGAACGTGGCAGCCACGAAATCGAAGCCATGCGTCGCACCATCCTGGCCCAGTTCGACCAGTACGTGAAATTGAACAAGAAGATTCCACCGGAGATTCTGACATCGCTGGCTGGCATCGAGGAAGCAGGTCGCCTTGCAGATACCATCGCCGCCCACCTGCCAATGAAGCTGGAACTGAAGCAGGAAATCCTCGAGATGTTCAATGTTGATGACCGCCTCGACAAACTGCTTGGACAACTCGAAACGGAACTCGACATCCTGCAGGTGGAAAAGCGCATCCGTGGTCGCGTCAAACGCCAAATGGAAAAGAGCCAGCGTGAGTATTACCTCAATGAGCAAGTGAAGGCGATCCAGAAGGAACTGGGTGAAGGTGAAGAGGGTGCCGACATCGAGGAAATGGAAAAGAAGATCAAGACTGCCGGCTTGAGCAAGGAGGCGCTGACCAAAGCCAACGCCGAGATGAAGAAGCTCAAACTGATGTCGCCAATGTCGGCAGAAGCGACAGTCGTGCGCAACTATATCGATGCGCTGATTGGTCTGCCATGGAAGAAGAAATCACGTATCTCCAAGGATCTTTCGGCTGCCGAGAAGATCCTCGACAAGGATCATTACGGCCTGGAGCGGGTCAAGGAGCGCATCGTCGAATACCTTGCCGTGCAGCAGCGTGTCGACAAGGTCAAGGCGCCTATCCTGTGCCTGGTCGGCCCCCCGGGCGTCGGCAAGACCTCATTGGGACAATCGATTGCGCGCGCCACCAACCGCAAGTTCGTGCGTATGGCGCTGGGCGGGATGCGCGACGAGGCCGAGATCCGCGGCCATCGGCGTACCTACATCGGCTCCATGCCGGGTAAGATTTTGCAGAACATGACCAAGGCGGGTGTCAAAAATCCGCTGTTCCTGCTCGATGAAGTCGATAAGATCGGCATGGATTTTCGCGGCGATCCTTCTTCGGCCTTGCTCGAGGTGCTCGATCCGGAACAGAACCATACTTTTCAGGATCACTACATTGAGGTCGATTTCGATCTCTCCGACGTGATGTTTGTTGCGACGGCAAACTCGCTCAACATCCCGGCTGCACTGCTCGACCGTCTGGAAGTGATCCGCCTCGCCGGCTATACCGAAGACGAGAAGATCAATATTGCCCAGCGCTATTTGTTGCCCAAGCAGCTCAAAAACAACGGCGTAAAACGCGAGGAGCTGACCGTTACCGAAGATGCGGTTCGCGACGTCGTGCGTTACTTCACGCGTGAAGCCGGCGTGCGTGCGCTGGAGCGCGAGATATCCAAGATCTGCCGCAAGGTGGTCAAGTCACTGGTGATGCGCCAGCGCAAGAACAAGATCATCGTGAATGCCAGAAACATCGACAAGTATCTGGGGGTACGTCGTTACACCTTCGGCATGGCCGAGAAGGACAACCAGATTGGTCAGGTGACTGGCCTCGCCTGGACGGAAGTCGGGGGTGAACTGCTGACTGTCGAAGCGGTGGCCGTACCCGGCAAGGGGAAGACCGTAACGACCGGCAAGCTCGGTGAGGTGATGCAGGAATCCATCCAGGCGGCCCTGACGGTGGTACGCCGGCGGGCAAAGCAGTTGGGCATTGCCGATGACTTCTACCAGAAAAACGATCTGCACATCCACCTGCCGGAAGGAGCCACTCCAAAGGATGGACCATCGGCCGGTATCGCCATGTGCACCGCAATGGTGTCGGTACTTACGGGTATTCCGGTGCGTGCGGATGTTGCCATGACCGGCGAGATCACCCTGCGAGGTGAAGTGCTGCCAATCGGGGGGCTTAAGGAGAAACTGCTGGCGGCGGTTCGCGGTGGTATTCGCTTGGCGCTAATTCCCGAGGAGAACGTCAAGGATCTGGCCGAAATTCCCGACACGATCAAGAACCGTATCGAGATCCTGCCGGTGAAGTGGGTCGACAAGGTACTGGAACTTGCATTGGAGCGTATGCCGGAACCACTACCAGATCCGGTCGTGACCGAAGCACAGCCCGCGATTCCAGCCCCAGAAACCGCAGCTGTATCCGGTGTGATCAAGCACTGAAACGCACATGCTTTGATAGAATGCGCAGCCTTGCAGGAAATGCGAGATTAGCTCAGTTGGTAGAGCGCCTCCCTTACAAGGAGGATGTCGGCGGTTCGAGCCCGTCATCTCGTACCAAAAACACAGTAACAGCAAGGGTTTAATCGATAGCGGTTACTAACCTAGAAAGCCCCAGATGGGGTTTTTTTGGTTTTCAGTGTCCCCGTTTTGTCCCCGATGATCCCCTTATATCCCTGTATGCGCGTCCCCGTTTTGTCCCCGCAGCAGGTCGCGAGGGTGTTGCCCTGTCCAGCTTGGACACCCCCTGTCCAGCTTGGACACCTGTCCATTATGGACACCCTCAAGGCATCCTTTGAGCTATGCATCCCGTAACGCAGTTACGGGATAACAGAATGAATAATAACAACAATAGTCTTGAAACCTGAATTATCCCTATGTATGATTTGCCATGTGGATGAGCACTGCCACTAGTCAATCGTCGGCGCCGGAGGGGTGGAACCTGAAAGGCGGAGAACAGGAAACACGGTGATTGCCAGGGAAACGAAAGATCGGGAGCCGAGCGCCGGTGATGACTCGGAACGACTGGATAGCCGTCATCGCCCTCGGCCTCGATATCACCCAACTCGTTCGACTGGGCGGATGGGCGATTCGGCCTATGACGCCGGCCGAACTGGCGGCTTGGGACGAAATGCCCCATCCCAGCTGCGGCATCTGGTGCCAGACCGCAAGCGAGGACGGGATTACTTTTGATTGGAGGGTGGAATGAAAAAAAGCTGTCTGGTATTGGTGTCATGCGTAGCAGCTGGTCTATCAGGATGTCTTGGTACTCAGGTCAGGGATATACCTGACCTTGCCAACTTAACCGTTGGTGAGGTCACCACAAAACTCTCCGAGGATATCAAGCCTGGCCCGTCAGGTATGGAGGCATCCGAGAACTTTCGTCATTGGCATCACGAGTTTCAGTATTGTCGAGGTTGCTACAGTAGGGATCTGTTGGAAGGCCGGTTCTTTAACGCTTACAAGCCATACTGCGATGCCAAACAGGGTGCCTTCTCTTACCAACCTTCCCGCAAATATCCCAGGGGAGTAGAGTGCCGCTCCAGCTCGGGCAATCTAATCTTCGTTGTTTACGCCAAGATTGAATCTAGATCGTTCTATTCCTTGGGGAACACGGTGTATGAATGGTTTATCACAGCTGATAGTTTTGAACCCATTAATCCATCGGTAACGGTCAGCCTTCTGGATGAGTTCGCCGAAAAAGAAGGCAGATACTACAAGCGCAACAAGGAACAGGAAAAGATCGACACACAGAGGAGAATTGAGCAGGCACGCAAATCAGCAGAAGTTGAGAGAAAGACCAAAGCTGAGGAGCAGCGCCGCAAGGAGGAACAGATTGCACGCGATCTTCCGATCGTTAAGACCATCGGTCAGAAGATCTGCAAAACTGTGAAGGGTAGCCAGAAATATGCCACGACTTATGCGCTTGGAAATCCCGTCTACGGCAGGCCAGTAGAGCGCAACTTTATGGTGACCGGATTCACCGAGCAGGTTTCGGGTAACAAGATCCGTCTCTTAGTTTCGGGGATCAGTTTCTTGGACGAGCAATATGCCCTGCGCTCGGTCGACAAGATAGATGGTGACGTGGTCATGGAGCCGGGCAAGCCCATATGGGACGATGCTGCCAATTGGCATCCATGTCGGTAGCGCTTATCACTGATCGACAGGCTGAGAACTTGGCAACTATCTAATTGGACAGATAGGGTAAGCGTGGGGTCATAATGAAACAAAGACATTTGGCGGGGATGGCGTTCTTGTCAGTCGTTTGCGCGGTTGCGCATGCCGCAGATCCAGTTGATATCTACATCGTTCGCTACCTGGCGAAATCCGAGCAAAAGAGCACTATCGCCAGTGGTGGTGACATAGCCATGGCACAGGATATTGGTCGCCAGGCGGGGGGGCTGGGGTCGGAGCAGCAGCTGGTGCTGCGCTCGCAATTGGGTCACTGATCGCTACCTTTTCGAAGCGGGCCGACCCGGAAGAAATCAAATATGCCCTCGTGGTCGGCTTGGACAAGCGCTGCGAAACGGTAGAAATCAGTTTTCCGTACCGCAATCTCCACTATTCAAGGGAGGGGTCGGTTTATGATTCTTTTGCACCGATGCGCTGGATGCACCTGTCGAAAAACGATCGTCAGGAATATGAACTCGATTACATCAAGCCGGATGGTCGAGGCGTAATTAGAAAAAGCCCATGCTGGTCAAAATATCTGGAGCAATGGCAGTCGACCGAGAAGAAGGGCAAATTCGACCCAGAGGCCTGGTATCAGTGAGCCCAACACCTGTCCAGCTTGGACAGGTGCGATTGATCAAGCGGCCAGGCGTTCCGCTATTGCCTCGGGAACGGCGATGGCGGCAAACCGGGCAGCGGGATAAAGATACCCCTCCCCGCTCTCATCCACCACGCGGACCATGCCGAGCTTCTTCCCTGCGGCATCATTGATGACCGGATAGAGCTTGCCACGCTCCAGGGAGGCGGGGTAATCGTGATTGTCGAGACAGATGACGAATTTGCTCATGGCAGCACCCGAATAATGGTCTTTATCTTTTCCTCGCGCCGGCCGATGCCGTGCGCTTCACACCAATGTAACTCAACAACGGCCGTCGCGCCACCGCTAAAGCGGACGGTCGCCGTCCCTTTTTTCTTGCGCCAATTCCCCGGCCCGTAAACTTTTCTCAATCGCGGCAGATCGCGGATTCCATTGCCCTGGGCAATGGTTTCTACCCCGGCAATACTGCCAACGATCTCGAAATCCATAGCAAATTCTAGCCCAGCTTCCGTGCCAGATCCTCCGCCCTGGGATGGTAGTACCGCGCAAGCATCCTCGGCGACTTATGCCCGATGACCTTCATCAACTCGTGCATCTGCAGCTTTTCCGCCAGTCGGGAAGTCGCCTCATGCCGAAGATCGTGATACCGAAGATCGACTAAGTGTGCAGGATCGGGTTCGGTCTCCGCTTTCTTGCACTCTTTTTCGTACGCTTTCCGCGCTCGATCCACAGCTCGCTGAAACGCCAGCGTAACCGCGTTTTCCGTCATCTGCCGGGGGCCGTCATCACCCGGCAACCAAAATACTGGACCGGCCTTGCGCTTGATCTTGCCCGCTCCCTGCAGGCCCGTCAGCACCGCAACGGCGGCGACGGAGAGGGGAACGTCCCGCGCAGCGCCGTTTTTTGTGTCGGCAAGATGAGCGACGCGCCGGCCAAGATCGACATTTTCCAAGCGTAGCCCGACGATCTCTCCGCGCCGCATTGCCGTCGACACCGCAAGCCGGACCAGCGCTGGCAGATGCTCAGATCGCGAGGCAGCGCAGATCGCTTCGATTTCCACGTCCGATACCCGCCGCTCGCGGGCATCGTCGACTTTGGGCCGCTGGATCTTCGAGACTGGATTCTGTAGCGACTCCATGCCCCATTCCTTTGCGGCGACGGTGAAAACATGCGACAGCACCACCAGGCGGCGCACGACAGTGGACGGCGAAACGGCTTTTAGCCAGTCGTCGCGAAGCGCGGCGATGTCAGCACCGCGGATGCTGGCGAGCGACTTCCTCGCAATCGATTCCTCGGCAAGCTGCGAGACAAAATACTTTTCTTTCTCGGCGCTCTTTTTCGTCGTGGTCTTTTCCCTCTGGTAGCGATCCAGGGCCTCACGCAAGGTGGTCGATTCCGCTTCGGTCGAGTCACGCCAAAGGCCGCGCTCGATCTCGCTTTCGGTTTTTCGTGCCCAGGCATCAGCATCGGATTTTGTACCGAAAGTCTCGCTTATAATCACGCCACGCCGGCGAATTTTCGCCTGCCAACGCCCCGAGTTTCGCAGTTCAATCGTCGCCATTTTTGACCCCTCAATGTCCCCGTTTTGTCCCCGTCGCGGTTTATTTTATACGAAAACCCTGATGGCGCAAGGATTCGCTAGGAGGTCAATTTCTCCCTTACAAGGAGGATGTCGGCGGTTCGAGCCCGTCATCTCGTACCATTTAGCGTTGTTCAGATAAACCGAAAAAGGCGAACTGGAGTTCGCATTTTTCATTGAAGGCCCGCCATGTTCGATCTCGTTCGCAACAACAAGAAATTCATCCAAATTGTGCTGGCCTTGCTGGTACTGCCCTTCGCACTGTGGGGTGTGGATTCCTATGTGCGAACGGGTGGCGCGGGCGGTGTCGCGAAAGTGGGTGGTTCGTCGATTGAACTACAGGAATTTCAACAATCCTTGCGCGAACAGCAGGAACGCCTGCGTACGCAATTGGGTGCGCGCGCTGATCATCAGTTGCTGGATAGTGACGCACTGCGGCAGCAGGTCTTGCAGGATATGATCAACCAGCGTCTGCTGGCGGTTTATGCCCATGAGGCCAAATTGCGAGTGAGCGACGAGAGCCTGGCCAGTTTCATTACTTCCGTGCCCAGCCTGCTGGAAAACGGCAAATTCTCGCGCGAACGCTACCAGAGCCTGGTAGCGGCGCAAGGTATGAGCATCGAAATGTTCGAGTCCCGCGTCAAGCAGGACATGCTGATCCAACAGGCCATGATGGCGGCTGGCAATGCCACCGTGACCGGGAAATTGCCGACAGAGCGCTGGCTGTCAGCCCAGTTCGAAGAACTGGTGGTCAGTGAGGCAGTATTGCGTGCAGAGCAGTTTGCGACTGACAGCAAGCCTGATGCGGCGGCAGTGAAGCGTTACTACGAGGAGAACCGCGCAAAATTCGTGAAACCCGAGCAGGTCCGGGTAGCCTATGTGACGCTGAATCAGGACAAGTTTGCCAGCGATGCCATAATCGACGATGCTGCGGTGAAAGTGTTTTATCAGTCGAACGAAGCCAAGTACAAGCAACCGGAACAGCGTCGCGCCAGTCATGTACTGATCCGTGTCGATGCGCAGGCAACTGAAGCCGAGGTCAAGGTTGCCAAAGAGAAGGCGGAGCAGATCCTGGTCCAGATTAAGGGGTCCGGTGCCGATTTTGCAAAGCTGGCCAAGCAGTATTCGCAGGATCCGGGTTCGGCGGAGAAGGGGGGCGATCTGGGATTCTTCAGTCGTGGCATGATGGTCAAGCCCTTCGAGGAAGCGGTATTCGGTCTGACGGAAAACCAGATTTCAAGTGTGGTGCGTTCTGACTTTGGCTTCCATCTGATCAAGCTTACGGGGGTACGTGCCGAGCGTACGCGTCCTTTGGAGGAAGTCCGCGCCGAAATCATTGCCGAAATGAAGCGCGAGCTAGCAACCAAGCAGCATGCCGAAGCGGTTGAGGGGTTCGGCAACACCGTCTATGAGCAGTCCGACAGTCTGCAACCGGTTGCAGAAAAATATGGGCTGAGTATCAAGGAGTCCGACTGGCTTGCCCAGAGCGGGAAGGTCATGCCACCGTTTGATCATCCCAAGTTGATGAAGGCGCTCTTCTCCGAAGATGCCATCAAGAACAAGCGCAACACCGAAGCCATTGATGTCGGCGGCAATACGCTGGTCGCGGCACGCGTCATTGACCATCGTGCTGCTGCCACCGAACCGCTCGAAACCGTGTCCGGCCTGATCGAGAAAGTTCTGGTGCGCGAAGCTGCGGTTGCCAAAGCAGCCGCGAGCGGCAAGGACAAACTCGCCCAACTGCAAAAAGGCGAAATGACCGATCTGGTTTGGAGCCTGGGTCGTCCGATCAGTCGTATTCAGGCGAGCCAGATTCCTGCCCAAGCTCGGCAGGCGATCTTTGGCACCGCTATTAATACTTTGCCTGCCTATGCAGGACTGAACGTCCCGGTCGGCTACGTGCTGTATCGGATCGAACAGGTCAAGCCCTATGCTGGAACCGCAACGGGCGAGGTGGCAGGATTGGAACAGGTATTGCGCCAGCAATACGGCCAAATCGTCTCCCAGCAGGAGGTATCAGCCTGGATGACAACCCTTCGCCAGCGTTATCCAGTGACCATCAATACCGCCCTGCTTGAACGCAAGTAGCAAAAAGTCGGCGCTGGCAGGACGGCACGCGGAGCCTTTATGCGGGCAACGGGTCGGCGTTGCCCATTGCGGTGGTGTGTGTGCCGCCATCCACATAGAGCACTTCGCCGGTGATGCCGCTGGCAAGGTCCGACAGGAGGAAAGCCGTGGCATTGCCGACTTCCTCGATCGTGACGTTGCGGCGGAGGGGCGCATGATGGGCGTTGTAAGCCAGCAGCTTGCCGAAGTTGCCGATGCCTGAAGCGGCCAGCGTCTTGATCGGTCCCGCTGAAATGGCGTTGGCACGCATGCCTTGCGGGCCGAGACAGAAAGCGAGATACCGGGTGGCCGCTTCGAGGCTGGCTTTGGCCAAGCCCATCGTGTTGTAGTTGGGCATGGTGCGCTCGGCACCCAGGTAGG
This sequence comes from Rhodocyclaceae bacterium, assembly GCA_013426785.1. GTDB lineage: Bacteria > Pseudomonadota > Gammaproteobacteria > Burkholderiales > Rhodocyclaceae > Sulfuricystis. The sequence continues at coordinate 46,602 of JACDZI010000009.1, read as the reverse complement.
TCAGGCATACCAGCGAGGGATTATTGCCCTTCAGCAGCAAAGGACGGGCGGCCTTGGCCAGGGCGGGAAAACTGTAGGAGGAAATTTCGTGGGCGATGCGGAAGGCATCGCGGTTGATGCCATCGAGGAAATCACCCTCGATGGCTTCGTTGGGGGCGAAGGCGATCGAATGCACGATGCCGTCGAGACCTTCCCAGTGCTGCGCCAGCCCGGAGAACACGGCGTCGATCTGGACATCGTTGCCGACATCAAGCTGGAAGACCAGTTCGTTGCCGAATTCGGCGGCGAACTTGTTGATGCGCTCAAGGAAACGTTCGTTCTGGTAGGTGAAAGCGAGTTGTGCGCCTTCGCGGTGGCATGCCTTGGCAATGCCATAGGCAATCGACCGGTTGGACAAAAGGCCGGTGATCAGGATGCGTTTGCCGGCGAGAAAGCCCATGTTGATTCCTCCAAAATTACTACCGATAAGTGGTGCGGATTATAGCCGCGATTCCTTTACACTTCGCCCATGCCGCGCCTTTTGCCCTTTCTGCTGATCCTGTTCCTGTCAGGCTGCGGCTCAGCCTGGAACGATCCCTATCCGGCTGCGGATCGGGGGCGCAACATCCTTTACACGGCCTTTACCGATCGCCCCAAGCACCTTGATCCGGTGCAGTCCTACAGCGAGGATGAAATCACCTTCACGGCGCAGATTTACGAACCACCGCTTCAATATCACTACCTGCGCCGCCCGTACGAACTGATTCCCGCCACCGCCACTGTCGTACCCCAACCGGCGTATCTGGATGCCAGCAGGAACCCTTTGCTGGCTTCGGCCGATGCATCACGGATTGCCTTTACCGATTACATCGTCCAGATCAAACCGGGTATCCGCTACCAACCGCATCCGGCCTTCGTTGAACAGCCGGCCGACATCGCCAATTTTTTTTCCCTGACCGATTTTCCCAATCGCGGTACGCGCGAACTGGTAGCCGAGGACTACGTCTATGCGATCAAGCGCCTGGCGCACCCACGCCTGCATTCGCCGATCCTCGGCCTGATGGCCGAATACATCGTCGGACTCAACGAGTTGGCGGGCGCGTTGAAAAAGTCGGCTCCGCCAGGACGGCAGGACAACTGGCTCGATTTGCGCGAAGCGGAACTCACCGGAGTTGAGGTGCTCGACTGTTATCGTTACCGCATTCGCATCAAAGGTAAGTATCCGCAGTTCCTCTACTGGTTGACCATGCCATTTTTTGCGCCGATGCCGTGGGAGGCAGACCGATTCCACAGTCAGCCGGGCATGGCGGAGAAAAACCTGACGCTGGACTGGTACCCGGTCGGCACTGGGCCCTACATGCTTACCGAAAATAATCCGAATGCACGGATGACGCTTGAGCGTAACCCGAATTTTCGCAGTGAGATCTATCCCTGCGACGGTGAGCCCGGGGACCCGGCGACCGGCCTGCTCGACGACTGTGGCAAGCCGCTGCCTTTCATCGACAAGGTAGTTTTCACGCGCGAGAAGGAACAGATTCCCTATTGGAACAAGTTTCTGCAAGGCTACTACGACGCTTCTGGCATTGCCTCCGACTCCTTCGATCAGGCCGTGCAGGTTAGCGGTGGCGGTGATGTGTCCTTGACGCCGGAAATGACGGCGCAAGGCATCCGCTTATCTACTTCGGTGTCTACCTCTAGTCTTTACATGGGCTTCAACATGCTCGACAGCCTAATCGGCGGCAACGGCGAGTCCGCACGAAAACTGCGTCAGGCCATCGCCATCGCCATCGATCAGGAGGAATTCATTTCGATATTCCAGAACGGGCGTGGGATCGCGGCCCAGGGGCCGTTGCCACCGGGTATCTTTGGTCATCGAGCCGGACGCGAGGGGATCAATCCCGTCATCTATGACTGGGGCGATGGCAATCTGAAACGCAAGGACATCGCCGTGGCGAAGCGCCTGCTGACAGAGGCAGGTTGGCCCGGTGGGCGCAATGCCAAAACCGGCGAACCGCTGGTGATCAATCTCGATACCACCGCGACGGGCGTCGGCGCGAAAACCCGTATCGACTGGCTCAACAAGCAGTTCCAGAAGATCGACATGCAACTGGTCGTGCGCAGCACCGATTACAACCGTTTCCAGGATAAGGTTCGCAAGGGTGCGGTGCAACTGTTCTACTTTGGCTGGAACGCTGACTACCCGGACCCTGAAAACTTCCTGTTCCTGCTGTATGGGCCGCAAGGGAAAGTGAAGCATCATGGGGAAAACGCCGCCAACTATGCCAATCCGGAATATGACCGCCTGTTCGAGCGGATGCGGACGATGGAAAATGGTCCGCAGCGGCAGTTGCTGATCGACCGCATGTTGAGCATCCTGCAGATCGATACGCCCTGGGTGTGGGGATTTCATCCCAAGGATTACAGCCTGCGCCATGCCTGGCTGTTGAATCGCAAGCCGACCAAGGTCGGCAACAACACTCTCAAGTACCAGCGGGTGGACGCCCCCCTCCGACAGGAATTGCGTGACCGCTGGAACCGTCCGGTCGTTTGGCCGCTGTTGTTTCTGACGGGCGCCCTAGTGGTGTTGGGGCTACCTGCCTGGCGCAGCCATCGTCGCCGTGAGGCGGCTGCAGTGCACTGATCAAGCCGGTTTCAGGCAGCGAACCAGATAATTCACGCGGGTGTCCTGCCCAAGGCTGTAGGTCCTTGTCAGAGGGTTGTAGCGCATGCCGATAATTTCGGCTGCTTCCAGTTCCGCTTCACGGGCGAAGCGCACCAGTTCGGCCGGCCGCAGGAATTTGGCGTAATCGTGGGTACCCTTGGGCAGCATGTTGAGCAGATACTCGGCACCGATGACGGCGAACAGGTAGGACTTGGGATTGCGATTGATGGTCGAGAAGAACACCTGACCGCCGGGTTTGACGAGACGCGAACAAGCCTTGACGGTCGAGGACGGATCGGGAACATGCTCCAGCATTTCGAGGCAGGTGACCACATCGAAGCTCGCAGACGCTTCTGCAGCTAGGGTTTCGGCCGCAACCAGACGGTAATCGACACTGTGCCCACTTTCCAGCAGGTGGAGCTTGGCCACACCCAGCGGTTTTTCCGAGAGGTCGATGCCTGTGACCTGGGCACCGCAGGCAGCCATGCCCTCGGTCAGGAGTCCGCCGCCGCAGCCGACATCGAGGACACGCTTGCCTGCCAGGCCGACGGCGCGGTCTATCCAGCCGAGTCGTAACGGGTTGATATCATGCAGGGGCTTGAATTCTGATTTCGGGTCCCACCAGCGATGAGCCAGTTCGCCGAATTTTGCGAGTTCTTGCGGATCGAAATTGGCAGCTGTATTCATGTTGTCAGGTCCGAAAAAGGAAAAGCCCTGCGGGGCAGGGCTTTCCGTGAAGCAGGTAGGGCTGGAAGTTACATCTGCGTACCGATGACTTCGATCTCGACGCGACGATCCGGTTGCAGGCACTCGATCAGCTGCTTGGTCTTGGTCTCGCTCTTGCCGCACTTGCCAGCAGTGACGGGCTGCTTTTCGCCCTTGCCTTCGGCATAGACGCGATTGGCTTCGACACCCTTGCCGACCAGATAGGACTTGACGGCAGCGGCACGGCGCTCGGACAGTTGCTGGTTGTAGGCATCCTTGCCCAGGCGGTCAGCATGGCCGACGGTGATGATGACTTCCAGCTTGATGTTCTTGAGGTCGGCAACGACCTTGTCCAGCTTGGCAATGCCTTCGGGGCGCAGGGTAGCCATGTTGAAGTCGAACAGGGCATCAGCAGCCAGCGTCACCTTCTTGGCAGCAGGCTTCGGACCCACCGCAGGAGCAACAGCCTTGTCAGTACCTACTATTTTTGCAACCAAGTCAGGATCGCACTCGGCGATAGCCATGGCAGGTGTCCAGTAACCGGTACGCCAGCAGAGGCCAGCACCGCTCTTGGCAACATAGCCGCGCTGATCGATGACATAGCCAACAGTGCCTTTCATGTCCACACCCGGGGTTTGGGCTTGGGCAGCGGCACCGATAGTTGCCAGCGTGGCAGCCAGCAGAACATTTTTGGAGACAAGCTTGATCATGTTTGTTCCCTCGGATGAAGAGTTGTAGTTGATGAATTCGTCAGTTCGGATTGAAGAAGAAAAGCCGAGAACTTCATGGCTTACCTTACTAACAGCCTGCATTCTGCCATACCTTTATCAAGTACGGCAATGGTCAAATGGAAAAGATAAGCAGTTTATCGTTTGCTTTCCGACGATCCACACCGATTCGCCCCTTTCTGTGTGCTGGTTTCAAAAGTTGTCAAATAGCAAGAATAGTATATACAAAACATATGGTTATATAATTATCGCATTCATGAAACAGGTAAGGTTAAATGCCTTGCTCATGTTAGAATGGTGCGCTTTTGAAGAGTCCCTTCCTTCCGTGGGAGGGAGAATGCCATGACCACTGCTTTCGCCAAAGAAACCCTCCCGGTCAGCCTCGAAGAGGAAATGCGCCACTCCTATCTGGATTACGCCATGAGCGTGATCGTCGGGCGGGCGTTGCCGGATGCCAGGGATGGCCTCAAACCCGTCCATCGCCGCGTGCTGTTTGCCATGCACGAACTTTCGAATGACTGGAACCGGGCATACAAGAAGTCGGCGCGTATCGTCGGTGATGTCATCGGTAAGTACCACCCGCATGGTGACACGGCGGTTTATGACACGATCGTGCGTATGGCCCAGGATTTTTCGTTGCGCTACATGCTGGTCGATGGTCAGGGTAACTTCGGTTCGGTTGATGGTGATAACGCCGCGGCAATGCGTTACACGGAAGTGCGGATGGCGCGCATCGGCCACGAATTATTGGCCGATCTAGATAAGGAAACGGTTGATTTCGGACCCAACTACGACGGTTCGGAAAAAGAACCCCTGATCCTGCCGGCCAAGATACCGAATCTGCTGATCAATGGTAGCGCGGGGATTGCTGTCGGCATGGCGACCAACATCCCGCCGCACAATCTCAATGAAGTTGTCGATGCCTGCCTGGCGTTGCTGGACGACCCGGCACTCGATATAGAGGAACTCATCAAGATCATTCCGGCCCCGGATTTCCCGACCGCCGGCCTCATTTATGGCATTTCCGGTGTTCGAGATGGTTATCTGACCGGCCGTGGCCGCGTCATCATGCGTGCCCGCACCCATTTTGAGGATTTGAAGTCGGGTCGGCAGGCCATCATCGTTGATGAGTTGCCCTACCAGGTCAACAAGAAGACCCTGCAGGAAAAGATCGCCGAACTGGTCAAGGAAAAGAAGATTGAGGGCATCGCCCACATCCAGGACGAGTCGGACAAGTCCGGCATGCGCCTGGTGATCGAAATCAGTCGTAACGAAGTGCCCGAGGTTGTTCTCAACAACCTTTACAAGCAGACGCAACTACAAGACACCTTTGGCATGAACATGGTGGCGCTGGTTGATGGCCGTCCGCAACTGTTGAACCTGAAGCAACTGCTCGAATGTTTCCTGTCACATCGCCGCGAGGTGGTGACGCGACGTACGGTGTTCGAACTGCGCAAGGCCCGCGACCGTGGCCATGTGCTGGAAGGTTTGGCCGTCGCGCTATCGAATGTCGATGAAATCATTGCCCTGATCAAGGCGGCGCCCACTCCGGCCGATGCCAAGCGCGAACTGATGGCGCGAACCTGGCGCTCGGCACTGGTCGAGGAAATGCTGTTGCGCGCCTCTGCCGAAGCTTCCCGTCCGGAAGGACTGGCACCGGAATACGGCATGTCGCGGCGTGGTTATTTGCTCTCGGATGTGCAGGCCCAGGCGATTCTTGAATTGCGCCTGCAACGCCTGACTGGCCTGGAACAGGACAAGATCGTCGCCGAGTACCGCGAAGTAGTGCAGGTCATTACGGACCTGCTCGATATCCTGGCGCGTCCCGAGCGCATTACCCAGATCATCACCGACGAGTTGAATGCCATCAAGGCACAATTCGGCGACAAGCGCCGTTCCGAGATTGTTCTACAGACGGCCGACATCAATCTTGAAGACTTGATTGCCCGCGAGGACATGGTCGTCACGCTGTCGCATGGCGGCTACTTCAAGCGCCAATCGCTTGACGACTATCGCACGCAGAAACGCGGCGGGCGCGGCAAGCAGGCAGCGGCGATCAAGGAAGACGATTTCGTCGACCGGCTGTTCATTGCCAATACGCACGATTACATCCTCTGCTTCTCGAACCGCGGTCGCGTATATTGGCTCAAGGTCTATGAAGCGCCGGAGGGTACGCGCATCAGTCGCGGCAAGCCGATCGTCAATCTCTTCCCGCTGGAGGAGGGCGAAAAGATTACTGCCGTCCTGCCAACGCCGACTTTTGACGAGAACCACTACATCTTCATGGCGACGGCGATGGGCACGGTCAAGAAGACGCCGCTGTCCGATTTCTCCAATCCGCGCAAGGCCGGCATCATCGCCGTTAATCTCGACGAGGGCGATTATCTGATCGGCGTGGCGATCACCGACGGCAGTTGCGATGTCATGTTGTTCTCCGATGCCGGCAAGGCCGTGCGCTTCTCGGAAGAGGATGTGCGACCGATTGGCCGCACGGCGCGTGGCGTGCGCGGCATGATGCTGGATGACGGCCAGGCAGTGATCTGCATGCTGGTGGCGCAGGATGAAAGCCTCAACGTGCTGACCGCCACCGAGAACGGCTATGGCAAACGGACGCCGATTGCCGACTACACCCGCCACGGGCGCGGCACCAAGGGCATGATCGCCATCAGCACTTCCGAACGCAACGGTGCCGTGGTCGGTGCCGTGCTGGTCGAGGGTGACGACGAAGTCATGCTGATTTCCACCGGCGGGGTGCTGATCCGCAGCAAGGTGGAACAGGTTCGCGAAACCGGACGCTCGGCACAGGGCGTCCGGCTCATCAATCTGGATGACGGCACCAAACTGGCCGGCATCGAAAAAGTCATCGAAACCGACGAAGAGGAGTAACACCAAATGGCACGTGTATTCAATTTCAGCGCCGGACCCGCCGCGCTGCCCGAAGAAGTCCTGCAACAGGCGGCCGACGAGATGCTCGACTGGCATGGCAGCGGTTCCTCGGTGATGGAAATGAGCCACCGTGGCAAGGAATTCATGGTCATCGCCGCCCAGGCCGAAGCCGACCTACGCGAACTGATGGGCATTCCCGCCAACTACAAGGTGCTGTTCCTGCAGGGCGGAGCCTCGCTGCAATTCGAGATGATCCCGATCAACCTGCTGCGCGGCAAGGCCGTGGCCGACTACGTGCATACCGGCGAATGGGCGAAAAAGGCGATCAAGGCCGCCAAGACCTTCTGCAACGTCAATGTCGCCGCCAGCGCCGAAGACAAGGGTTTCACCTACGCCCCGGCCTTCGCCGACTGGAAGTTGACCATGGATGCCGCCTACGTGCATTACACCGCCAACGAAACCATCGGTGGCGTCGAGTTCAACTGGATTCCCGATACCGGTGACGTGCCGCTGGTCTGCGACATGTCCTCGAACATCCTCTCGCGGTCCGTGGACGTGAGCAAATTCGGCCTGATCTACGGCGGCGCGCAAAAGAACATCGGCCCGGCGGGCCTGACCATCGTCATCATCCGCGATGACCTCGTCGGCAAAGCGCAGCCGACCCCTCCCGCGATGCTCGACTACAAGACCCATGTCGATGCCGAGTCGATGTACAACACCCCGCCCACCTATGCGATCTACATTGCCGGGCTGGTGTTCCAGTGGCTCAAGAAGAACGGCGACGTAGCAGCGATGGAACAGAAGAACATCGAGAAGGCCAACCTCATCTATGACTATCTCGAAACCACCGACTTCTATCGCAATCCGGTGGCCAAGGCCGACCGCTCGCGCATGAACGTACCCTTCACGCTGAAGGATGCCGCGCTCGACGAGGAATTCCTCAAGGGTGCCAAAGCGCGCGGCATGGTGCAGTTGAAAGGCCATCGCTCGGTCGGCGGCATGCGCGCCTCGATCTACAACGCCATGCCGGTTGCCGGCGTGCAGGCGCTGGTCGAGTACATGAAAGAATTTGCCGCGAGCAAGGGTTGAGACCATGGCTGACCAATTCAATGTCCTGATCCTCAACAACGTCTCGCAGAATGGCCTGAAGCGCATGGGCGAGCGTTTCGCCTGTGCCAAGGAAGTGGCCCAGCCGGATGCCATCCTGTTGCGCTCGGCCGACCTGCACAGCGTCGACATCGCTAAGTCGGTACTGGCCATCGGCCGCGCCGGCTCCGGCACCAACAACATCCCCGTCAAGGCGATGTCGGAACGCGGTGTGCCGGTGTTCAACGCGCCGGGGGCCAATGCCAACGCCGTGAAGGAACTGGTGCTGGCCGGCATGCTGCTGGCAGCCCGCAACATCGGCGGCGCTCTGAAGTTCGTTGCCGCGTTGGACCCCGCTGATCCCGAGATGGAAAAAAAGGTCGAAGGCGGCAAGAAGACCTATGCCGGCTACGAATTGTCGGGTCACACGCTCGGGGTGATCGGTCTTGGCAAAATCGGTTGCCTGGTCGCCGATGCGGCGATCAAACTCGGCATGAACGTGATCGGCTACGATCCCGAAATCACGGTCGATGCGGCCTGGAGCCTGCCGTCGCAGGTACGTAAGGCCAACTCTCTGGCCGAGGTGCTGAAGGGCAGTCACTTCTTGACGCTGCATGTGCCACTGGTCGATGCGACGCGCAAGATGATCAATGCCGACAGCCTGGCACAGATGAAGCACGGCGCCGTGCTGCTCAACTTCTCGCGCGAAGGCGTCGCCGACGAGGCCGCGGTGCTGGCCGCGCTGGACAGCAAGCAGTTGTCGACCTATGTCTGCGACTTTCCGAGCGCGCACGTTAACAATCATCCGAAAGTCATCGCCCTGCCGCACCTGGGTGCGTCCACCGGGGAAGCCGAGGAGAACTGCGCGGTCATGGTCGCCGATCAGGTACGCGACTACCTGCTCGACGGCAATATCGTCAATTCGGTCAATTTCCCGACTGTGGTCATGCCGCGCGAATCGGCCTTTCGCATCGCCATCGCCAACGCTAACGTGCCGAACATGCTCGGTCAGATTTCGACCGCCATGGCCGAGGCCAAGCTCAACATCCACAACATGATGAACAAGTCCAAGAAGGACATTGCCTACACGCTGGTGGATGTTGACAGCAAGGTACCGAAGAAGGTGGTCGACGCCATCGTCAGGATCGAGGGCGTGCTGTCGGTGCGCTACCTGCCGCAGGACGCCTGATGGCGGGTTCCGTGACCGGCGAGCAGGAAGAACTCGCCCGCCTGCGCGAGGGCATCGACGGCATCGATGATGAAGTGCTGCGCCTGCTATCGCAGCGGGCGCAGCTTGCGCATCGGGTCGGCGAAATCAAGCAGGGCAATATCTACCGCCCCGAACGCGAGGCGCAGGTACTACGGCGCATCGCGAGCAACAATCCCGGCCCCTTGCCCGAGGTCGCCGTCCGGACGATCTTCCGCGAGGTCATGTCCGCCTGCCTGGCACTGGAGCAGCCGCTGCAGATCGCCTATTTCGGCCCGGCCGGTACCTTTACCGAATCGGCCGCCAAACAGCATTTCGGCTCGGCGCCGACCTTCACGCCTTTTCTGACCATCGACGACGTCTTTCGTGCCGTCGAGTCGGGACAGGTGGATTACGGCGTGGTGCCGATCGAGAATTCCACCGAGGGTTCGGTCGGCCGCACGCTCGACCAGATGCTGACATCGCCCTTGATGATCTGCGGCGAAGTGAACCTGCGCATCCACCAGAACCTGATGGCACGGGCCGCTTCGCTGGCCGAGGTGAAACGCCTCTATTCACATGCGCAATCGCTCGCCCAGTGCCACGAGTGGCTCAATCGCCATCAGCCGAACCTGGCGCGCGTGCCGGTCGCCAGCAATGCCGAGGCGGCGCGCATGGCGGCGCAGGACGCGGAAGCCTGCGCCATCGCCGGCGAGGCGGCCGCGCGCCTGTACGAGTTGAACATCCTGGTCGCCAACATCGAGGACGATCCCAACAACACCACACGCTTCGTGGTGCTGGCCCACCACGATGCCGGCCCGTCGGGCAATGACAAGACCTCCTTCGTCTGCTCGGCCCAGAACAAGCCGGGTGCCGTACATGACCTGCTGACACCACTGAAGCTCCACGAAGTCTCGATGTCGCGTTTCGAATCGCGCCCGGCGCGCGGTTTCGGCAACAGCCGCTGGGAATATGTGTTCTTCGTCGATGTCGAAGGCCACCGCAGCGAGCCAAAAGTGGTGGCGGCGCTCGACGACCTGCGTGGCTGCGTCGGCTTCCTCAAGGAACTCGGTTCCTATCCCAAAGCAAAATAAAGAGGTTTTCATGAGCATCACCGATCAGGCTTTGTCCTATATCCGCGGCATTTCTGCCTATGTTCCCGGCAAGCCGATCACCGAACTGGCGCGCGAGATGGGGCTCGCCGTCGACAGTATCGTCAAGCTGGCCTCCAACGAAAACCCGCTGGGCATGAGTCCCAAAGCCCGCGCAGCGGTGGAAAAAGCGATTGGTGGCCTGGAGCGCTATCCCGACCAGTTCGAGTTGATCGCCAAACTGGCCGAGCGGCTGGGCGTATCCCCGAACCAGATCGTCATCGGCAACGGTTCGAACGACGTGCTCGACCTTGCCGCACGCGTGTTTCTCGCACCCGGCCGCTCGTCGGTGTTCGCGCAGCATGCCTTCGCTGTCTATCCCCTGGCGACGCTGTCGACGGGTGCCGAGTGCATCGTCGTGCCGGCGAAGCACTACGGCCATGATCTCGCAGCGATGCAGGCCGCGATCCGTTCCGATACGCGGCTGGTCTGGATCGCCAACCCGAACAACCCGACCGGCAATTTCCTGCCCTACCCGGAGATCCGCGCCTTCCTGGAGTCCGTGCCTGCCGATGTCGCGGTGGTGCTCGACGAGGCCTACAACGAATATCTGCCGCCGGCCGAACGCGCCGATACCGTCGCCTGGATCAAGGATTTCCCCAACCTGATTGTTACCCGTACCTTCTCGAAGATCTACGGGCTGGCCGGCTTGCGTATCGGCTTCGCCGCCGCATCGGCTGAAGTGGCCGATTTGATGAACCGGGTGCGCCAGCCCTTCAACGTGAACAACCTCGCCCTTGCCGCCGCGGGTGCCGCGCTCGACGATCACCTGTTCGTCGCCGAAAGCTACGCACTCAACCGGCGCGGCATGGAGCTGATCGTCGCCGGGCTGAAGCGGCTTGGCCTCGAACACATTCCCTCGCACGGCAATTTCGTCACCTTCGCCGTGGCCGACGGAGCGGCGGTCAATCGGAAACTCCTGCAGCAGGGTGTGATTGTACGTCCTATCGGCGGTTACGGCTTGCCCAACCATCTGCGCGTGACTATCGGCCTCGATACCGAAAACGCGCGCTTCCTTGCAGCGCTGGAGCAATCCCTTTAATGGGCAAGTTGGTAGTTTGTGGCGTCGGACTGATCGGCGGTTCCTTCGCCCTTGCCATAAAGTCGGCGCTGGCGGGACGGCATTGTCCGCAGATTGTCGGCATGGGCCGCACCCGCACGCCGCTGGAGCAGGCACTGCAACTCGGCGTGATCGACGAAATCGCCACCGACTGGGAGAGCGCGCTCAAGGGGGCCGATCTCGTGCTGTTGGGCATGCCGGTCGGCCAGATGCTGCCGGTGATACAGGCCATCGCGCCGCATCTCGAACCGCAGACCGTCGTCACCGATGGTGGCAGCACCAAGAGCGATGTCGTCGCCGCTGCGCGCACCGCTTTGGGCAACAGGATTGGTCAGTTCGTGTCCGGCCATCCGATTGCCGGTGCCGAGAAGAGCGGGGTGGCCGCCGCCAAGTCCGACCTGTACCACGGCAAGCGCGTCGTGCTGACGCCGCTGCCGGAAAACGCCCCGGCCGACGTTGCGGCAGTGCGCGCTGTCTGGGAACTCTGCGGCGCGAAAGTTTCCGAACTCGCCCCGGATGAGCACGACCGCGTCTTCGCTGCCGTCAGCCACCTGCCGCACCTGCTGGCCTTCGCGTTGGTCCATGACCTGGCCGGGCGCGACAACGCCGACCAGCTGTTTTCCTTCGCCGCCGGCGGCTTCCGCGATTTCACCCGCATCGCCAGCAGCCACCCGGAAATGTGGCGTGACATCTGCCTCGCCAACCGTAACGCACTGCTCAAGGAACTGGATGCCTACATGGCCGAGTTGCTGCGCACCCGCGTGTTGCTGGCGAGTGCCAACCAGTCCGGGCTGGAAGCCATGTTCGCCACTGCCCGCGCGCGGCGCGATGCCTGGCTGGAAACGCTGCAACCCGTTGGTGAGTAAAGGGATTATCATTTCCCCGCTAACCACGAAAGGATTTGAAGAATGGGCCTGACCTACGCGGATATCGAACTGGAAAGTGTGTGGGGAAAGCGTCGTATCAGTGCGCGCGCCTTGGTTGATTCGGGTGCGGTTTTCATGATCGTGCCCGAGCATCTGGCTTTGCAGTTGGGTTTTGATCTTGCTGAGGTCAGCCAGCGTGAAGTGATCCTGGCCGATGGATCGCGCCGCGCGGTGCCAATGATTGGGCCCTTGCGCGTTCATTTCGCTGATCGATATTGCGATCTCTCCGCGCTGGTATTTGGCGATGAACCCCTGATGGGTGCGGTACCGATGGAAATGATGGATTTGGTGCTACATCCGGCGACGCAAACCCTGACCGTCAATCCCGCAAGCCCCTATCTGCCGGTGGCGATGGCGAAATGAAAAGTCTGCGCTGGCGAGGCGGCGGTGGCCGTGGCAGGACAAAAACCTAACCATGCCGACAGTCTTTTGGATTTCCGGTTTGCGCGTGATGATTCGGACAAACGATCATCCACCGCCACATGTTCATGTATTGGGGGCGGATGGACGTGCAAAAATCCATATAGACTGCGAAAGTGGGAGTGTCGGATTGGTCTCACACTATGGCGTATCGCGGGCCGACTTGAAGCGAATACTTCAAGTGCTGGAGGCAAGGATCGAGGTTCTTTGCAATGAATGGAGGGCGATTCATGGACAGACTTGACGCGATGATCGATCAATCCGAACAGGCTTCCGCATGGCTTGCGGAAGCGCCGCGCGCGCTGGCGGTCGGGATTGACAAAGGTAGGTTGGTGCTTGAGCTTTCAACCGGTGTTGTCGTTTCCTTGCCGTGGTCGCAAACACATCTCGGCGTAAAAATCCCAACTACTGCGGAAATTCTTGGCGGCGGCCTTGATGTCTACTTTCCTGATCTGGATGAGGCGCTATTCGTCCCGGATTTGCTCGCCGATATCGCTCATCTCAGGAAGGCAGCATAGTCAATGAAAAGTCGGCGCTGGCAGGACGGCGGAGAGCCCGGGTTGCCTTAAACGATGAATGAGGAGTGTGTCATGGGGCATACCTACGCCGACTTGAAAATCACCAATCTGTTCGATAAACGGAGCATCGACGTCCGCGCCTTGGTGGATACCGGAGCCACCTTCATGTGCCTCACCGAGCAGGATGCGGTGCAACTGGGCTTTGACTTGTCCGAGGTCAGTCAGCAGGTCGTCACTCACGCCGAAGGCCGGCAGCGCAAGGTGCCGAAAATTGCCCCCATCGAAATCGCCTTTGCCAATCGAAATTACGTTACCGAGGCGCTGGTAATGGGCAATGAGCCGTTGATGGGCGTTTTACCGCTGGAGGCGATGGACCTGATGGTCGATCCGCTGCGCCAGCAACTGGTGGTCAATCCCGAGCATCCAAATTACCCGGTAGCCTTGGCGAAATGAAAAGTCGGCGCTGGCGGGACGGCGAATGTCTGATTTGTTCTGACCGACGCAAAAGCTTGTTTGACACCTCGATAGGTGCCTAATTCACGTTAGCCATCTATAGCCATGTCCGACACAGAGAAATCTAAGAACGCGTCTCACTGGTGGGAGTACTACGTAGTACGGTATTTCATCGGCACGATAGTCGGCGCCGGTGCAATATTGATGTTCAACGAAGAGTCAGCGTCCCCGCTGAAAGGCGCCCTATTTCCGGCCATATCAAGCTTCAAAGACGCGGGTATTCATCACTTGCTCGTGCTTATCGCACTGGGGTTGGCATATTGCTACATTGCCAGCGCGCCCATACTGACAATGCATGCGCTTCGAGCCCAGATCGAGTTCGACAGTAAGCGATGCTTCTCTTCGGCGAGCGCTTGGTTTGTCGCCTTCTTCTCCATTCTGCTCATCAGTGCATATCTGTTCTTGTCGCTACCTCTCTCAAGCTGGCGGTTCATTGCCATCGTTTTTGTGTGTCTAATCTTGGCGCTTCAATTCACTCTTTTTGTCGAAGCCAAACAAAACAGCTTCGAGAAAATCACCAATTACTACTGGTCCCTAAGTTCTGCGAGGGCATCCGCTGCGCCTCAAGTGCAAGAGTACGTTGAGTCCTATCGGCACCTTCGGGAGCATGGAAACGCCTTTGCCATTATCATTTTCGAGCTCGGTTTCGCTATGGCTGCTATATCTGTTCCCAGCCTCAGCATGTTGGCAATTCTGTTGCTTCTTTGGGTCATTCCGGCCGCCGGCGTCTGGATGGTTGGCACTGTCTTGGAAACCAAGCTTGCCAATGCTCCCAAATAGCTGGCTAACCCATCGTTCCAGGGGACGCTGCGCGATGAAGCCGCGCAGCGCCCCTGAACTCAGACGTTGGGCGTCACGAAGAATCTCGCAAATATAATGGTCCCTCAAACAAAATCACTTTGGTGGCGCTGTGGCAAATAATTTCAAGAGTGATGACAGTTTCCTAAGAAAACTCGCCGTCGGTGCCGCTGGCACGAATGCAACAATCAGCCGATTGAAGGCGTTGGGATTTAATCCCATTGAACTTGAGCGCGGTTCTACAGGTTTCAAGATATGGAAGAAGATCAAGATCAAGCGAGTGCGGGTTCCCGACATTCTGTGCCTGAACACAGGCATACGGTTTGAGTCCCGTGGCAAGACAAAGCTTGAGATATCAATGTCACATTCCCTTAATGACCCGAAGCGGACATGGGATGCTGGTATGCGGGACGACGACCTTGTTTCAATCGTCGTCTTCGAGCAAGACGACGACTCTCCCGTAGATTTGAAACGAATCTCGCCTATTCACTTTGTCAGCGTGAAGGACATGCGGAAGGCGTTTGTCGCCGAACAGGTATCTATCACCCAACCAAAAGGTGTCGAGGAAGGCTCCGAAATACGGGTGATGTGGACATGTGCTGCCGCCAATCAGCGGTCCGTTGTTTTCGCCCTGGAATCTGGGAGGATCAGCCTGACACCTATCCCGGAGGCACGGCGTCAATCCATCCAGTTGAGCCGGAGCAAAGGCAAGATAACCTTGCTGCCACAGGTCAGCGCTGGTGATACCGTCGAGGCAAATCAGATTGTGGCGTCAGTTGTTCCGGTCAACACAAAGCTCCAGTGCCCCACGTCAGTTAGCGAAGCCTATTTCATAGACAAACTCGCAAGCGTCAACTTAAGCGAGCGGTACGCTGCCGCAAAAGCGCTACGGTACAGAGGCTACACCACTGCCAAGCCGCTGCTCGTAGCAAGAATGACCGATGCCGACGAGGATATTTATGTCCAGCTTGAGGCTGCGGCTGCCCTTGCGGCATATGGCGAGCCGAGCGGCTGGGAGTTCATGGAGAACAAGCTGCGCAGTCCAGTCATGACGGTTCCCCTTGAGACGCAGCTTGAAACGGTCATAGTCGCATCCGAAATACCCAAGAGTCGGAGCGAAGAGTTGCTGATCGAAGTGTTGCGGGACACGGAACGTGACGACGAACTGCGCGCTGGAGCAGCTTGGGCACTTGGCCAATTTCCTTCTGCTATATCGGCGACCGCACTTGTTGATACATTCAACTCAAGTCCCTTGGAGATCAAGGTTGAAGCTGCCCGCGCGCTTTTGCGGATTGCTGAGCCACAAATTCCTCACTTGATTGATCACTTGAAGAACGGTGACCCCGCCAAGCGCGATGGTCTGTCATGGGTACTTGCTCGAACAGGCCAATTCAATCCATCAGACTTTGTCGTCGGCGCCGACGAGAACCTCAGAAGATGGATAAGCTACATCGTCGGCTATGGCAAAGATAAATTTGTTCAGGGCGATGTTGAAGCCATCTGCAAGGCAGACCCGGAAGTCTATTTCGCCGCAAGTGTGTTGTGGCAGATTGTGGCAAGCTGGGTCAACGACCTGAGGGAATTCTGACATGCAGAGCAAACCGCTTTACCGCACCGCCGGTGGCCATGCCTATGTTGGCGATTCTCTTGAGCTTCTCTTGGAATTGCCCGACAACAGCATTGATCTAGTTATGACGTCGCCACCGTTCGCACTTCTGCGCCAAAAGACCTATGGCAATGTCGAGGAAACAGAATATGTCCGGTGGATTAAGCCATTCGGTCAGGAGGTTTTCCGAGTTCTCAAGGAAAGCGGGAGTTTCGTTCTCGACTTAGGGGGGGCATACCGTTCTGGTGTCCCATCCCGTTCTCTATACAACTTCCGCGTTCTCTTGGCTTTCTGCGACGAGATCGGGTTTCACCTTGCTGAAGATTTCTACTGGTTCAATCCGGCAAAGCTGCCGTCACCAATTGAATGGGTAAATAAACGAAAAATTCGGGCAAAGGATTCCGTTAACACGGTTTGGTGGTTTAGTAAGACCGCCTTTCCGAAAGCTGACGTTCGGAAAGTGCTGGCTCCATATTCGGATAGGATGAAGAAGTTGATCAAAGACCCGGAGAGTTTCTATACGCCAAATAAACGCCCGTCAGGCCATGACATAAGTGCTGGGTTTGGCAAGGATAATGGAGGAGCGATTCCTTCCAACCTCCTTTCTATACCGAACACCGACAGCAATTCAAGCTATCTCCGACTTTGCAAGGAACTTGGCCTGGAACGCCATCCGGCGCGATTCCCTTCAGAACTCCCAGCGTTTTTTATCAAGATGCTGACCGACGAGGAGGATGTCGTCTTAGACATTTTTGGCGGATCAAACACCACCGGATTTACTGCCGAAGCTCTAAAGCGGAAGTGGGTTACTTTTGAGATGAATCGGGAATATCTTGCTTCATCCGCACTTCGGTTCCTTGATGGACATAGTCCTGAGACCGTGAAGCGAGTACTGAGGGAGATAAACAACAGTCATGCCAATTACTTTATTGGTGAGACGATATGCGCTTTAGACCCCGCAAAGAAAGCAAAGTCGAAGGATGAATCTCTGGGTCAAGGAGCGTTGTTTGTTTCTGAGGCTGATGCGAGGTAGCCAATCTATCCGAAGACGCCCAACCCGGCAGTCCACTCTGACGCTGCGCTAAAAGCCGCGCATCCCGCTCACTTCTACGTTGGACATTGATCACTTTCGAATGACGTATCTCGATCTTCCCCCATTGTTGAGGGCCACCGGCACCATAAAGCTGCCCGGCTCGAAGAGCATTTCCAACCGCATGTTGCTGCTTGCGGCGCTAGCCGAAGGCGTAACGGAAATCCGCGACCTGCTGGATTCCGACGACACGCGGGTGATGCTGGCCGCGCTGCAAAAAGTCGGCGCTGGCGTGACGGCTTCAGCCGACACGCCGCGTGAAATGGTGACGGCGCTTGGCGGCAATGCTTACCGTGTTGAAGGCTGTGCCGGCGTTTTTCCGGGCAAGGAAGCCGACCTGTTCATGGGCAATGCCGGCACGGCGATCCGGCCGCTGACGGCGGTACTGGCCTTGTGCGGCGGCCATTACACGTTGAGCGGCGTGCCGCGCATGCACGAGCGACCGATCGGCGACCTGGTCGATGGCCTGCGCCAGATCGGCTGCGACGTGCGTTACACCGGCAGCGAAGGTTTTCCACCGCTGGAAATATTCCCGGCGCAGGTGAATCTTGCCGCGCCGATCAGGGTGCGCGGCGATGTTTCGTCGCAGTTCCTCACCGCCTTGCTGATGGCCTTGCCGCTCACCGGCCAGACGGCTGTCATCGAGATGACCACCGAACTCATCTCCAGGCCCTACATCGAAATCACGCTGAACCTGATGGCGCGCTTCGGCGTGACGGTGGAGCGCGACGGTTGGTCGCGTTTCACGCTTCCTGCCGGGCAGCGCTATCGCAGTCCCGGCCTGCTGCATGTCGAAGGCGATGCCTCGGCCGCCTCGTATTTCCTCGCCGCCGGCGCCATCGCCGGCGGCCCGGTACGTGTGGAAGGTGTTGGCCGCGAAAGTATCCAGGGCGACGTGAAGTTTGCCGATGCGCTGGAAGCCATGGGCGCGCAGATCACCTGGGGCGACAACTTCATCGAGGCTTCTGCGCCGACCATTGGCAAGCTGAAGGCTTTCGACCTTGACCTCAACCACATCCCCGATGCGGCGATGACGCTGGCGGTGGCGGCGCTGTTCGCCGACGGTAAATGCACTCTGCGCAATATTGGCTCGTGGCGTGTAAAGGAAACCGACCGCATCGCCGCGATGGCGACTGAATTGCGCAAACTGGGTGCCACAGTGGAAGAGGGCGATGATTACCTTGCCGTCCTGCCAGCGCCGACTTTTCAGGCCAACGCATCCATCGACACCTACGACGACCACCGCATGGCGATGTGCTTCTCGCTGGCTGCGCTGGGCGGCGTACCGGTGCGCATCAACGAGCCGGGTTGCGTCGCCAAGACTTTTCCGCATTATTTCGATGCCTTCGCGCAGATCGCCGCACCGGTGATTGCCATCGACGGACCCTCGGCCTCCGGCAAGGGCACGGTCGCGCAGCGCGTCGCCGCCGCGCTCGGCTTCCATTTCCTCGACAGCGGGGCGCTGTATCGCCTGACCGCGTTGGCGGCAATGAAAGCCGGCGTGGCGCTGGATGATGAAGCGGGCGTCGCCGCGCTGGCCGGCAATCTGCCTGCGGAGTTTCCGGGCGACAGGATTCTGCTTGCCGGTGAAGAGGTTAACGAGGCCATCCGGGCCGAGGAAGTCGGGATCGGCGCGTCGAAAGTGGCCGCCCTGCCGGCCGTGCGGGCGGCATTGCTGGACCGCCAGCGCACCTATCGACGCTTCCCCGGACTGGTGGCCGACGGCCGGGACATGGGTTCGGTGGTGTTCCCCGAAGCGCCAGTGAAGGTGTTTTTGACCGCGAGTGCCGAGGCGCGTGGTGCAAGGCGCTATAAACAGTTGATCGACAAGGGAATGCCTGCTAACATGCGGCCCCTTTTGCAGGACATTGTGCAGGACCTGAGGGAACGCGATGCGCGCGATGCCGCACGCGCCGTGGCACCCTTGAAGCAGTGCGACGATGCCGACCTGGTGGATACCACCGCGTTGACCATCGACGAAGCCGTGGCAACCGTGATGGACAGCGTTCACCGCAAATTGCCTTTTTCAAACTAACCCGTTGTCAAGACGGATAATTCTTGGAACCTTAACCCTTTATGTCTGCTACCGCTGCTGCCGTACCCGCTGAAATCAGCACCATGGAATCCTTTGCCGCCCTGTTTGAAGAAAGCCTTACGCGCCAGGAAATGCGCGCCGGCGAAGTCATCACGGCCGAAGTCGTCCGCGTCGACCAGAACTTCGTGGTCGTCAATGCCGGACTGAAATCCGAATCTTTCATCTCGGTCGAAGAATTCAAGAACGACCGCGGAGAAGTTGAAGCCAACCCGGGCGATTTCGTCCTGGTGGCCATCGAAATGCTCGAAGACGGTTACGGCGAAACCCGCCTGAGCCGCGACAAGGCCAAGCGCATCGCTGCCTGGAACGACCTCGACAAGGCCATGACCGAGAGCATTCTCGTCAAGGGCGTCATCACCGGCAAGGTCAAGGGTGGCCTGACCGTCATGACCAATGGCATCCGCGCCTTCCTGCCCGGTTCGCTGGTCGACACCCGCCCGGTCAAGGACACCACGCCTTTTGAAGGCAAGGAATTCGAGTTCAAGGTCATCAAGCTCGACCGCAAGCGCAACAACGTCGTGGTGTCACGGCGTGCGGTGATGGAAGCCAACATGGGTGAAGAGCGCCAGAAGTTGCTGGAGAACCTCTCCGAAGGCACCATCGTCAAGGGCGTGGTCAAGAACATCACCGAGTACGGCGCCTTCGTCGACCTCGGCGGCATCGACGGCCTGCTGCACATCACCGACCTGGCCTGGCGCCGCGTGCGTCACCCGTCGGAAGTCCTCAACGTCGGCGACGAAGTCACCGCCAAGGTGCTCAAGTTCGACCAGGAAAAGAACCGTGTATCCCTCGGCATGAAGCAACTGGGCGAAGATCCGTGGGTGGGCATCGCCCGTCGCTACCCGTCCGGCACGCGCCTGTTCGGCAAGGTGACCAACTTGACCGATTACGGTTCGTTCGTCGAAATCGAGCAGGGTATCGAAGGCCTGGTGCACGTCTCAGAGATGGACTGGACCAACAAGAACATCCACCCGTCCAAGGTGGTCCAGCTGGGCGACGAAGTCGAAGTGATGATCCTCGAAATCGACGAGGAGCGTCGCCGCATCTCCCTCGGCATGAAACAGTGCCAGCCAAACCCGTGGGACGATTTCTCGATGAACCACAAGAAGGGCGACAAGGTGAAGGGCGCCATCAAGTCGATCACCGACTTCGGCATTTTCATCGGCCTGCCCGGCGGCATCGACGGCCTGGTGCATCTGTCCGACCTCTCCTGGTCGCTGACTGGCGAAGAGGCCAAGCAGAATTACAAGAAGGGCGACGAAGTCGAAGCCCTGGTGCTATCGATCGACGTCGAGAAGGAGCGCATATCCCTTGGCATCAAGCAGATGGATGGCGACCCCTTTACCAGCTTCATCGCTACCCACGACAAGAACAGCCTGGTCAGCGGCACGGTCAAGTCGGTCGATGCCAAGGGTGCGGTGATCGATCTGGGCGGCGATGTCGAAGGCTATCTGCGCGTCTCCGAGTTCTCGCGTGATCGCATCGAAGACCTGAGCCAGCACCTGCGTGTCGGCGACAGCGTCGAGGCCCTGATCACCAACGTGGACCGCAAGTCGCGTTCGATCAACCTGTCGATCAAGGCGAAGGACCACGCCGAGCAAAGCGAAGCGATCCAGAAGCTGGCGAGCGATTCAGCGGCTGCAGCAACCGGCACCACCAATCTCGGTGCCCTGCTCAAAGCCAAGATGAATCAGCAGTAACCCACACTGAAGAAAGTTCAGGTCATGACCAAGTCCGAGTTGATCGCTCGCCTGGCACTGCGCTTTCCGCAGTTGGTGACGAAGGATGCCGACCTGTCCGTGAAGATGATCCTCGATGCGATGACCGAGGCCCTGGCCCAGGGTGATCGCATCGAGATTCGCGGCTTTGGCAGTTTTTCGCTCAACTATCGTCCGCCACGCATCGGCCGCAACCCCAAGTCCGGGGACAAGGTGCAGGTGCCGGCGAAATACGTGCCGCACTTCAAGGCCGGCAAGGAGCTGCGCGAACGCGTCGATCAGGTTGCCGCCAACGGGCAGTAAGGCGATACCGTCATGAATGCGCTGCTCTGGATTCTGCGCGGCATCCTGTTCGTGCTCCTGCTCGGGCTCGCGATCAAGAACGGCGGCGAAGTGGAGTTGCGCTTCTTCTTCGATGCCCATTGGCAGGCGCCCATGTCGCTGGTTCTGCTGGTAGCCCTTTCTGTCGGTGTCGTGCTGGGCCTGCTGGCGTTGTTGCCGCAGATATTTCGCCTGCGGCGCAGTCTTTCCCGATTGCAGCGGCAGGGGGGTGGTAGTACCGTGACTCCGGTGATCCCGGACGGCCCGGGCTGATCCATTGTGGAAATCGAACTGTGGTGGCTGCTGGTCCTGCCGGTGTTCTTCGGCCTCGGCTGGCTGGCGGCGCGCATCGATATCAAACAGCTGCTGAATGAATCGCGGGCTTTGCCCCGCTCCTATTTCACCGGTCTCAACTTCCTGCTCAACGAGCAGCCGGACAAGGCCATCGAGGCCTTCCTCGAAGCCGCGCGCATCGATCCCGAAACCATCGAACTGCATTTTGCCCTCGGCAGCCTGTTCCGCCGCCGCGGCGAGACCGACCGGGCGATCCGCGTGCACAAACACCTGATCGAGCGCGACGCCTCGCTGTCGCAACTGACGCCCGACCAGCGCCTGCACGCCCTGTCCGAACTGGGTCAGGACTACCTCAAGGCCGGCCTGCTCGACCGCGCCGAGGAGATCTTCCTCAAGTTGCGCGGCACCGGCCGCGACGAGGAGGCCCTGCGCAACCTGCTGGAGATCTACCAGCAGGAAAAGGAATGGGAAAAGGCGATCGACATCGCCGGCATGATGCCCGGCCATGCCGAGCACCTGTGGCAGAAGGAAATTGCCGAGTTCCATTGCGAACTGGCCGGAGCCCATCTGCTCAACGGCCGCCTCGATGCGGCGCGCGAGCGCTTGACGGCGGCGCTGACCGCGAACCGTCGCTGCGTGCGCGCCACCCTGATGATGGGTGAGCTGGAAGCAAAAGTCGGCAATGGCGAGACGGCATTATCGACCTGGCAGACCATCGAGCACCAGAATCCGGTGTTCCTGTCCCTGGTGGCCGAGAAGATGATGGGCGTCTATCGCGAACTGGGGCGGGAAGCCATCGGCATCGATGTATTGCGCAGCTACCTGGCGCACTATCCCTCCATCGATTTGCTGGATACGGCCTATGTCGCCGAACAGGCTGCAAACGGGCCCGAGGCGGCCTATACGCTGGTACGGGACGAGTTGCGGCGCAATCCGACGCTGCTGGGCCTCGACAAGCTGCTCGAAGCACAGATCCTGCTAGCACCGCCGGAGCGTCGCGCCGATCTCGACCTGATCAAGAACCTGATCCACAACCACACGCGCCGCGTCGCACGCTACCGCTGCGACGATTGCGGCTTCAAGGCGCGCCAGTTCCACTGGCGCTGCCCGGCCTGCGGCGGCTGGGAAACCTTCCCGCCCAAGCGCACCGAAGAATTCGACCTGAATCCCTGACCGCCATTCGCCATGAATCTTCCTGATACCCGTCATTCTCGCATTCTGGTCGTCGGCGACGTTATGCTTGACCGCTACTGGTTCGGCGACGTCGCACGCATTTCTCCCGAAGCCCCGGTGCCGGTGGTCAAGGTGGATCGTGTCGAGGAACGTCCCGGCGGGGCGGCCAACGTCGCCCGCAATATCGCCGCACTCGGTGCGGAGGTCGCCTTGCTGTCGGTGGTCGGCACGGACGAGGCCGGCCACTCACTGGCCCGCCTGTTGGCCGAGGCCGGCATCGAGGCCAGCCTGCACGAGGACACTCAGTTCAACACCACGGTCAAGCTGCGCGTACTTGGCCGCCAGCAGCAGTTGCTGCGCATCGATTTCGAAAGTTCTCCGACCCACGAGGTGCTGGATTCGAAGCTGGTCGAGTTCCGCCAGCGCATTGCCGACTGCAATGTAGTGATCCTCTCGGATTACGGCAAGGGGGGTCTGGCGCATATCGCCGAGATGATCCGGATGGCGTGCGAACATGAAAAACCCGTGCTGGTCGATCCGAAGGGCGACGACTACGCGCGTTACGCCGGTGCGTCCGTCATCACACCCAACCGTGTCGAGCTGCGCGAGGTGATCGGCCGCTGGAGCGACGAGAACGACCTGTCACG
Organism: Rhodocyclaceae bacterium; assembly: GCA_013426785.1. Classification (GTDB taxonomy): domain Bacteria; phylum Pseudomonadota; class Gammaproteobacteria; order Burkholderiales; family Rhodocyclaceae; genus Sulfuricystis. Next base: position 23,040 of record JACDZI010000009.1, on the reverse strand, counting down.
CCGGGTCGCCGCGCTACGCCACGACCTCGGCATCGGTGCGCTGCTGCTGACGCGTTCGGAGGAGGGCATGACCCTGTTCACCGACGGCCGGCCGCGCTACGAAGCAGCCCATGCGCGCGAGGTGTATGACGTCAGCGGCGCGGGCGATACCGTGATCGCCACCCTGGCGGTGATGATGGCCAGCGGCGAGTCGCTGGAGAACGCCATGCGCTGGGCCAATCGGGCCGCCGGCGTCGTGGTCGGCAAGCTCGGCACCGCCACCTGCACGCTCGATGAGTTGAAAGGATAGCCATGTATACCGTCGTTACCGGAGCCTGCGGGTTTATCGGTGCCAACCTTGTCAAGGCGCTGAACGAGCGCGGCATCGACCAGGTCATCGCCGTCGACAACCTCAAGAAGGCCGACAAGTTCCGCAACCTGGTCGATTGCGAGATCGTCGATTATCTCGACAAGCATGAGTTCCTGCATCTGGTACAGGCCGGCGAACTCGACGGCGCCATCGAGGCAATCTTCCATCAGGGTGCCTGCTCCGACACCATGGAGAACGACGGCCACTACATGATGGAGAACAATTTCCGTTACTCCCACACCCTGCTCGATTTCTGCCTCGACCAGGAAGTGCCCTTCCTGTATGCCTCCAGCGCCTCGGTCTATGGCGCCGGCCGGGTCTTCAGCGAGGCCCGCGCGCACGAAGGGCCGCTCAACGTCTATGGCTATTCGAAGTTCCTGTTTGACCAGATCGTGCGCCGCCGTCTCGCCAGCGCCGACTTTTCCTCGCAGGTCGTGGGTTTCCGCTACTTCAACGTCTATGGTCCGCGCGAGCAGCACAAGGGGCGCATGGCCTCGGTGGCCTTCCACCACTTCCACCAGTATCGCGAAACCGGCAAGGTGAAGCTGTTCGAAGGCTGCGACGGCTACAGCCACGGCGAACAAAGTCGCGACTTCGTCTATGTCGAGGATGTCGTCAAGGTCAACCTGCATTTCCTCGACCACCCCCATCAGTCGGGCATCTTCAACCTCGGCACCGGCCGTGCCCAGCCCTTCAACGACATCGCCCACGCCACCGTGAATGCCTGCCGGGCGCTGGAAGACCAGCCGCCGCTGACGTTGGAAGAGATGGTGAGTCAGGGCATCGTCGAATACATCGAATTCCCGGCAGCGCTCAAAGGCAAGTACCAGAGCTTCACCCAGGCCGACATCGCCGCCCTGCGCGAAGCCGGCTACAGCGAAGAATTCCATAGCGTCGCGGCAGGCGTTGCCAAGTACGTCCAATGCCTGACGACCAAGTGACAACCCTCGCCGATTGCATCGGCAATACGCCGCTGGTGCAGTTGCAACGACTGCCGGGGGCTGAAAACACCCGGCGCAACAATGTCATCCTCGCCAAGCTGGAAGGCAACAACCCGGCCGGGTCGGTCAAGGACCGGCCGGCGTTGTCGATGATCCTGCACGCCGAGGCGCGCGGCGACATTAAGCCCGGCGACACGCTGATCGAGGCCACCTCCGGCAACACCGGCATCGCGCTGGCCATGGTGGCCGCCGCCCGTGGCTACAAGATGATCCTGGTCATGCCGGAAAACCAGAGCCAGGAACGTCGCCAGGCCATGCGCGCCTACGGTGCCGAACTGGTGCTGACGCCCAGAACCGCCAGCATGGAAGGCGCGCGCGATGCCGCCGAGCGCATGGTGCGCGAAGGACAGGGCAGCATGCTCGACCAGTTCGCCAATCCCGACAACCCGCTGGCTCACTACGAAGGCACCGGGCCGGAGATTTGGCGCGATACGGCGGGCACGATTACCCATTTCGTGTCAAGCATGGGCACCACCGGCACCATCATGGGCTGCTCGCGCTACCTGAAGCAAATGAACCCGGCGATCCGGATCGTCGGCTGCCAACCGGCCGACGGGGCGCAGATTCCCGGCATCCGCAAGTGGCCGACCGAATACTTGCCGAAGATCTGCGACTTTTCGCGTGTCGACCGGCTCGAATCCGTTTCACAAGCGGATGCCGAGGAAATGACGCGGCGGCTGGCGGCGGAAGAGGGCATCTGCGCCGGCATTTCCTCCGGCGGAGCGCTGGCCGTGGCGCTGCGCATCGCCGCCGAAGTCGAGAACGCCGTGATCGTCAGCATCGTCTGCGACCGTGGCGACCGCTACCTGTCCACCGGGGTGTTCCCCTCATGACGCCGGTCCTCACCTTCGACATCGAGACGATTCCCGACATCGCCGGCCTGCGCCGCCTGCATGAACTGCCGGATGACCTCGCCGAAGCCGAAGTCGCCGAGTTCGCCTTCCAGAAGCAGCGGGCAAAGAACGGTTCCGACTTCCAGCCGCACCATCTGCAGCGGGTCATCGTCATCTCCTGTGCGCTACGTAGCGACGAGGGTTTCAAGGTCTGGTCGCTGGCCGAGCCGAAATCGGGCGAAGGCGAGATCATCCAGCGCTTTTTCGACGGCATCGGCAAATACACGCCGCAGGTCGTTTCGTGGAACGGGGGAGGATTCGACCTGCCGGTGCTGCACTATCGCGGCCTGATCCACGGCGTCGCCGCCCCGCGCTACTGGGACCTCGGCGAGGACGACCGCGATTTCAAGTGGAACAACTACATCAGCCGCTATCACACGCGCCACCTCGACCTGATGGACCTGCTGGCGATGTACCAGCCGCGCGCCAACGCCCCGCTCGACCAGTTGGTGAAGCTGATGGGCCTGCCCGGCAAGCTCGGCATGGACGGCGGGGCGGTGTGGGGGGCGTGGCTGGCGGGCGAGCGCGACGCCATCCGCGACTACTGCGAGACCGACGTGGTCAATACCTACCTCGTCTATCTGCGCTTCCAGAAGATGCGCGGCAACCTGTCGGCGCAGGCGCACGCAGCCGAAGTGGCGGTGGTACGCGACCATCTGGCGGCGCTCGACGCGCCGCACTGGCAAGAGTTCCTGGCCACCTGGCCGCAATAAGCCTTCAAGGCGCCGTCCTGCCGGCGCCGACTTTTACCGCTCTTTGCGGATGGCGGCAAGGCAGCGCTGGAAGCCGTCAGCCTGTTCCCAATCCTCGATCGGCACGGGCAGTTTGTGCTGCCAGTTGGGATGCTGGTCTTCGAGGGTGCCGGGTACGTTGGCCTGCTCGACCACGCCCAGCAGGTCCTCGGGCTGGACCACCAGAATCTGTGCGGAGGAACGGGCCAGATAGGCGTGAATGGCGATGACGATCTCGTGCGTCAATTCCGGCAGGGTGGCCGGATCGGTGCTGGCGCCTTCCGCCAACAGCCCCTGGCGTTGCAAAACCCACAGCAGGCGGCCGCGATCCCAGTTGCGCTCGGCAATCAGGTGCTGGCGCACCTCTTCGTTGGGGAATAGGTGCAGTTCCGTGCGGATATCGATGTCGATGCCCTGCCAGAAACCGGCCAGCGTCGGCAGGTCGTGGGTGCCCGCCGCCACCAGCGCCTGCGCCGGCATGTGTTCCGGCAGGCGGAAGTTGGCGTCGGGATAGCGTTCGAACAGCAAGGGGTGATAGGACAGCACATCGGCGTCGAACAGCCGTGCGCGGAAACCGTCGGGGACGGTGCCGAGGTCCTCGCCGATGACCAGGCAGGCGTTCAGCCGGCTTTCTTCGGCGACGATGCGCAGCATGTCTTCGAAAGGGTAATGCACGTAGGCGCCTTCGCTGGCGGGTGTGCCGTTCGGTACCCAGAAAATGCGCTGCAAGCCCATCACATGGTCGATGCGCAGGGCGCCGGCATGCTTCATGTTGGCGCGCAGGATCTCGACGAACGGGGCGAAATCCACCTCGGCGAGCCGGTGCGGCACGAAGGGCGGCAGGCCCCAAGCCTGGCCGAGCAGGTTCAACTCGTCGGGCGGGGCACCGGCCTGCGCGCCGTCAGCGAAGACCGCCTGCCAGCTCCAGATCTCCGAGCCGCCGGGGTTGGCGCCGACCGCGAGATCCTGATACAGGCCGACGGCCATGCCGAGTTCGCGGGCGCGAGCGCTGGCCGCTTGCAGTTGCTCATCCGCCAGCCATTGCAGCCAGGCAGACCAGCTTACGGCCGCTTCATGGTCGGCGGCGAAGGACGCGACGGCGCGCGCGTCGGGATCGCGATACTCCGCCGGCCACGCGGGCCAGCCCCAGACATTTGCGCTCTGGGCGCGAAAATGCGCTTGCAGCGCTTCAAAGCGGGCGTGGTGCTCCAGCGCGTCGCCCTGAGCGATCCGCCAGGCAAGGAATTCGTCCTGGCGCGCGCCGGAATTGTCATGAAAATAGGCGAACAGCAGGCGCAGGATGGCGAACTTGGCTTGCGCCACGCCGACGAAATCGACACAGGTCGTGGCCCTTAGCGCCTCCAGACGCGCTAAAAAGTCGGTGCTGGCGACACGGCTTTGCGCTGCCGGGCAGGAGGAAAATTCCGCCACCGCTTCGACGTCGATGTAGAGCACGTTGAGAAAACCGCGGTGCGAGGGACTGTAGGGGCTGATCTGCGTCGGGTTGTCGGGGAACAGGGCGTGCAGGGGATTGACCCCGACGATGTCGCCGCCCGCCGCAGCGGTGAATTCGAGCAGGTGGCGCAGGTCGGTGAAGTCGCCAATGCCCCAGTTGCGCCGCGAACGTACGCCATACAGTTGCACTGTCAGCCCCCAGATGCGTTTGCCGGCCTGTAGCGCCCCCGGTCGGTGGCAGTGCGGCAAGTCAGCCGCCGGGGCGGGCGGGGGAGGATGAACGACGCCCGTCTCCGGTTCCGCATCGACGTGCATGGCCGCCAGCAACGCGGCATAGGTGGCGTCAGAGGTCGGGTGATAGCCGCCCCAGATGTCGTGGTAGGCAGCGCCGATACCGTATTGGCTGGCAAGGGCTTTCAGGGCGGTAGGCATAGGAGTCACTCGGTATCGATCTGGCGTAACAAGGCGAGGGTACGTCCTTCCAGCGGATAGCAGGAGCCGCCCTCGAAGCGGCCATCGATATCCAGCCCGTCGTGGTAATGGGTGTCGAGTATCGATTCCCAGCGGCACACTGCACAGATGATCGGCAGGCGAAACTCGATGTGCTCGTGGTGGGAGTTGAACAGCAGCAGGAAATTGTCGTCGCGCACGCCGTGGCCGCGCCGATCGACCTCGCCGAGCGCCTCGCCGGACAGGAACACGCCGAGGCTGCGGGCGTGTTCCTTCGCCCATTCCTGGTCGCTCATCTCGCTGCCGTCGGGATTGATCCAGTAGACGTCCTTCAGGTCGGCACCGCGGATGGTGCGACCCTGGAAGAAGTTGCGGCGGTGAAAGACCGGATGGTCGCGGCGCAACCGGATCAGGCGCACCACGAAATTCAGCAACGACTCATCTTCCGGCTTGAGATCCCAGTTCACCCAACTGATCTCGTTGTCCTGACAGTAGGCGTTGTTGTTGCCCAACTGGGTGCGGCCCATCTCGTCGCCGGCCAGCAGCATCGGCACCCCCTGGGAGAGGAACAGCGTGGCGAGCAGGTTGCGTTTCTGGCGCGCGCGGCAGTCGGCAATGACGGGATCGTCGCTCTCGCCCTCGACCCCGCAGTTCCACGACAGGTTGCGGTTGCTGCCGTCGCGGTTGTCCTCGCCGTTGGCCTGATTGTGCTTGTCGTTGTAGCTGACCAGATCGTGCAGCGTCAGGCCATCGTGGCAGGTGATGTAGTTGATGCTGGCATGCGGCCGCCGGCCGTTGTGGGCATACAGGTCGCTGGACCCGGTCAGGCGCGTGGCGAATTCGCCGATGACACCGCCATCGCCCTTCCAATAGGCACGCATGCTGTCGCGGTAGCGGTCGTTCCATTCGGCCCAGCCGAGCGGGAAGTTGCCGACCTGGTAGCCGCCTTCGCCGAGGTCCCAGGGCTCGGCGATCAACTTGACCTGTGACAGCACCGGGTCCTGGTGCAAAATGACGAAGAAGGCGCCAAGCCGGTCGACGGCGTGCAGTTCGCGCGCCAGCGCGGCCGCCAGGTCGAAACGGAAGCCATCGACGTGCATTTCTTGCACCCAGTAGCGCAGCGAATCCATGATCAACTGCAATACGCGCGGATGCTGCAGGTTGAGCGTGTTGCCGCAGCCGGTGTAGTCCATGTAGTAGCGGCGGTTGTGATTCGTCAGCCGGTAATAGACGCTGTTGTCGATGCCCTTGAAACTGAGGGTCGGGCCGAGGTGGTTGCCTTCCGCAGTGTGGTTGTAGACCACATCGAGGATGACCTCAATGCCGACCGAGTGCAGCCCCTTGACCATGGTCTTGAATTCCTTGATCGAACCGCTGGACGAATAGCGCATGTCGGGCGCAAAGAAACCGATCGAGTTGTAGCCCCAGTAGTTGCGGCGCTCGCGCATGGCCAGATGGTGGTCGTCGACGAAGGCGTGGATCGGCATCAATTCCACCGAGGTGACGCCGAGGCGCTTGAGATGATCGATCACGGGGGCGGTCGACAGGGCGGCATAGGTGCCGCGCAGGGGGGGCGGCACCTCCGGATGGTTCAGGGTGAAGCCGCGCACGTGCAGTTCGTAGACCACCATCTCGTGCCAGGGAATCGCCGGGGAGCGGTCGTCGCCCCAGGAAAAGGCTTGGTCGACCACCTGGCACTTGAGCATGCCGGCAGCGTTGTCGTGCATGTCGGGAAACGAGTCGTCACCGGCAGCACCGACGCGATAGCCGAAATGCGCGTCGCTCCAGTCGATCTCGTGGATGATGTTCTTGGCGTAGGGATCGAGCAGCAATTTGTTCGGATTGAAGCGGTGGCCGCTGGTCGGTTCGTAGGGACCATGTACCCGATAGCCATAGATCAGGCCGGGGCGCGCTTCGGGCAGGTAGCAATGCCAGACCATGTCGGTCTGCTCGCGCATCAGGATGCGTTGCACTTCCAGATTGCCCGCCGCATCGAACAGGCACAGTTCGACCTTTTCCGCATGCTCCGAGAACAGGGCGAAATTCACGCCCTGACCATCCCATGTCGCGCCGCGCGGGTAGGGGCGGCCCGGCAGGATGGCGGTCATCGGAAAGTGCGGGACAAAGTGCATCGGCTTGGTCTGGCCTGAAAGTGGTCAGGCATTGTAAATCAAGGCCGGGTTTGTTCGCCGTCCTGCCAGCGCCGACTTTTCAGGACGTCTCCGCCGGTTGAACCGTAAGCCAGATGGTAAAGGTGCTGCCCTGGCCGAGCTTGCTGGTCACTTCAAAGCGGCCATGGTGCTTCTTTACGATGCCATAGGCCAATGACAGGCCAAGGCCGGCGCCTTTGCCGACCGGCTTGGTCGTGAAGAAGGGTTCGAAGATGCGGGTGAGATGCTCGGGAGCGCTGCCGCTGCCGCTGATGGCGACAAAGACTTGATCGCCGCGCGAACCGAATCTACTCTACAGGAAACGCTTGAGAATGCGCTGGCTTAGCAAATCCAGCGCCGTGCGGTCACGGATCAGGAAATGGATGCCCTGGCTGTCGGCGATCATCAGCGCGCCGGGGCCCATGGTTTCCTGGAGGCGACGGATGTCTTCTTCGCTTTTCAGGATCAGCGTGGTCTGCCCGCGATCGGTGTCGACCGTCCAGGTGCTCGGCGTGGCAAAGCTCGACACGGCAATGATGCGGCGGATCACCGGTGTGAACTCGCGCTTAGCCAGTTCCTCGGCAATCATGCCCTGTGCGGGTTCGGGCAGATCGGCAAGGCGCTCGATCCATTGCAGTTCCTTGCTCTCGGCTGACATCAGCGCAATGCCCGTTTCGGGTGCGGAGAGGGCAAAGGCGCGCACTGGGATGATGTTTTCGTGACGTGTTCCATCGGGGGCGACGAGGACGAGGCGACCGAAGGCGTTGCGCTCCAGACTGAATGGGCGGAAGATGGGTCTGCGGCTCATGCTTTCGTCCCCGCCGGATGATTGATAATTTCCTCCTCAATATCTTCTTCCGCGCCCAGTGGCGACGGTTCGTCGAGTTGCTTGCTCTGCGCCATGTAGAGCCGCCAGTAATGGCCTTCCGTAGCCATCAGCGTGTCGTGGTTGCCGATCTCGACAATGCGGCCACGATCCATGACGATCAGGCGGTCGGCGCGCCGCAGGGTCGACAGGCGGTGAGCGATGGCGATGGTGGTGCGACCGCGAATCAGGTTGTTGAGCGCGCTCTGGATCTCGAATTCGGTCTCGGTATCGACGGCCGAGGTCGCTTCGTCGAGGATGAGGATCTTCGGATCAATCAGCAAGGCTCGCGCTATGGAGATGCGCTGGCGCTCGCCGCCGGACAGCGACTGACCGCGCTCGCCGACCAGCGAGTCGTAGCCAAAGGGTTGCCGCAGGATGAACTCGTGGGCATGGGCGGCACGGGCGGCAGCAACGATTTCGGCGCGCGTGGCATCGGGTTTGCCATAGGCGATGTTCTCGGCGATGGTGCCAAAGAACAGAAAGGGCTCCTGCAACACCAGGCCGATGTGCTTGCGGTAATCGGCGACGGCGACGCTGCGCAGATCGACGCCCTCGACGCGGATGCCGCCCTCGGACACGTCGTAGAAGCGGCAGATCAGGTTGACCAGGGTGCTCTTGCCCGAGCCGCTGTGGCCGACCAGGCCGATCATCTCGCCGGGACGGATATCGAGGTCAATGCCGCGCAGGATGGCGCGGTTGCCGTAGCGAAAATGCACGTTGTCGATCTGGATGCCCCCCTTGAGCGGGGGCAGGCTGATCGGCTTGGCGGGATCGGGCACGCTCGACACGTGGTCGAGGATGTCGAAAATGCGCTTGGCCCCGGCTGCGGCTTTTTGCGTCACCGAGACGATGCGGCTCATGGCGTCGAGCCGGTTGTAGAAGCGTGAAATGTAGGCGAGAAAGGCGGTGAGCACGCCGACAGTGATGCTGTCGTGGGCGATCAGCCAGATGCCGAAGATCCAGACGACGAGGACGCCGATCTCGGTGAGCAGACCGACCGTCGGCGCGAACAGCGACCAGACCCGATTCAGGCGGTCATTCACCTCCAGGTTGTGCTTGTTGGCGTCACGGAAACGCTGCGCCTCGCGCGCCTCCTGCGCAAACGCCTTGACGACGCGGATGCCGGGAATGGTGTCGGCGAGGACTGAGGTAACTTCCGACCAGACGCGGTCGATCTGCTCGAAGCCGGTGCGCAGCTTGTCGCGCACGATATGGATCATCCAGGCGATGATCGGCAGCGGTACCAGCGTGACCATGGCCAACCACGGGTTGATCGAAAACAGGATGACGGCCGTCATGATGATCATCAGCACGTCGGTGGCGAAGTCAAGCAGGTGCAGCGACAGGAAGACGTTGATGCGGTCGGTTTCCGTGCCGATACGCGCCAGCAGGTCGCCGGTGCGCTTGGCACCGAAATATTCGAGAGATAACTTTAGTAAATGCTCATAAGTTGTCGTTCTTAAATCTGCACCGATACGCTCGGAGACCAGCGCAAGGATATAGGTGCGTGCCCAGCCGAGCGCCCAGGCGAAGCAGGCCGCGCCCAGCAGTCCGGACAGGAGCATGGCGACCTTGCCGGTGTCGATGGGCTTGCCGTTCTGGTAGGGAATCAGCACTTCGTCCATCAACGGCATGATCAGGTAGGGCGGTACCAGCGTGGCGGCGGTGGCGGCCAGGGTCAGCAGGAAGCCCGCCAGCAGTTGGCCCTGATACGGCTTGGCGAAGCGCCACAAGCGCAAGAGCGTCCAGGTGGAAGGGGGCGTATGCAGTTCGCGGGCACAGTTTGGACATTCCTCCTCGTCCGGCGGTAGCGGTAATTGACAGATCGGGCAGCTGGCTACCACAGCAGGCAGGGCCGGCTGGCCGGAGGCCATATGGTCGCGCTGGCGGGTGAATTCGCGCTCGAAACGCAAGGCGACCGGATTGCGGCCCATGGTATAGCGCCAGCAGGCGAGGCGACCTGTAGCGTCATCGAGTTCCAGCATGCCGACGCCAGCATGGTCGTGATGCGTCAAGCTTAGTTCTGGCGTCAGCGGCCAGGAACAGTCGCCACAGCGGATATCGCGCGCGGTCAGGACGATGAGGCTGGAGCGGAAAGCGAGGCTGCTGTCGAGATCGATTTCCAGCATAGCCACTACCACGGTTTCGCCGGGCGCTTGGGGTAAAGTGTCGATTTGGGTCACGAGTGAGTCGGGCAGAATCGGGGCTGTGAGAGCGGTCGAAATGATAAGGCTTGCCGTCCCGCCAGCGCCGACTTTTATTTTGTTAGGGTTGTCAGCTTTCGGTCAAGCAACGCGTTAGTTGGTCGAAAGTTTCACGAGACGCGCCATGAAATCCATCGAATTTTTGAAGATTGTGCATTTGCGGGGTCCGAACATGTGGACCTACCGGCCCGTGCTGGAAGCCTGGGTCGACATCGGCGAACTGGAGGACTGTCCCTCCAATACCCTGCCGGGATTTACCGAACGCCTGGTCGCCTGGCTGCCCGGCTTGCGGCAGCATCGTTGTAGTTACGGCGAAGAAGGCGGTTTCGTCATGCGCCTCGAAGAAGGCACTTGGCCGGCGCACATCATGGAACACGTCACCCTCGAATTGCAGAATCAGGCCGGCATGCCCGGCGGCTTCGGCCGCGCCCGCAGCATGACGCAGGTGGGTCGCTACAAGGTGGTCGTGCGCGCCTGGCATGAAGATGTGACGCGCGAAGCCTTGTACGCGGCGCGCGATCTGGTGATGGCCGCCATCGAGGACAAGCCTTTCGATGTCGCCGGCACCGTCAAGCGCCTGCACGTAATGGCCGACCGCAAGATGCTCGGCCCCAGCACGGCCTGCATCGTCGATGCCGCCGGCGACAAATCGCGGCGCATCCCGCACATCCGCCTCAACGACGGCAATCTCGTCCAGCTGGGCTATGGCGCAAAGAGCCGCCGCATCTGGACGGCCGAGACCGACCGCACCAGTGCCATTGCCGAAAGTATCGCCGGCGACAAGGATCTGACCAAGACGCTGCTGGCCACCTGTGGCGTACCCGTGCCGGAGGGGCGCATCGTCGACAGCCCGGCCGATGCCTGGGAAGCGGCGCAGGAGATCGGCCTGCCGGTGGTGGTGAAGCCCGACGACGGCAACCATGGTCGTGGCGTGTCGCTGGAACTGATGACCGAGGCCGAAGTCGAGGCCGCCTATCCGCTGGCCGATGCCGAAGGCAGTGGCGTGATGGTCGAGCGCTACATCCGCGGCGAGGAACATCGCTTGCTGGTGGTAGGCGACCGGATGGTGGCTGCCTGCCGCGGCGAGAGCATTTATGTGATGGGCGACGGCCGGTCGAACATCCGTGCCCTGATCGACAGCCAGTTGAACACCGATCCACGCCGCGGCGAAGCCGAGGAGTTTCCGCTCGAAACCATCGTGCTGGATCAAGAGCCGGGCATCCTGCTGCAACTGGAACGCCAGAAAGTGAATGCGGATTCGGTGCCGGCGATCGGTCAGAAAATCCTTATCCAGCGCACCGGCACCTATGCGACCGATGTCACCGACGTGGTGCATCCCGATACCGCACGCATCGTCTGCCTGGCAGCAAAGATCGTCGGGCTCGACATCGCCGGCATCGATCTGGTGGCTGAGGACATCTCCCAGCCGCTGGACGGGCAGGGCGGGGCTATCGTCGAGGTGAATGCCGGGCCGAGTCTGCTGATGCACCTCAAGCCGGCCGTCGGCCAGCCACGTCCGGTGGGCGCAGCCATCGCCGATCACCTGTTCCAGAACGGTGACAACGGGCGGATTCCCGTCGTCGGCATCACCGGCAGTCACAACACCACCGCGGTGGCACAGATCGTCGCGCAACTGCTCCAGTTCAACGGACTGCGCACCGGATTGGCCTGCAGCACCGGCCTGTATCACGACCGTCGTCGCGTCCAGGAGGGCAACTGCGCCGGCTGGGAACCGGGCCTGCGCCTGCTGGTGAGCCGTTCCCTCGATGCCGCGGTGATAGAAAATCCCGCCAGCACCATGGCGGGCGAAGGCTTGGCCTACGACCGTTGCCAGGTGGGGGTGATCACCGATATCGATAACGCCGCCCTGATGCCGGAACATAACATCGATTCCGCCGAACTGCTGTTCAAGGTGTTCCGCACGCAGATCGACGTCGTCCTGCCCGGTGGCATGGCCGTACTGAATGCCGACGATCCGACGGTCGCCGAGATGGCCGACCTTTCCGATGGCGAGGTGATTTTCTTCGCCACCGATGCCGCGCTGCCGCTGATTGTCGCCCATCGCCAGAAAGGCGGGCGGGCCGTGGTCGTGCGCGACGGCACCATCGTATTGGCTGCCGCCTCGCTGGAAGCGCCGTTACTCGCGCTGTCTGCCCTCCCGCTGCTGCAGGATTCGCCGGCGCACCTGTCCGGCATCCTTGCGGCACTTGGCGCCGGCTGGGCCCTTGGCCTGACGCCGGAAATCCTGCGTGCCGGCATCGAAACCCATCGCCCCGACCCTGCTGCCTGACCCGAACGAACCATCATGGAAATTACCCGCATCCGGGCCCTACGCGGCCCCAATCTCTGGTCCCGTCATACCGCCCTGCAGGCGCTGGTGCATTGCGATGAAGACGAATGCAGCTTCAGCCGCCTGCCGGGTTTCGAAGCACGCATCCGGGCGCGCTTCCCGCTCATCGGCGCCATGCGCTCCATCGGCTACGAAGGCGAAATCTCCGTGGCTCATGCCATCCAGTTCGCCACCCTGAACCTGCAGGCACAAGCAGGCTGCCCGGTGTCCTTCAGTCGTACCGCCCCGACCACGGAAGTCGGTACCTATCAGGTGGTCGTCGAATATACGGAGGAGGCCGTTGGCCGGCGCGCCTTCGAACTGGCCAAATCGCTCTGCGATGCGGCACGCCATGACCAGCCTTTCGATCTCGATGCCGCGATCAAGGAATTGCGCGACCTCGACGAAGACGAGCGCCTCGGTCCCTCGACCGGTTCCATCGTCAATGCCGCCGTTGCACGCGACATCCCCTATCGCCGCCTCACCTCCGGCAGCCTGGTGCAGTTTGGCTGGGGCAGCAAGCAGCGCCGCATCCAGGCCGCCGAGATCGACAGCACCTCGGCCATCGCCGAATCGATCGCCCAGGACAAGGAACTCACCAAACAACTGTTGAATGCCGCCGGCGTGCCGGTGCCGGTCGGCCGCGTCGTCGATAACGTCGAGGATGGCTGGAAAGCCGCACTGGAGATCGGCCTGCCGGTGGTCACCAAGCCCTTCGACGGCAATCAGGGCAAGGGCGTGACGGTCAACATCACCAGCCGCGACCACTTTGACATTGTTTTTGCCGTGGCGCAGGAATTCAGCCAATACGTGATGATTGAAAAATTCATCAGCGGCAACGACTACCGCATGCTGGTAGTGGGCGACAAGCTGGTGGCTGCGGCGCAGCGCGATCCGCCGCACGTGCTGGGCGATGGTGTACATACCGTGCTGCAGTTGATCGACATTGTTAACAGCGATCCGCGCCGGGGCGAAGGGCATGCCACCTCGCTGACCAAGATCCGCATCGACAACATTACCCATTCTAGGCTGGCAGTGCAGGGCTATACCATCGACTCCCTCCTGCCCAAGGGCGCGCGGGCGGTTTTGCGCAACAACGCCAACCTATCGACCGGTGGAACAGCCACCGATGTCACCGACGACGTGCATCCGGAAGTCGCGGCACGCGCTATCGCTGCGGCACAAATGGTCGGCATCGACATCGCCGGCGTCGATCTGGTCTGCGAAAACGTCGGCCGCCCACTCGAAAAACAGAGCGGCGGCATCGTCGAGGTGAATGCCGCGCCGGGCCTGCGCATGCACCTCGACCCGTCCTATGGCAAGGGCCGGGATGTCGGCAAGGTGGTGATCGACACCATGTTCGCCCCGGACGACAATGGCCGCATCCCCGTTGTCGCGGTGGCCGGCACCAACGGCAAGACCACCACCGTGCGGCTGATCGCCCACCTGATTGACCAGACCGGGAAGCGCTTGGGCATGACCACCACCGACGGCGTCTATGTGCATGGCGAGCGCATCGATACCGGCGATTGCAGCGGCCCGAAGAGCGCCAAGAACGTGCTGATGCACCCGGAGGTCGATGCGGCGGTGTTCGAAACCGCGCGCGGCGGGGTACTGCGCGAAGGTCTCGGCTTCGATCGCTGCGACGTGGCGGTAGTGACCAATATCGGCGAAGGCGATCACCTTGGCCTCAACTACATCACCACGGTCGAGGAACTGGCCGTGGTCAAGCGCGTGATCGTGCAGAATGTCGGCGACACTGGCACCGCCGTGCTGAATGCCATCGACCCGAACGTCGTCAAGATGGCTTCCGCCTGCCCCGGCCATATCATTTTCTTTGCCAGCGACCCGCACCTGTCCTGGATAGTGGCACACCGCGCCCAAGGCAAGCGGGTCATCTTCCGCGACGGTCCTGTGCTGGTAGCTGCCGAGGGGCATGCCGAGGAGCGCATCGAGCTTGCGGGCATCCCGCTCACGCGGAATGGTGCCATCGGCTTCCAAGTCGAGAACACCATGGCCTCGATTGCCGCGGCTTGGGCGCTCGGCATCGACTGGAACACCATCCGCATCGGCCTGGCCAGTTTCGTCAGCGACATCGGTACCGCACCGGGCCGCTTCAATCTGTTCGACTACCGTGGTGCAACGCTGATCGCCGATTACGGCCACAACCCGGATGCCATTCAGGCACTGGTAAATGCCATCGAAGCACTCCCGGCCAGTCAACGCTGGATTGTCATCAGCGGCGCGGGCGACCGGCGCGATGACGACATCCGCCGCCAGGCCGAGATTCTTGGCGGTGCCTTCGATGGCGCGATCCTCTACCAGGATGCCTGCCAGCGTGGTCGCGCCGACGGCGAAGTGCTGGCGCTGCTACAACAGGGGCTGGTCAATGCCTCACGCACGAAACAGATCGAGGAGATCCGCGGCGAGTTCCTCGCCATCGATACGGCGCTGACCAAGCTGCAAGCCGGCGACCTGTGCCTGATCCTCGTCGATCAGGTCGAGGAGGCACTGGCGCACATCACCCAGCGGGTGACCGAAGCCAAACCGTAAAAGTCGGCGCTGGCGGGACGGCTGATTACTGCGGCTTGCGTTCCCCGCCCAGCGCGACCAGCAAGTCCTCGAACAGTTGCGCGAGTTCGCCGGTCATCAGGGCGAAATCGATGTCGAACTGCTCGTCGGCGCCCGCAGTCCCAGCGGCATCCTGCTCGGCCTGTTCCTTAAGGATGTCGAGGAAAGCGAGCCGCTTGAGGTGCAGCTTGTCCGTCAGCACAAAGGCGATGCGGTCGTTCCAGGTCATGCCCAGCTTGGTGACGATCTTGCCGGCGGCGATGTGGGCGGCGATCTCCGGCCCGCCGATGTCATGGCGCACATAGCGGATTGCGGATTGCGACTCGCTCCCGGCGCGCAGTTCCAGATCGCTGTCGAGTGTGAAGCCCATCGGCGCCTCGTTACCTGCCAGCCAGTCGGTCATCGCGGATAGCGGTGAAACCTTGGTTTGCACTGGGCGCGGAGCCACGCCGTCGAGCGTGGAAAGGAAGGTTTCCATGAACTCGTCGGCACGCGCGTCCGAGCCGGCATCCACCACCAGCCAGCCGTTGGCCGGATCGATCCACGCCCAAGTGGTACGGCGGGTGGTGAACGCCCTGGGCAACAACTCTTCGCTGACGCGGTCGACCAGGTCGCGCATTTCCTTGCGCCCGACTTTGCGGCCCTGTTCGGCCTCGATCTGCAGCGCCCGCTCCTGGGCGGTCTGGCGGATCACCGTCATCGGCAGCAGTTTCTGATCGACGCCCAAGGCCAGCAGCCAGTGCTGGCCGACGGCATGGACGAGGGCACCTTCATGGCGGGGAAAGATCCAGCCGCGGCTGACCATGTCGAAACTGCCGCAACGAACCAGCGGGCGGCGGGCCAGCGCGGTAGCGAGGTCGACCGCTGAAGGAAGGACAGACTTGCCCAGCCGGTAAAGACGCACATTACGAAGCCACATGGTCGATTTCCAAGTGAAGGTGAGGGAAAGCGTCGTCCCGCCAGCGCCGACTTTTTATCAGCCTGGCTTCAGGCCGAGGGGATCGATCAGGTCGCGCGGCAGATTGCTAAGTATAGCGAGGGCAGGGGGAGGAAAAGGCATAAAAACCCCACTACCCTTGCGCGATTTGTTATCTTAGCGGCCTCCGTTGCCAAGGGCAGCGCGGTGGTGCGTCCAATTTCAGATAGGGAGATCGGCATGGCTGGCAAAAAGTACGTCTACGCCTTCGAGGAAGGTGATGGCAAGAACAAGATGTTGTTGGGCGGCAAGGGTGCAAACCTGTGCGAAATGACGCAGATCGGCCTGAATGTGCCCCCCGGCTTTACCATCACCACCGAAGCCTGTCAGGCTTATCTTGATCAGGACGAACTGCCCAAGGGCGCCTGGGAAGAGACCCTCAAGTACATGAAGGATCTTGAGGCGAAGACCGGCAAGCAATTTGGCGGCAGCGACAACCCGCTGCTCGTTTCCGTCCGTTCTGGTTCCTCGATGTCGATGCCGGGCATGATGGACACCATTCTCAACCTTGGCCTCAACAAGACCACGCTACAGGGCCTGATCACCCTTACTAACAACCCGCGCTTTGGCTACGACGCCTATCGGCGCTTCATCCAGTTGTACGGCAAGATCGCGCTGGGAGTCGAAGACAAGCACTTCGACGAAGCCATGGCCGCCATGAAAAAGAAGGTCGGCGTGGCCCAGGACGTTGATCTGAGCGCCGAGAACCTGGCCGAACTGGCCGACCAGTTCGCCGCCATCATCGAGACCAATACCGGCAAGCCCTTCCCGGAAGATCCCTACAAGCAGCTCGAAATCGCCATCGGCGCAGTATTCCGTTCCTGGAACGGCAAGCGCGCCATCGACTATCGCCGCCAGTTCAGAATCACCAAGGAACAGGCCAGCGGCACGGCCGTGAACATCTGCACCATGGTGTTCGGCAACATGGGCAACGACTCCGGCACCGGCGTCGGCTTCACGCGCAACCCCGGCACCGGCGAAAACATGATCTACGGCGAATACCTCGTTAACGCCCAGGGAGAAGACGTGGTGGCCGGCATCCGCACGCCCAAGGCCATCGCCGAAATGGAACACGACATGCCGGAGATCTACCGGCAACTGCTCGAACTGCACAACCGCCTCGAATCGCACTACAAGGAAGTGCAGGACTTCGAATTCACCATCGAGCGCGGCACGCTGTATTGCCTGCAAACCCGCAACGGCAAGATGAATGCCGCGGCGATGGTGCGTACTTCCGTCGAAATGTTCAAGGAAGGCCTGATCAGCAAGGAAAAGGCCCTGCTGCGCATCGACCCTGCCATGCTCGAACAATTGCTGGTGCCGCAACTGTCACCTGACTTCAAGGGCAAGCCCTTGGCGACCGGCCTGCCGGCCTCGCCCGGCGCGGCCTCCGGCAAAATCGTCTTCGATGCCGATTCCGCCGAAGCGCGCGGCAACGCCGGTGAGAAAGTCATCCTAGTGCGGGAAGAAACCAAGCCGGAAGACATCCACGGCTTCTTCCAGGCGCAAGGCATCCTCACCAGCCGCGGTGGCAAGACGTCCCACGCGGCCGTGGTGGCACGCGGCATGGGCAAGCCTTGCGTCTCCGGCTGCGAAGCCATCCATATCAACGATGTCCAGCGCAGTGCCACCATCGGCGACACGACGCTACATGAGGGTGATGTCGTGACCATCGACGGCGGCAACGGCAATGTCTATGCCGGCGAGGTGCCCACCGTGCAGGCCGAATTCAACCAGGACATGGCTACCCTGCTTAAGTGGGCCGACCAGGTGTCGCGCCTGAAGGTGATGGCCAACGCCGATACGCCGGAAGATGCCGTGCGCGCCCGCGAATTCGGCGCCATGGGCATCGGCCTGTGTCGTACCGAGCGCATGTTCAACGCCACCGACCGCCTGCCGATCGTGCAGGAGATGATCCTCGCCGAGACCATCGAGGAACGCCAGTCCGCCATCGACCGCCTGCTGCCGATCCAGCGGGCCGACTTCAAGGGTATCTTCAAGGCCATGAAGGGGCTGCCGGTCACCGTGCGCCTCATGGACCCGCCGTTGCACGAGTTCCTGCCCACGGCCGCCCAGCTCGAACTGGAAATTGCCCACCTGCACCATCTGCGTGATTCGATCAATGCCATCGAGGAACTGCCGGAAACCCTCAAACTACTCAATCCCAAGCTCTACCAGCAGTACGCCGATGGCCTGTCGAAGCTCGGCCGCGGCATGGCCGAGTTCAAGGACAGCCACCTCGAAGAGGACGTCATCGCCAAGAAGGAAAAGACGCTCAAGAAGGTGCGGGCGCTCTCCGAAGTCAACCCGATGCTCGGCCATCGCGGCGTGCGCCTCGGCATCACCTACCCCGAACTCTATTCAATGCAGATCCAGGCAGTACTCGAAGCCGCCGCGCTGTGTGCCAAGGAAGGCATCGAGGTTCATCCCGAAATCATGGTGCCGCAAGTGGCGACGGTCGAGGAACTGGCGCGCATCCACAGCTATGTGAAGCGCATTCATAAAGTGGTGGAACTCACTCATGGTATCAACGTCGGCTACAAGTTTGGCAGCATGCTGGAAGTCGTGCGTGCGTGCCTGCGCGCCGGCCGCATGGCCGAGATGGCGCAGTTCTTCAGCTTCGGCACCAACGACCTGACCCAGGCCACCTTCTCGTTCAGCCGCGAGGATGCCGAGAACAAGTTCCTGCCGGGCTATGTAGAGGCCGGCATCCTGGTCGACAACCCGTTCGAGGTGCTGGACCAGAAAGGCGTCGGTGAACTGATGAAGCTGGCGGTGACGGAAGGGCGCAAGACTAACCCGGACCTCAAGGTCGGCATCTGCGGCGAGCACGGTGGTCATCCCGGCTCCATCGCTTTCTGCCACAAGATCGGCCTGACCTACGTATCCTGTTCCGGCCCGCGCGTGCCGATCGCCCGGCTGGCGACGGCGCAGGCGCAACTCCTCGATGCAGGTGGTCAGGTCACCAAAAACGCCTGACCGGCATTCCTGCCCGCGCCGGCAAAAGTCGGCGCCGGCGGGACGGCCAGATTGACGGCCCTTCGTGGGGCCGTTTCTTTTGGGATGCTTTGCGTGGGAAAATGCGCGCATGCTCAGCATCGAAATCATTTCCGACTTTGTCTGCCCGTGGTGTTACATCGGCACGCGCCGGCTGGCCGTTGCCATCGACCTGATCCGGCAGGAGCAACCGGATTTCGAATGTCGAACGATTTGGCGCCCTTTTTTCCTCAATCCGGATACCCCGCCCGAGGGTGAGCCCTACCTGCCGTTCTTGGAAAAGAAGTTCGGTAGTCGGACTGCGGTGGAAGCCATATTCGCCCGCGTCCGTGCCGCCGGCGAGCCTTATGGTTTGACCTATGCCTTCGAGAAGATTGCCCTGCGCGCCAACACCCTGCAGGCCCACCGGCTCATTCATTGGGCGCAGACGCGCGGAGATGCGACTGCACTGGTCGAGCGGTTGTTCCAGGCGCAGTTCCAGCGCGGCGAATATGTCGGCGCCCCGGCAGTCCTCGCGTCGATTGCGACCGAATGTGGCTACGATGCTGCCGCATTACGCGATTACCTGGCTATTCGCCAGGACGAAGACCTCGTCAAACAATCAGCGAACGAGGTCCGGCACATGGGCATCACGATGGTGCCGACCTTCATCCTGCCGAGCGGGGAAATTATCGTCGGTGCAGAGGATCCTGCCATCCTTGCTGCTGGCATCCGACGCGCGCTTCCATGAACGACGAACACTTCATGGGCATGGCGCTCGACCTGGCGCGCGAAGCGGGAACGCTGGACGAGGTGCCGGTCGGAGCAGTCGTGGTGAAGGATGGTGAAATTATCGGCTGCGGCTGCAACCAGCCGATTGGCCACCACGACCCGACCGCCCACGCCGAGGTGCTCGCCTTGCGCGATGCCGCCACGCAACTGGGCAACTACCGCCTGCCTGGTTGCACCTTGTATGTAACACTGGAACCCTGCGCCATGTGCATCGGTGCGATCTTCCATGCCCGCATCGCCCGCGTCGTGTTTGGCGCGACCGATCCCAAGACCGGCGCGGCGGGCAGCGTGATCGACCTTTTCGAGGTGGGAAAACTCAATCACCATGCCGAGGTGATCGGTGGCGTGCGAGCCGAGGAGTGCGGTGCCTTGCTGTCCGGTTTCTTCGCCGCACGTCGGCAGAAGACGGCAGTGACCTGATGCGCATCGTCATCAGCATTCCTGCCCAGACGCTCGACCTGTTCGACGACGCTGACCGTCTGCTCAAGCACTATGCTGTTTCAACCGCTGCGAAAGGGGCAGGGGAGCAGAATAGCAGCCACTGCACACCGCGTGGCCGCCACCTGATCCGGGCAAAAGTCGGCGCTGGCGAGACGGCTAATACGGTGTTCGTGCGCCGCCGGCCGACCGGGGAAATCTGGACGCCGACGCTGGCCGACGCTTTTCCCAGCCGCGACTGGATTTTGACGCGTATCCTGTGGCTGTCGGGCTGCGAACCCGGAAAGAACCGGCTTGGCTGCGTCGATACCATGCGCCGCTACATCTACATCCATGGCAGCCCAGAGAGTGTGCCGATGGGCACGCCCGGTTCGATCGGTTGCATCCGCATGCGCAATGGCGACATCATCGAATTATTCGACCTCGTCCCCCCTTACACCCCGGTCGATATTGCCACCTGAAAGGTTAACCATCATGGACATCCATCACCTTGCTGCCTGCGAATTTCTCGCTGCCGTCATTCGCAACCAGCCTGAATTGCTCAAGGGCTTCACCCCAAACAAGGATAGCGGCGAAATGGTCGCGAACTTCTGCACTAGCTTCATCGAGCGATTCTCTCGTGGCCTCAAGGATTTCGACGAAGGCTCCAAGGAAGCCAGCCTGGACGACTGGAGCTTCCTCAGCATCAAGAAAGGCGCATAGTCAGCATTACCGACCTGGGGTCGGGATACCTTCCGCGTCGATGAGGGCATCGACGGTCTGCCAGGACGTCACCCCGCCCCGATCCACTGTCATCTGCAGCAACCAGCCCACTTTGGCCGCAGGCAGTTCGAAACCGTCGAAAACGAAATTCCCCAGGCTGTAGATGATCGGTTTGCCGCGATAGACCTCGCTGCCCTGGGTGACATGCGGGTGGCTACCGACCACGGCATCGGCCCCGGCGTCGATCATCAACCGCGCCAGGTTGTGCTGGCGAGAGCTCGGTTCGACTTCGCGCTCCCAGCCCCAGTGCATGAAAGGGATCACCACGTCCGCCCCGGCGGCGCGGGCCGCGCGGATATCGGCGACGACGTGGCTGTCTTCGCTCCAGGCGATGCCCGGCCAGGTCGGGCCGGCTTCAAAACTGCGTGGTTTGAACTCGTTGTAAGCCAGCACGGCAATTTTCAGCCTGTTCCTCTCGATCCATAGTGGCTGGTGCGCTTCGGCAAGGTCGCGGCCACCACCGAAACTGCGAATTACCGCTTGCTTCAGGTGGTCGAGGGTTTCGGCAAAGGCCGCCTGGCCGTAGTCGTCGGAATGGTTGTTCGCGACGGACAGGGCATCGAAACGGCCCTTCAGAACAGAAACGGCGCGCGGATGGGCCCGGAAATTGTAGATCTTGCTGTCGGTCGGCTTGCCGACGGTGGCGATCGGACATTCGAGGTTGCCGATGCGGTAGTCGGCTCCGGCGAGCAGGGGCGCGAAGGCCACCAGCGGATCACGGCCCGCCGCCATGACCCGGCCAGGTCCATCGTCCAGCATGATGTCGCCGACGAAGACGAGCTTGACCGGTTCGGCCCTAGTCGCGGCGATGCCAAAGAACAGCAGACCAATCAGCGCAACAGTTATTCGAGTTCGCACCAGTACTCCATTTCGCCGTCACGCACCGGCTCGTAGACGAAGTGCTTGCCGCTGAAGCCATTGATGCCGGCATTGATTGGTGGATAAGCAAAAACAGCCTGATGCAGAGGCCGTGGACCTGTGTCACGGTCGGCATAGACATAGGTCTTAATCGCAATCCGTTCCTCGAACACCAGTTTGAACAGGAAATAGGAACCGATCGGTACCACCGGGACGTTGTAGAGCAAGGCGGTGGATGCAGCCCGAAGCAGGCGTGTTTCTCCACCATAGGTGACGTGGCAGGCGACTGTTTCGACATGGACTGGCGTACTCATCAACAAGAGGGCCGCAATAATCGCAGTTTTCATGGTTTCACCAGCGGAAAAGTGAAACACCGGCGCTCGCCCGGGCGGCCATCGGCCAGCCAGTTGCGCTCCTCGAAGTTTGCCGTCCCGTCGGCGCCGATTTTTATCACCGTGGAGCAGCGTGTCCCATAGTCAGGGCTACGCACGAAGGCTGCCGAGAGCAGGCGTTCCCACTCCAGGCTTACGCCGGTGGTGGGCAGACTTTCATCCGGGTGAGTATGATCGTTGGTGAGCAGTCTGAAAAGGGCCTCATCATCGGGTAGGGTGGTCAGCGCCTCCTGCAATGCCGTCTTTCCAGCGCCAACTTTTGGCCAGGGCGTGTCGAGCATCGCGTTCGACAGGCCGTAGATGCCCGGGACGAGTTCATGGCTTTCCTGCGTGACATTGCTGAAAGCGACCATTTTTTTTTCATCGCCCAGCAGCAGGTTGAAACCGTTGTAATCCGTGAAGCGAAGTCTGGCGAGATAGGCGTCGATATCCGCTTTGCCGGCAAGAAAGTCAGTGACCAACATTCCTCGCGATGGCGCATCCGGCTTGTGGCTGGCCGGATCGAGGTAGTTGGTCAGGGCGGCAAACCTGCCTGAGCGCGTGATGCCGAGCCAAGTGCCACCGGCTGCCAGATCGCGCCCGGCCAGCACTTGCGGATGATCCGGCCAAAAATTGGCGCTGGCGGAACGGCGCGCATGGAACTCGTCGCGGTTGGCGGCGACTACGAGAGGGAAGTCCGGTTGCACCTGCCAGGCAAGGAGAATGAGGCACATGGAGAGGTGAAATGGCAGTAAACTTCCAATTTAACGCTATTTTCACGTAACCGCACGATAATTGACACCATACAAATATCCTGAATCCGTGCTGATTTGTCATAGATCAAGTGCAACCTTTTGAATCCTTGA
>JACDZI010000075.1 GCA_013426785.1 Rhodocyclaceae bacterium | reverse complement strand
GCATGACAATGAAATCGTTCACTCCAATCAACACTTATTCAGTGTTTCCCTAGGCAGGACCGGCATCCGCCATGACACGCCCGATCCGCGCCGTCATCGACCTGAACGCCTTGCGCTACAACTGCGCCGTGGCCCGGCGGCATGCCGGTGTGGCAAAACTCTGGAGTGTAGTCAAGGCCAATGCTTATGGTCACGGGCTGGAGCGTGCAGTCAAGGCGCTAAAGGAAGTTACGGATGGCTTTGCGCTGATCGAAGTGGACCGCGCGATCCAGTTGCGTTCTGCGGGTATGTCCTTGCCCATTCTGCTGCTCGAAGGTTTCTACGCGCCGGATGAGTTGCCCGTCTTTATCCGTAGCCGGTTGATTCCGGTCCTGCACCGGATCGAACAGGTCCGGCAACTCGTGGAGTCTGGATGGCCGGCGGATCTGCCGGTATATCTCAAGCTTGATACCGGCATGCACCGGCTTGGCTTCGATGCCGAAGGACTGGCGGCGGCCTATATCTTGCTGGCTGGCAAAGTGGACGAGATCGTGCTGATGACGCATTTCGCCGATGCCGATGGTCCGCGCGGCGTGGCCTGGCAACTGGAACGTTTCGATGCGATGACGGTCAATCTGACCGTGACTCGTTCGCTCGCCAATTCAGCCGCGCTGTTGCGCTTCCCTGAAGCCATCGGTGATTGGGCGCGTCCCGGCATCATGCTTTACGGCGGGGCGCCCTTTCCGCAATTGAGGTCGGCGGCCGAGCTGGATCTCAAGCCCGTGATGACGCTGCAGAGCGAGATCATCGCCGTGCGAGCCTTGGCTCCCGGCGAGAGTGTCGGCTATGGCTGCACTTTTATCGCCGAACAGGCAATGCGCGTGGGGATAGTGGCATGCGGTTATGCGGACGGTTACCCGCGCCATGCCCCGACGGGGACACCCGTGCTGGTGGATGGGTTGCGCACCCGCCTGCTCGGCCGGGTCTCTATGGACAAGCTGTGCGTCGATCTCACCGAATTGCCTGAAAAAGTCGGCGCTGGCGGGACGGCGACCTTGTGGGGCGAAGGTCTGCCCGCCGACGAAGTCGCGCTCGCGGCGGGTACGATCAGTTACGAATTGTTCTGCGCGCTGGCGTCGCGCGTGCCGGTGGTCGAGCTGGGCTAACGATGGCCAAAGCGAAGTCCCAATACAGTTGCACCGAGTGCGGCGCGACCGCGCCCAAGTGGCAGGGGCAGTGTCCCGGTTGCGGCCAGTGGAATACGCTGGTCGAAGCCCTGATCGAAGCTGCCACCCTAGGCAGCAAACGCTTCGGAGCGAGTTTCGCTCCACTCACGGCGACCGGAAAACCACAAGACCTGGCGGCGATCCGGCCGCGCGAGGAACCGCGCCTGCCGACCGGCATTGAGGAATTCGACCGCGTACTCGGGGGCGGGCTGGTGCCTGGCGGCGTGGTGTTGATCGGCGGCGATCCCGGCATCGGTAAATCGACCTTGCTGTTGCAGGCACTGGCCCGTCTCGCCGAGGCCGGCCAGCCGGTGCTCTACATCTCGGGCGAGGAATCGGCCGAACAGGTTGCGTTGCGTGCCGAGCGTTTGCAGGCCCGCACGTCCGGCTTGCGATTTTTGCCGGAGATCAACCTCGAAAAGATCATCGCCAGCCTGCAAGAAGAAACACCGCTGGTCGCGGTGATCGACTCGATCCAGACGCTCTGGTCGGATGCCCTGCAATCCGCGCCCGGCTCGGTCGCGCAGGTACGCGAATGCGCGGCGCAACTCACACGCTTCGCCAAGCAGACCGGTACCGGCGTGATCTTCGTTGGTCATGTGACCAAGGAGGGGGCGCTGGCCGGGCCGCGCGTGCTCGAACACATCGTCGATACCGTGCTCTATTTCGAGGGTGACACGCACTCAAGCTTCCGTCTGGTGCGGGCGTTCAAGAACCGTTTCGGCGCAGTGAATGAGCTGGGCGTGTTCGCCATGACCGACAAGGGGCTGAAGGGAGTGTCGAATCCTTCCGCGCTGTTCCTTTCGCAGCACGCGCAGGATGTCGCCGGCAGTTGTGTACTGGTCACGCAGGAGGGTACCCGGCCGCTGCTGGTGGAAATCCAGGCACTGGTCGATGGCGCGATGAGTGGCAACCCACGTCGCCTGACGGTTGGCCTCGATGCGCAACGTCTCGCCATGCTGCTGGCCGTGCTGCATCGCCATGCCGGCGTGATGTGCGGCGACCAGGATGTTTTCGTCAATGCCGTCGGTGGCGTACGCATCCAGGAACCGGCCGCCGATCTCGCGGTGCTGCTCGCCATCGTTTCGTCACTGCGCAACCAGCCCTTGCCACCCAAGCTGGTGGTGTTCGGTGAGATCGGTTTGGCCGGTGAAATCCGCCCGGCCCCGCGCGGCCAGGAACGCCTGAAGGAAGCCGCCAAGCTCGGTTTCACTCAGGCCATCGTGCCGAAGGCGAATGCGCCCAAGCAGCCGATCAAGGGCATCGAGGTGATCGCGCTTGATCGCGTCGAGCAAGCCATGGACATCCTCCGCTCGCTGTGAATACCTTGCGCCTGATGCTCCGCATGCTGCTGCGCGACCTGCGTGCCGGCGAACTAACCGTCCTGGTACTCGCCTTGACGCTGGCGATCGCGGCGCTGACCAGCGTCGGCTTTCTCGTCGATCGTGTCGAACGCGCCGTCACCCGCGAGGCACTCCAGTTGCTGGGGGGTGATGTGCTGCTGACAGCCGACCACCCCTGGCCAGAGAGTTTCCGCACGGCGGCGCACGCGCAGGGCTTGCAGATTGCGGAAAGTGCCAGTTTTCCGAGCATGGTGGCCGGTGATGGCGGTGTGCAGCTGGCCGAAATCAAGGCGATTTCAACAGGTTTTCCGTTGCGCGGCACGCTGCGCATCGCCCCGCGGTTAAATGTCGGCGATGGCGAGACGGCAGAAATCCCTGCGCCGGGCACGGTCTGGCCCGACGAGCGCCTCGCATCCACATTGGCCATCGACGGTGGTAGCCGACTGCGCATCGGCGAACTTGAATCGTCCGTAGCGGCCATTGTCACCTTCGAACCGGATCGCGGTGTCAATCCGTTTTCGCTGGCGCCGCGTCTCATCATCAACCTGGCCGACCTGCCGGCTACGCGTTTGATCCAGCCGAGCAGCCGTGTCAGCTGGCGTTTGCATGTTGCGGGCGAGCCCGCGGCGGTCGATGCCTTCCAGAAATGGGTCGAGGTGAATCTCGGGCGAGGCGAGAAGCTGGAAAACCTGAATAACGCGCGCCCGGAAATTCGCAACATCATCGACCGCGCGCAACGTTTCCTTCGCTTGGCGGCGCTGCTGACAGTGATTCTGGCAGCGATTGCGGTGGGCATGTCCGCCCGCCGCTACATGCAGACGCATCTTGATGCCTGTGCCGTGATGCGTTGTCTGGGGGCGAGCGAGCGGCAGATATTGCTGATTCATGGCGGTGAATTCATCCTGCTCGGGTTGCTGGCGACGCTGGTTGGCAGCCTGCTTGGCTTTGGCGCGCAGGAAGCGCTACATCGTCTGCTGGCCGGGCTGATTGCCGAGAAACTGCCGGCGCCCGGCCTCCTGCCCTGGCTGCATGGCATGGTGGTCGGCATTGTCCTCGTCGCCGGTTTTGTCCTGCCGCCGTTGTTGCGGCTAAAGTCGGTTCCCACGGTACGGGTACTCAGACGAGAATGGGGCGGCACTGCACCGCTGACGATCGTGTCCTACCTGCTCGGGGTGGCATGCCTGGCCGGCCTGATGCTCTGGATGGCGAACGATCTGCGCCTGGGCAGCGTCGTACTGGGTGGTTTCTTCATCGCCATCGCGGTGTTTGCCCTGCTGGGATATGGCCTGCTGGCGCTGGTCGGCCGGTTGCCGGTGGCGAGTCTGGCGATGGGCTGGCGGATCGGTCTGGCCAATCTGCGGCGGCGTTCCGCCGCGAGCTTGGTTCAGGTCGTTGCCCTGTCGCTCGGCCTGACCACGTTGTTGCTGCTGACACTGGCGAAAGGTGATCTGCTCTCCGCCTGGCAGGCAAAAGTACCGCCGGATGCGCCCAACCGCTTCCTGGTCAATATCCAGCCCGAGCAGCGCCCTGCCATCGCCGACTTTTTCGAGCGTGCAGGCATCGCGGCACCCGAGCTTGAACCGATGATCAAGGGGCGACTGGCGAGCGTGAATGGTCGCCAGGTCGGGCCGGGCGACTTCATCGAAGAGCGGGCGCAACGTCTGGTCGAGCGCGAGTTCAACCTGTCGAGCCGTGACGACCTGCCGCCCGGCAACGAGGTAATTGCCGGGCAATGGCATCCGCCGGGGAGCGGTAGCCAGTTTTCGCTGGAAAAGGGATTGGCCGAAACGCTTAACCTGCACATCGGTGATGAACTGACATTCGATATCGCCGGCATTCCGTTCGTTGCCCGCATCGGCTCACTGCGCAAGCTCGACTGGGATTCGATGCGCGTGAATTTTTTCGTTATCGCGCCCGAGGGTAGCCTGGCCGGGCAGCCGACCAGTTATATCACCAGCTTTCATCTGCCGGCAGGAAAGGAGGCGATGATCAATGCACTGGTCCGCACCTTTCCCAATGTCACCGTGATCGACGTCGCGGCGCTGTTGCGACAACTGCAGACCACACTGGATCAAGTGATCGGTGCCGTGCAACTGGTATTCGGCTTTTCATTGCTTGCAGGACTGGTGGTGCTGTTTGCCGCACTCCAGGCCAGTGCCGGCGAACGCAGCCATGAACTGGCAGTACTGCGTGCGCTGGGTGGTCGGCGGCTGCAGATGCGCAAGGCGCTACTGGTCGAGTTCGCCGGGTTGGGTGCGATCGCCGGACTGCTGGCCGGTGCGGGTGCGGCAGCCATTGGCACGGCCTTGGCGCGCTGGGTCTTCAATCTGGATTACCTGCTGCCGTTCAGCCCGATCCTGGTGGGTACGCTGGTCGGCCTGGTCGGGGTGTCCACTGCTGGCCTGATGGCTACACGCTCAGCCCTTTCCGGCGCAGTGCTGGCTGGTCTGCAAAAAACCTGATGACGGGCAAGGCAGTGCTGGTTTTGTCATAATTGCCATATGACGTCTGCCATCGACCCTCATCCCGCTTCCCCGCCTGTCGTTCCACCGCCCTCCTCACCACTGGTTGACCGCTACCGTTCGGTTCTCGGTATGGTCTATCTCGTGGTGGCGGTGTTTTTTGCCGCGCTCGGAGCCCTTGAGTGGCAGCGCATCAACGAAAGCATAGAAACGCTCGCCCGTGAGCGGGGGCGCGCTCTGTTCAACCTGATCGAGTTGACCCGCGACTGGAATGCACGGCATGGCGGGGTGTATGTGCGCGTTTCGCCAATGGCGCAGCCCAATCCGTATCTGGAGCATCCGCATCGTGATGTGAAGACGGAAGAGGGGGCCAATCTGACCTTGATCAATCCGGCTTTCATGACCCGGCAGATATCCGAACTGGCAGAAAAGTACTCGGGAATACGGTTCCATATCACCAGCCTCAAACTGATTCGTCCCGAGAATGCGGCAGACAGTTGGGAAGCGGCAACATTACAGCAGTTCGAGACCGGTACAGCGGATGAGCGTATTGTCTTCGTGGAGAACTTCGTCTTTGGCCTGGATCAGATCCTGCCGGTATATCGTTACATGGCCCCGCTGCGGGTCAAATCACCCTGTCTCGCCTGTCACGAAAAACAGGGTTACGAAGTGGACGATATCCGCGGCGGCATTTCCATCAGCATGCCGGCCAGTGAACTTCTGTCCGCTCGCGACCAGCGTCGCAAGGGAAGCCTGATCATCGTCCTGGCGAGCTTTATCCTGACCAGCGCGTTGTTGCACCTGATGCTTAGTCGAACTCGAAAACACTATCTGAGCCTCAAGGAGCTAACAGTCGCTCAGGAGCAGTTGATCGCGGAACGCACGAATGAACTCAAGGAGCGGAATGCCGACCTGAATCGTGAAGTACAGGAACGACGTCGCCGGGAACATGAGTTGCATATCGCCGGCGCAGTTTTCGAGAGTGCGGCGGAAGCGATTCTGGTAACGGATGTCAATAACCACATTGTGCGTGTCAATCCTTCGTTTACCGCCATCACCGGATACACGCCGGCCGAAGTGATCGGCCGCAATCCCAGTCTGATGAAGTCGAGACGACATGGTCCAGCTTTCTACGCCGAGATGTGGAAATGTCTACTCGAGAACGGGCACTGGGAGGGCGAAATCTGGAACCGCCACAAGAATGGCGATGTCTACGTCGAGTGGTTGTCGGTATCGAGGCTCGATAACGAGGAGGGGGGCGGTCAGTATCTGGCGGTGTTCCATGACATCACCCGTCGCAAGGAGGCCGAGGAAATGTTGCGCTACAAGGCCCATCACGACGTCCTCACCGACCTGCCCAACCGCATTTTGTTCAATGACCGGCTACAGGCAGCCTTTAATCAGGCCAAGCGTTACAACCGCAATTTTGCGCTGCTGATGATTGATCTGGATCTGTTCAAGGAGGTGAATGACACCTACGGCCATCCTGCCGGCGACCAGTTGCTTATCGAGGCGGCGCGGCGTTTGGTGAGTTGTGTCCGTGACTCGGATACCGTGGCCCGGTTGGGTGGCGACGAGTTCGCCATCATCCTGTCTGAAATGACGACCAACCTCGAAGCGGAGCAGATCGCGCAACGTGCCGTCGCGCTACTCGCGGAACCTTATTATCTGGATGCGGGGAATGCGAGCATTTCCGGATGCGTCGGCATTGCGCTCTATCCTCAACATGCGCAAGACCTTGAACAGATGCAATGCAACGCCGATGTCGCCCTCTATGCTGCCAAGAACGAGGGCCGCAATACCTACCGCGTCTATTCGCCAAACCAATGCGGTGAAAAAAAGCAGCGCAATCTGCTCTAAGAGCCGAAAAGGCCATAATCCGAAGAGGGAAGTCGGTGCTGTAGGAACCTGCCGAAAACCGCTTTCGGGGGGCTTGTTCACGGTTAGAATCGGCCACCGATTTGCGGAGAAGAGAATGCTGCATGCAGGAAAACCGGCACCGCGATTTATCTTGCCCGACGCGGACATGGAGATGTTCGATTCCACGTCTTTGCTTGGCAGGCAACATGTCGTGCTGTTCTTTTATCCGAAGGATGGCACGCCCTACTGCACCCTCGAAGCAATCGACTTCTCCGATCATGAAAGCGAGTTCAATCGTCAGCATTGTGCGGTGATCGGCGTGTCGCGCGACGATTGTCTGGCCCATGCCGACTTTCGCGACAAGCATGGGCTATCGATCCGCTTGCTATCCGATCAGGATGCCGATGTTTGCCACAAGTTCGGGGTCATGCATTACCGTGAGCACGACGGTCACAAAAAACTTTGTCTCATCCGCTCAACTTTCATCATCGACAAGCAGGGCATTCTGCGTCATGCCTTTTACGACGTGATGCCGAAAGGCCACGCCGCCGAGGTGTTTCAACTTGTCAAGCAGCTCGACAGCACGTCGGACCAACATTCGAAATAGGATTTGTTATGGATATCGCCCACAATACCGTTATTACGCTGACCTATCAAGTGACCGATCCTGACGGGAATCTGGTCGATGCTGGCGAGGAGCCCATCATCTACCTGCACGGTGGGCATGACGACATTTTCCCGCGCATTGAAGAGGAACTGCAGGGCAAGCAGTCGGGCGATACCATTCTGGTTAAGTTACAG
The DNA here is from genome assembly GCA_013426785.1 of Rhodocyclaceae bacterium. Lineage (GTDB taxonomy): Bacteria > Pseudomonadota > Gammaproteobacteria > Burkholderiales > Rhodocyclaceae > Sulfuricystis. Next base: position 4,309 of record JACDZI010000075.1, on the reverse strand, counting down.
CCGGACGAGGCCTTTGGCGAATACGACGCCGAATTGGTTCAGATCGAGTCACGCGAGAATTTCCCCGCCGAATTGCAGGTCGGCATGCAATTCGAAGGCGCACCGGAGGGCACCGCTGAAGATGATTACGTCATTTATCGTGTTACCGAAATCATGAGTGACAAGGTGGTCCTGGATGGCAACCATCCACTGGCCGGCATGGCCTTGGTGTTCACCGGCACCGTCAGCAATGTGCGCGCCGCTACGGCAGAAGAAATTGCCCACGGTCATGTTCATGGCGATGACGATATTGATCATGGACATGACGAAATTCTCCACTAGCAGGTGACCGGACGTTCCGCGATTTCTGCCGCGCAGCGTCGGGCAGGAATCGCTTGGGTATTTTTCTCGGTGGCCGGTTTTGGCGCCATGGCGATTCTCGCCAAGCTCGCCTACCGCGATGGCGTGACGCTTTCCAGCATGCTGTTTCTGCGCTTTTCACTGGCGGGAGCCGTGCTCGCCGCGTGGGGGCAACTGCACGGCATGGCATGGCCGCGTGGACGCGACCTGTTGTGGCTGGTCGCCATGGGCGGGTTGGGCTATGTCGGGCAAGCCTACTGTTACTTCGCCGCGTTGCGCTACGCCAGCGCCGGCATGGTCGGCCTGCTGCTTTACCTTTATCCGGCCATCGTCGTGCTGCTGTCGGCATTCATCTTCAAACGTGCCATCGGCGTCGGACGGCGCTGGGCGGTGGCATTGGCGCTGGCAGGTACCGCGCTTACGGTTGGTGGCGACCTGCACAGTGAAACCGCCGGCATCCTGCTGGGCATCGGGGCAGCACTGATCTACTCGACCTATATCCTGGCCGGGGCGGGGGTGATGCTACGGGTAGCGCCGCTGCCGGCCGCCACCGTCGTGATCGTGTCGGCAGCGGCGGTCTATGCGGCAGGTGCGATTGCCGAAGGAATCCACTGGCCCGCCAGCGGCGGTGGCTGGCTGGCGGTCGGTGCCATTGCCCTGTTTTCAACGGTGTTTGCCATTCTCGGGTTTTTCAAGGGTATGGAAAAACTCGGTGCAGCAGATGCATCCACCCTGTCGACCATGGAGCCGCTGATTACCCTGCTGCTTGCGGCGCTGGTGTTGGGGGAAACGGTGACGCCAGTTCAACTGCTCGGTGGCAGCCTGATCCTGGTGGCCGTGGTCTATCTCGCGCGGTTCCCGGCTACACGCTGACCTGTTCGACTGTGGCAACCCGGCTGGCGAGCTTGTGCAGGCCGAGGGCAGGCAGGGCAGCAGCCAGACGTTCAGGGTGCGAGGTGGCCTGCAAGCCGAGCTTGCCTTCGGCATAGCTGTCGCCACGCTGGCGCAATACCTGCCGTGCCACGGCGTCGGCGACATCGACCAGTTGCGCGCGTCCTTGCAGATGTGGCTCGATGAGCGGGGCCAGGAAGGCGTAATGCGTGCAGCCGAGGACGATGCGGTCGACTCCGGAGGCCAGCAGCGGTTCGATCTTGCTCGCCACTTCAGTGCGAAAGGCGGGTGTATCCGGTTGCAGGGTTTCGACGTGGGTCGCCCAGCCGGGGCAGGGGACCACATCGACCCGGACGTGGGCCGCATGGGTTTCGATCAGGTGGGCGAGGCGACGGCTGCGCGCGGTGGTTGCCGTCGCCAGTACTGCGATATGCCGGGCCATGGAGCCCTGCGCGGCCGGCTTGACGCCTGGTTCGACACCTACGATGGGAGTCTCGGGAAGGTGTTCGCGCAGTGCCTGGATCGCCGTGGTGGTGGCGGTATTGCAGGCAACGACGATCAGGTTGCAGCCCTCGGCTGCGAGGTGGCTGCCGATGCCCAGCACGCGGCCGGTGATGAAGCTGTCCTGCTTGTCGCCATACGGAACATGCGCGGTATCGGCCAGGTAGATCAGGTTGGCACGTGGCAACTCGCGGGCGATGGCGGCCAGCACCGACAAGCCACCTAGCCCCGAATCAAATACCCCGATCATGAAAAAGTCGGCGCTGGCGATACGGGGCTGCCGTCAATGCTTCGCGACCGGGATCTTGCCAATGATGGCTTGCCACTCTTGCGGCCCGGTGTTGTGCACCGAGGTGCCGGTCGAATCGACGGCTACCGTCACCGGCATATCCTTGACATCAAATTCGTAGATGGCTTCCATGCCGAGGTCGGCGAAACCGACGACCTGCGCACCCTTGATGGCTTTGGCGACCAGATAGGCGGCGCCGCCGACAGCCATCAGGTAAGCCGACTTGTGCCTCTTGATGGCTTCGATCGCCACCGGACCGCGTTCGGCCTTGCCGACCATCGAGATCAGGCCAGTCTGCGCTAGCATCATTTCTGTGAACTTGTCCATCCGCGTCGCGGTGGTCGGACCGGCCGGGCCGACGACTTCGTCGCGCACCGGGTCGACCGGGCCGACGTAGTAGATGACGCGGTTGGTGAAATCCACTGGCAGCTTCTCGCCTTTCGCCAGCATGTCCTGGATGCGCTTGTGCGCCGCATCGCGGCCGGTAAGCATCTTGCCGTCGAGCAAGAGTGTCTGTCCTGGCTTCCAGGCGGCGACTTCGGCGGGGGTCAGGGTATCGAGATTGACGCGGGTGGACTTCTCGGTATCCGGCGCCCAGGCCACCTGCGGCCATTGGTCGAGGCTGGGCGGTTCCAGTTTGGCCGGGCCGAAGCCATCGAGGTTGAAATGTACGTGGCGCGTCGCGGCGCAGTTGGGGATCATCGCTACCGGCAGGCTGGCGGCATGGGTCGGGTAGTCGAGGATCTTGACGTCAAGCACGGTGGTGAGGCCACCCAGGCCCTGCGCACCGATGCCCAGCGCATTGACATTTTCAAAGAGTTCGAGGCGGAGTTCCTCGACGCGATTGCTGGGGCCGCGGGCGATCAGTTCGTCGATATCCACCGGTGCCATCAGCGACTCTTTGGCGAGCAGCATGGCCTTTTCCGGCGTGCCGCCGATGCCGATGCCGAGGATGCCGGGCGGGCACCAACCGGCGCCCATCGTCGGCACGGTCTTGAGTACCCAGTCGACAATCGAGTCGGACGGGTTCAGGGCGTAGAACTTCGACTTGTTTTCGGAACCGCCGCCTTTAGCTGCGCAGATGACTTCGACGTGGTCACCCGCCACCATCTCGGTATGAACCACCGCCGGTGTGTTGTCCTTGCTGTTGGTGCGCTTGCCGGCCGGGTCGAGCAGCACCGAGGCGCGCAGCTTGTTGTCCGGGTTGGTGTAGGCACGGCGCACCCCTTCATTGACCATCTGCTGGATGGTCATGCGCGCGTCCCACTGCGCGTGCATGCCGATCTTCAGGAAAACCACGGCGATGCCGGTGTCCTGGCAGATCGGGCGCTTGCCTTCGGCGCACATGCGGCTGTTGGTCAGTATCTGGGCAATGGCATCCTTCGCCGCCGGGCTCTGCTCGCGTTCGTAAGCTCTTCCCAGTGCCTGGATGTAGTCGAGCGGATGGTAGTAGCTGATGAACTGGAAGGCGTCGGCGATGGAGCTGATGAAGTCTTCCTGCTTGATGGGGGCGGACATGGGGGTACTCCCTGCTTAGTGTTTTGCGTTGCTGCTGATGGCGAGCGACTGCATCATGATCTTGTCGGTCCAGGCAACGGCCAGGGCCGAGACCAGGAACGACGCGTGGATCGCAATCTGGATATAGACGACACGATCCTCCATCTGCGGGGCATTGATGAAAGTACGCAGGAGGTGGATCGACGAAATGCTGATCAGCGCCACCGCCAGTTTGACCTTGAGCACCCCGGCATTGACGTGGGAGAGCCACTCCGGTTGGTCGGGGTTCCCCTCCAGATCAAGCTTGGAAACGAATGTCTCGTAACCGCCAATGATCACCATGATCAAGAGGTTGGCGATCATCACCACGTCGATCAGGCCGAGCACGATCAGCATGACTTCCGTCTCGCTGAGGTTGCCCATCTTGGTCACGAGAATGGCCAGTTCGTGCATGAACTGGTAGACATACACACCCTGGGCGACGATCAGGCCGACATAGAGCGGCGCCTGTAGCCAACGACTCCAGAAGATGAAGTGTTCCAGCGCTTTGACGATTCTTTGCATGGGGATGTCGAGACGGGTGAAAGGAAGCGGAAATTCTACACGCCCGACCTCCTGTCGTCGGCCAGACGATATCCGCTTGCGTAAGTGCCAGGGCAATCGCATGAATGACGATGTCGTGGACCGCTGAAATAGCTGTTTACGATCAAGGGGTTGTGCGGGGGCTGTTCACTGAGGGTTAAGGAAACACTGAATAAGTGTTGATTGGAGTGAACGATTTCATTGTCATGC
>JACDZI010000074.1 GCA_013426785.1 Rhodocyclaceae bacterium | reverse complement strand
CATGCCGAAAGATTACTCCTTGGAGGCTAATTGCAGGCCGGGTGCAGATGAAATCCTGGGCTTATCCAGTCCATAACGAAAAGTGACTGGCGTCAGGCGCTAGCCGGCACTAGAGTAATGCCCATTCCCAACAGAAAGGCAGGCATGACCACCGGATTTTGCCCCGTTGCTGACGCCCGTAAACGCGAGTTTGCCCATCCGCAGGTCCAGGCCTGCTGGACGGCTATGGATTGCGGCTTCGTGCTGGTTGCCGATGTGTTCGAAGAGTGTGTTTACGAGGCATTGACGAGCTTCCGCAAGGACGAGGTGGACGCCTATATCGAAGCTGCGCGCGTGCTCGGCAAGATGGGGCGGGGGGCGGAGCCGGTGCTGGCCTTCCTCGAAGAATGGCCTGCCGTGGCCAACGCAGCCGGCCACGACCTGCTGCCGGCGGTGATGGATTTCATCCGGGCGATGCAGAAGTCGCCCAACAGCAAGGCGATCACGCCCTTCCTGCAAACCCTGGCGGCGGTTGCGCGCCGCTTGCAGTCCCGCGAGCAACTTCAGTTCTATCTCGACATCGCGCGCGACCTGATGACGCGCACCACCGGCTCGATCCACGGCCACCACAGCACTTTCCCCAGCCCCGGCCTGCCCCATCTGTTCGAGCAGGCCCCGCGCCTGCTGAACCTGCTGGCGATGGCGGGCCTGCAGAACTGGGTCGAGTACGGCATTCGCAACTACAACCACCATCCCGAACGGCAGGAAGAATATTTTTCCCTGCAGTTGGCCGACAGCCGTGCGGTGGTGCAGCGAGAGCGGCACGGCACGCTGTTCGCCGATGTCGAGCGCCAGCTTGATCTTTACCTGCGCGCGCTGTGGCAGGACGCCGACCAGCTGGTACCGTATTCCACCGCTTTCGATGAATTGAGGAAGCCGATCCCCTATTACGATGCCCTAGGCCTGCGCGTGCCGGATGTTTTCGATGAGGCCCACGGCATCAGCGGCATCGACCGCTACCGGGCCGTGCTTGCCCACATGGTGGGTCACCGGCGCTGGAGTTCGCCGCAGATCGCGGATAACTGGAGCCCGTTCCAGCGCATGGCGGTGGAGTTTTGCGAGGATGCGCGCATCGAGACGCTGCTGATCCGTGAATACCCTGGCCTGCGGCGCATCTTCCTCGCGCTGCACCCCACACCGGCCGAGGGCGCCTGCGATCCGGAAACCACATCCTGCCTGCGCCACCGCCTCGCCATGCTGTCGCGCGCCTTCATCGACCCTGACCACGGTTATGCCGATCCGGTGCTGAACGATTTCGTCGCGCGCTTCCATGCGCTGCTGGCGGATGGCCCGGCCAGTACGGCCGAAATGGCCTCACTGGCGCTTTCTTACGTCGCCAAAACGCGCCGCCAGAGCGACCAGTTCGCCAAGGTGCATTTCGACGACACGGTGATCGACTACCGCGACGACAACCGCCACCTGTGGACCTTCATCGAGGACAGTGACGATGAAGAGTTTTTTGACGATCCCGAAAAGAAAACGGCGCAAGCGGCCGACGTTGTCGGTTTGCCGCCACGCCACTACCCGGAATGGGATGCGGCGACGCAGACCTACCGGCCCGACTGGACCAGTGTCTACGAAGCCCTGCATCCGAGCGGCAACCCCGCCGACATCGACCAGCTGTTGTTGAAACATGCGGCGCTGGCCAAACAGTTGAAAAAACTGCTCGACCTGTTGAAGCCGCAGGACAAGGTGCGCATCCGCTATCAGGAGGAGGGCAGCGAGCTCGATCTCGACGTCGCCCTGCGCGCGCTGATCGACTTTAAGAGCGGCGCGACGCCCGATCCGCGCATCAACATGAGCCACCGCACCGATGGCCGCAACATTGCCGTGATGCTGCTGGTCGATCTCTCCGAATCCTTGAATGAAAAAGTCGTCGCTGGCGGGACGGCGCAAACCATCCTGCAACTGAGCCAGGAGGCGCTGGCGCTGCTGGCCTGGGCGATCGACCGGCTGGGCGATCCGCTCGCCATCGCCGGCTTCCATTCCAACACCCGCCACGAGGTGCGTTACCAGCACATCAAGGGTTTCAGTGAGCGCTGGGACGACACGGTGAAGGCGCGGGTCGCGGCGATCCAGGCAGGCTATTCGACGCGCATGGGTGCCGCGCTGCGCCATGCCGGCCATTATTTGTCGGCGCAGCAGGCCGACAAGAAAATCCTGCTGCTGTTCACCGACGGCGCACCGGCCGACATCGATGTCACCGATCCGCAGCATCTGCGTGCCGACACCCGCAAGGCGGTCGAGGAACTCGATGGCCAGGGCATTACCACCTTTTGCCTTTCGCTCGATCCAAAGGCGGATGAGTATGTGCGGGAAATATTCGGCTACCGCTGGCGCGTACTGGATCGCATCGAACGACTGCCGGAACAGTTGCCGATGTTGTATCTGGCACTTACCCAATAGCGTGGCAGTGAGCTTATTGTCACGATAAGAAAAAGTGACTGGCGCTTATAGGTTACACCCATTAGAGTTTGCTCATCTGCACGGCGGTTCGGTTTTTCCCGACTGTCGCCAAGGTTTCCATACTCCCTCTGGCGTTCTGCCAGTTTGCCCCCGCCCCCTCACCGGGGCGGGGATTTTTCTCGGGGCGGGCCCGGCTGCCGTGCATACTAGAATAAGCGGTACTTGACTGGCAGGACTTACTGGAGGGGAAGATGGACGCCGATCGCATTACGCTGACGCAATTCATGAACGAAGTGCAACGGAAAATCCCCGGTGCCACAGGCGATTTCACCGGACTGCTGAGTGATATTGCGACCGCGAGCAAGATCATCGCCAATGCCGTCGGCCGCGGCGCCCTGCTGGCCACGGGAAAAGACCTCAACCAGAAGCTCGAAGCGCTGGCGAACGATGTGATGTTGCAAACCGGCATGGCGACCGGCCACCTCGCCGCGCTCGCTTCGGAAGACATGGAAGGCATCAGCCAGTTGCCGCAGGGCGGCAAACGCGGCAAGTACCTGCTGGCCTTCGACCCGCTCAACGGTTCCGGCAACCTCGACATCAACTTTCAGACTGGCACCATCTTTTCGGTGATGCGCGCGCCCGATCCCAAGCGCAAGGTGAAGGAAGCCGATTTTCTGCAGGTGGGCAGCGAGTTGCTATGTGCCGGCCTGGTGCAATACGGTGCCTCGACGCGCCTGATCATGACGACCGGTAAGGGCGTGGACGGCTTCACGCTCGACCGCGAGATCGGCGAATTCGTGTTGACGCACCCCAAGATGACCATTCCGGTCGAATCCACCACCTTCGCCATCAACGCCTCCAACGAGCGTTACTGGGAACCGCCGGTACGTCGCTATGTGCAGGAGTGCATGGCCGGCAAGGAAGGGCCGCGTGGCAAGGACTTCGGCATGCGCTGGGTGGCCTCGCTGGTGGCGGAGGCCTACCGCATCCTCACGCGCGGCGGCGTGTTCCTCTATCCGCACGACGAGCGCACCCGCGACCAGGGCGGTCGTCTCGGCCTGCTGTATGAGGCCAATCCCATCGCCTTCATCATCGAGCAGGCAGGCGGCGCGGCGATCACCGGCCGCAACCGCATTCTCGACATCAAGCCGACCGAATTGCACCAGCGTGCGCCCTTCATCTTCGGTTCTAAGCAGGAAGTCGAACGCCTGCATCGCTATCATCAGGAATACATCGAGGGCAAGGATGTGAGCAGTTACGACATGCCGCTGTTCTCGTCCCGTTCCCTGTTTCGTTAATTCCCTTTACTTCTTTTCCGGAGACGTTCATGTCGGTCAAGCATCCAGTCATAGCCATCACCGGCTCATCGGGGGCGGGCACCTCCTCGGTCACCAAGTCGTTCAACCACGTTTTTCGGCGCGAGAACCTCAACGCAGCCGTCATCGAAGGTGACTCGTTCCACCGTTACGACCGCAAGGCGATGAAGGAGGTGATGGCCGCTGCCGCCAAGGAAGGCAATAACAACTTCAGCCATTTCGGTCCGGACGCCAACGAACTGGAACAGTTGGAAAGCCTGTTCAAGCTGTACAGCGAAACCGGCACCGGCAAGCGGCGCTACTACCTGCACAACCACGAGGAGGCGGCGCCCTGGAACCAGGAGCCTGGCACCTTTACGCCCTGGCAGGACCTGCCGCCCTCCGACCTGCTGTTCTACGAGGGTCTGCATGGGGCCGTGGTCACCGACAAGGTGAACGTTGCCCAGCATGCCGACCTGCTGGTCGGCGTGGTGCCGATCATCAATCTCGAATGGATCCAGAAGCTGATCCGCGACAAGGGCGCGCGTGGCTACTCGACCGAGGCGGTGGTCGATACCGTCCTGCGCCGCATGCCGGACTACGTGAACTACATCACGCCGCAGTTCTCGCGCACCCATGTGAACTTCCAGCGCGTGCCGACCGTCGATACCTCCAACCCTTTCATCGCCCGCGACATCCCGACGGCCGACGAGAGCTTCGTGGTGATCCGCTTTGCCAACCCGAAGGGCATCGACTTCCCCTACCTGCTGTCGATGATCAACGACTCTTTCATGTCGCGGCCCAACATCATCGTCGTGCCGGGCGGCAAGATGGAACTGGCGATGCAGTTGATCTTCACCCCGATGATCCTGCGCCTGATGGAAAACAAGCGCCGCGCCACGGCCATTTGAGAACCGATCCGATAACATTGCATTGCGGGAATCGCCGATAATGTCGGTCTGCCGCCGAGGAAAACATTCATGTCAGCCACTTTCAGCAATTTCGAGCCTCCCGTATTCAATAACCTGACCAGCGCGATCCGCGCCCTGGCCATGGACGCCGTGCAGAAGGCCAACTCCGGCCACCCCGGTGCGCCCATGGGCATGGCGGAGATCGCCGAGGTGCTGTGGAACCACCACCTGCGCCATAACCCGACCAATCCCCATTGGGCCAACCGCGACCGCTTCGTGCTGTCGAACGGCCACGGCTCGATGCTGATCTATGCGCTGCTGCACCTGACCGGTTACGATCTGTCGATCGACGACCTGAAAAACTTCCGCCAGTTGCACAGCAAGACGCCGGGTCACCCCGAACTCGGCTATACCCCTGGGGTTGAAACCACCACCGGACCTCTCGGCCAGGGCATCACCAACGCCGTCGGCATGGCGATGGCCGAGAAGCTGCTGGCCGCCGAGTTCAACCAGCCGGGCCACGAAATCGTCGACCACCGCACCTGGGTGTTCCTCGGCGACGGCTGCCTGATGGAAGGCATCTCGCACGAAGCTTGCGCGCTGGCCGGCACCTGGGGCCTCGGCAAGCTGACCGCCTTCTGGGACGATAACGGAATCTCCATCGACGGCCACGTCGAGGGCTGGTTCACCGATGACACGCCCAAGCGTTTCGAGGCCTATGGCTGGCACGTCGTGCCGAACGTCAATGGCCATGACCCCGAGGCGCTGCACGCCGCCATCGAAGCGGCCAAGGCCGTCACGGACAAACCGTCGCTGATCTGCTGCAAGACTGTCATCGGCCTGGGCTCGCCCAACAAGGCCGGCACCCACGACGTGCATGGCGCGCCGCTGGGCGATGCCGAGATCGCCGCTGCCCGCCAGCGCCTCGGCTGGAACTTCGGCCCGTTTGAAATTCCGCAGGAAGTATACGAGGCCTGGGATGCCAAAAAGAAAGGTGCCGAACTCGAAAGCAGATGGAACCAGAAGTTCGAGCACTACGCTAAAGCTTTTCCCGTTGAGGCTGCCGAGTTCAAGCGTCGCATGACCAGCCAGTTGCCCGCCCAATGGGCCGAGTTTGCCGCCAAGGCTATCGCTGCGGCCAACGAGAAGGCCGAGACCGTGGCCACCCGCAAGGCTTCGCAACTGGCCATCAACGCGCTGGCGCCGGCCCTGCCCGAGTTCCTCGGCGGTTCGGCCGACCTGACCGGTTCCAACCTGACCAACTGGACGGGTTGCAAGCACGTCTCCGGCAAGTCCACCGGCAACTACATCTCCTACGGCGTGCGCGAGTTCGGCATGGCCCACATCATGAACGGCATGGCGCTGCACGGCGGCTTGCTACCTTTCGGCGGCACCTTCCTGATGTTTTCCGAATACGCCCGCAATGCCCTGCGCATGTCGGCGCTGATGAAGCAACGGGTGATCTATGTGTTCACGCACGATTCCATCGGCCTCGGCGAGGATGGCCCGACTCACCAGCCGGTGGAGCAAATCGCCACGCTGCGGCTGATCCCCAACATGGATGTCTGGCGTCCCTGCGATACCGTGGAAACCATGGTGGCCTGGACGTCTGCGGTCGAGCGGCTGAATGGCCCGAGCTCGCTGGCCCTGTCGCGCCAGAACCTGCCGTTCGTCAAACGCGATGCCGCGACGATCAAGGCGATCAAGAAAGGTGGCTACGTGCTTTCAAAAGTCGGCGCTGGCGGGACGGCAAAAGCCGTCATTATCGCCACCGGCTCCGAAGTCGATCTGGCACTCAAGGCGCAGGCCGTGCTGGCTGAAAAGGGTGTTGGCGTCAGCGTGGTGTCAATGCCTTCCACCAACGTCTTCGACCGCCAGTCGCAGGAGTACCGGGACAGCGTATTGCCCAGAGGTTTGCCGCGCATCGTCGTCGAGGCCGGCGTCACGGGTGGCTGGTGGAAGTATGTCGGTGGTGCGGGTGCCGTCATCGGCCTCGACCGCTTCGGCGAGTCGGCCCCGGCCGGCCTGCTGTTCAAGGAATTCGGTTTCACGACGGAAAATGTCGTGAATACCGTCGAATCACTCATCTAATCGCCATCAGGAGAAATAGACATGACCATCAAAGTCGGTATCAACGGTTTTGGCCGCATCGGCCGCATGACCTTCCGTGCCATCGCCAAGGATTTCCCCGAACTCGAAGTGGTCGCCATCAACGACCTGCTCGAACCCGATTACCTGGCCTACATGCTCAAGTACGACTCCGTGCATGGCCGCTTCAATGGCGATATTGCTATCGATGGCAGCAACCTGATCGTCAAGGGCAAGACCATCCGCCTGACGGCCGAGAAGGATCCGGCCAACCTGAAGTGGAACGAGGTCGGCGCCGACATCGTCATCGAGTGCACCGGCTTTTTCCTGACCAAGGACACCTGCCAGAAGCACATCGATGCGGGTGCGAAAAAGGTTGTCCAGTCCGCCCCGTCCAAGGACGACACGCCGATGTTCGTCTATGGCGTCAACCATGAGAAGTATGCCGGCGAGACCATCGTTTCGGCCGCTTCCTGCACTACCAATTGCCTGGCGCCGGTCGCCAAGGTGCTGCATGACAACTGGGGCATCAAGCGCGGCCTGATGACCACCGTGCATGCCGCCACGGCGACGCAGAAGACCGTCGATGGCCCGTCCAACAAGGACTGGCGCGGCGGTCGCGGCATCCTCGAAAACATCATCCCGTCCTCGACCGGCGCGGCCAAGGCCGTCGGCAAGGTCATTCCCGAGCTCAACAAGAAGCTGACCGGCATGGCCTTCCGCGTGCCGACCTCCGATGTGTCGGTCGTCGACCTGACCGTGGAACTCAACAACCCGGCCGAATACAAGGATATCTGCGCGGCGATGAAGGCGGCTTCCGAAGGCGCCATGAAGGGCGTGCTGGGCTACACCGAAGAAAAAGTGGTGTCCACCGACTTCGTCGGCCACACCGCGCCGTCGACCTTCGATGCCGAAGCCGGCATCGCGCTCGACAGTACCTTCGTCAAGGTGGTGGCCTGGTACGACAACGAGTACGGCTACACCTGCAACATGCTGCGCTTCGTCAAACACGTCGCGCAATAAGCCTGATCAGGAGACAGACCATGCCTAACTTCATCCGCATGACCGACCTTGATCTCGCGGGCAAGCGCGTGTTCATTCGCGCCGACCTCAATGTGCCGGTGAAGGATGGCAAGGTCACCTCCGACGCCCGCATCACCGCTTCGATGCCGACCATCGAGCACGCGCTGAAGGCGGGCGCGAAAGTCATGGTCACTTCGCACCTGGGGCGGCCCACCGAAGGCGAATGGGCGGCGGAGAACTCCCTCCAGCCCGTTGCCGACGTGATGTCCGCCAAGCTTGGTCAGCCGGTGCGCGTCATCCGCGACTGGGTTGACGGCGGTTTCGAGGTGGCGGCCGGCGAAGTGGTGCTGCTGGAAAACTGCCGCATCAACAAGGGCGAAAAAAAGAACGTCGAGGAAACAGCCAGGAATTACGCGGCGCTGTGCGACATCTTTGTCATGGATGCCTTCGGCACGGCCCACCGCGCCGAGGCATCCACCTACGGCATCGCCCAGTTTGCCCCGGTCGCCTGTGCCGGCATGCTGGTGAGCGAAGAACTCGAAGCCCTGCACCAGGCGCTGGCCAACCCGGCCCGCCCGATGGTCGCCATCGTCGGCGGTTCCAAGGTGTCCACCAAGCTGACGGTGCTGGAAGCTCTCTCCGAGAGATGCGAACAACTGGTGGTCGGTGGCGGCATCGCCAACACCTTCCTGAAAGCCACCGGCAAGAACGTCGGCAAGTCGCTGTGCGAGGATGATCTGGTGCCGACCGCGCAGGCGCTGATGACCAAGATGACCGCGCGCGGTGCCACCATTCCGATCGCCGTTGACGTGGTGTGCGGCAAGAAGTTCGACGCCGCTGAACCGGCGGTGCTGAAGGATGCCGCTGACGTTGCCGACGACGACATGATCTTCGATATCGGTCCCCGGAGTGCCCAGGAACTGGCCAACATCATCATGCAGGCGGGTACCGTGGTGTGGAACGGGCCGGTCGGCGTGTTCGAGTTCGACCAGTTCGGCGCCGGCACCAAAACCATCGCGATGGCCATCGCCAACACCAAGGCCTTCACGCTCGCGGGCGGTGGCGACACCATCGCCGCGATCCAGAAGTACGACATTTACGACAAGGTGTCCTACATCTCCACCGCCGGCGGTGCGTTCCTTGAATACCTGGAAGGCAAGACGCTGCCGGCCGTGGATATTCTGGAAAAGCGTGCCCAGGGCTGACATGAGACCGGGTTGTAACTGAAGTGGCGCGATCGATCCCGATGTTGCGGACTACCAAGATCGTCGCCACCCTCGGTCCGGCGACATCGGACGCCGACACCATTGGCAGGCTGGTCGCCGCCGGCACCGATGTGGTGCGCCTGAACTTCTCCCACGGTACGCCGGACGACCACAAGAAGCGCATCGAGATCCTCCAGGAAGCCATGCGTACCCACGGGCGCACGGTAGCGATGATGGCCGACCTGCAGGGGCCGAAGATTCGCGTCGGCAAGTTCGCCGGCAGCAAGATCGTGCTCAAGCCCGGCCAGGCCTTCATCCTCGATACCGCCTGTACCCTAGGCGATTCCGGCCGCGTCGGTCTCGACTATCCGGAACTGATCGACGATGTCGTGCCGGGGGATACGCTGCTGCTCGATGACGGCCGCGTCGTCATGGATGTCGAGCGCATCGAGGACGGCGAGATCCATTGCATCGTCCGCCTGGGCACCGAACTTTCGAACAACAAGGGCATCAACAAGCAGGGAGGTGGCCTCTCCGCGCCGGCCCTGACGCCGAAGGACATCGAGGACATCCAGACCGCGGCCGAGTTGCAGGTGGATTATGTGGCCGTGTCCTTCCCCAAGACGGGCGGCGACCTGCGCCTGGCGCGGAAGCTCTTGCACAAGGCCGGTTCGAATGCCCTGATCGTCGCCAAGATCGAGCGCTGCGAGGCGGTTGAAAACCTCGCGGACATCCTGCATGCCTGCGATGGTGTGATGGTGGCGCGTGGCGACCTGGCGGTCGAAGTCGGTGATGCCGCCGTGCCCGCCCTGCAAAAAAAGATCATCCGCATGGCGCGGGAACACAACAAGTTTGCCATCACCGCCACGCAGATGATGGAGTCGATGATTTACTCGCCGGTGCCGACCCGCGCCGAAGTCTCGGATGTCGCCAATGCCGTGCTCGATGGCACCGATGCGGTGATGCTCTCGGCGGAAACCGCCGCCGGTGACTACCCGGTCGAGACCGTGCTGGCGATGGCGCGCATCTGCCACGAGGCGGAAAAATCGATGGACCCCGCCGCGCTGGACCGCCATTTTCTCGACCGCGTGTTCACCCGTATCGACCAGTCGGTGGCCATGGCCGCGTTGTTCACTGCGCATCACCTCAAGATCACGGCCATCGTCACGCTCACCCAATCCGGTTCGACCGCCTTGTGGATTTCGCGTCTCGATGTCGGTGTGCCGATCTTTGCCCTGACCCCCGACAGCCACACGCGTTTCAAGGTCAGTGCTTATCGCGGCGTTTATCCCCTGATGTTGCGTTATACCGGCCACGACCGCGATGAAATGTTGTTCGAAGCCGAGGAGGAACTGATCCGTTCCGGCGCCGTCGAAATCGGTGACCTGATCGTCATCACCTTCGGCGAACCGATCGGCCAGTCCGGCGGTACCAATACCCTGAAGCTCGTCCGGGTCGGCGAACATCGACCTGCCTGAATCACTTACCAGTCATAGGAGAACAAAATGCCACTCGTATCCATGCGCCAACTGCTGGACCATGCCGCCGAAAACGGTTACGGCCTGCCCGCCTTCAACGTCAATAACCTCGAACAGATCCAGGCCATCATGGAAGCCGCCGAGGAAACCAACAGCCCGGTGATCATGCAAGGCTCGGCCGGCGCCCGCAAGTATGCCGGCGAGGCCTACCTGCGCCACCTGATCGAGGCGGCCATCGAGACCCATCCCGACCTGCCGATCGTCATGCACCAGGATCATGGCGCCAGCCCGTCGGTGTGCATCCAGTCGATGCGTTCCGGCTTCTCCAGCGTGATGATGGACGGCTCGTTGCTGGAAGACGCCAAGACCCCTTCGACCTTCGAGTACAACGCCAAGACCACCCGGCTGGTAGCCGACATCGCCCACGCCATCGGCGTCTCGGTGGAAGGTGAATTGGGCTGCCTCGGCTCGCTCGAATCGGGCATGGGCGAGAAGGAAGACGGCCACGGCGCCGAAGGCAAGCTGTCGCACGACCAGTTGCTGACCGATCCCAACGAAGCGGCCGAGTTCGTCAAGGCGACCGGCGTCGACGCGCTGGCCATCGCCATCGGCACCAGCCACGGCGCCTACAAGTTCACCCGGCCGCCCACGGGCGCGGTGCTGCGGATCGACCGCATCAAGGAAATCAACGCGCGCATTCCCAACACCCACCTAGTGATGCACGGTTCCTCCAGCGTGCCGCAGGACTGGCTGAAGATCATCAACGAGAACGGCGGCGAAATGGGCGCCACCTACGGCGTGCCGGTCGAGGAAATCGTCGAGGGCATCAAGCATGGCGTGCGCAAGATCAACATCGACACCGACCTGCGCATGGCCTCCACCGGCGCCATCCGCCTGTATTTCAACAAGGACAAGAAGAACTTCGATCCGCGCAAGTACCTCGCCGAAACGCGCAAGGCGATGAAGGCGATCTGCGTGGCGCGTTACGAAGCCTTCGGCTGCGCCGGCATGGCCAGCAAGATCAAGCCGATCAGCCTCGAAGCGATGGCCACCCGCTACAAGAAGGGCGAACTGGACGCGATCATCAAGTAAGCATCGCCCGCTGCAATGAAAGGGGCCGCTCCGTGCGGCCCTGTTTGTTCTAATGGCCGATTCGCGATGAGAGGATGCCGGCATGGATAGCCGCAAGGTGCTCTACGCGCAGGCGATGGGCATCATGGTCGTGCTGTGCCTGATCTGGGGCCTGCAGCAGTTGGTGCTCAAGGCGGCGGATGTGTCGCCACTGATGCAGATTGCCCTGCGTACCGGTATCGCCGCCGTGCTGGTTGGCCTGCTGATGCTGCGCCAGGGGCCAGCGCATCCGCTTCGCCGACGGCACCTGGCGGCCCGGCTTGCTGGTCGGCGAGGGCCTGCGCTTCACCTCGGCCTCGCACATGGTGGTATTTCTCTACACTGCGCCGATCTTCGTCGCCCTCGGCCTGCACTGGAAACTGTCGGCCGAGCGCCTCGCCGTCATTCAATGGATGGGCGTGGCGCTGGCCTTCGGCGGCATCGTCATCACCTTCTTCGGCTGCGGGCAAACGACTGGCGCGGGAGCCGGCCACCAAGACGCTGCTGTATCAACTCGTCGTCGGCTTCGTGTTGCTGATGCTGGCCGCCGTCGTTCTCGGCCAGACCGGCTTCAAGCCCACCCCGCTGGCCTGGGGCAGAATACGAGACAACCTGCCGACCGCTTCTGACCCGAGTTTGACACTTTTGAGGCACATATTTCACTGACACTCAGCAACG
>JACDZI010000216.1 GCA_013426785.1 Rhodocyclaceae bacterium | reverse complement strand
TTCCCATGCAACATTCTCTCCCGATAATGTTGCACTTGGATTTTGAGCGCGCCCTTCTTTAATACACTTTAATCACAATTTGCTTGACGGTAGAACAATTCAGGAGGATATCTGTGTCAGACGATAACAAGTCAAATAAGGACCTAATCGTTCTGTATTCGGCCCTGATAGGCTTTTACGTTCTTCTGCAACCGCCCACCACTCCGTACATCACGTCGATATTAATCGTCTTCATGGTTATAGCGATTGGAGTGGCGGGGGGAGCAATTGCGGCCTTCTTTACTCACCGCAATAAACCCTTCCCGATACGGAGAATCATGTGGTCTGTATTGGTCGTTACCACAATCTTTGCAATCATAATGACCTATGGTTCATTGCAGGCGTATAAATATCTAGCAAGGTGACTCAGCGCGAACTTAGCATATGGACGATTCCCAAGACACTATGGCTGTCGATCTCGAGCCACTCATGCTTGAGCTTGGGAAAGCTGTCTACATCTGCCAAGCATTCGAATCTAGCCTTTGTCTTCTTCACGCAATGATGACCCATGAAGAATCAGGGGGTGAAGAGGGCGCCTTCACGGCCTCGTGGGATTTTCATTCTGCTAAGACTCTTGGTCAGACAATCAATGCGCTTCGCAAACGAATCGAAATACCAGCCGACCTCAGCGACTACATGGAAGATGGCATCAAGTGCCGCAACCATATCGTCCATGGATTTCTGACGAAGAACATGCAAAGACTCATGGAGTTCAAGGGGCGTCTTGAAGTGCAGAAGGAACTCGAAGCCCTAAAGATGGAAGTAAAAGCACGCGATGTCGTAATTAACAAACTACTGGATGCCCTCTTCGCCAAATACGGACTTTCAAACGCAATTCTCAAGCATCAAGCGGGTGAAATGTATATGGCGAGGAACAACCCTAAGTCTGGTAGTGCGCACTGAAATGACGCCCAACACTGCGCACTAGGGGACGCAACGGGTGCAAGCCAGCACCGCGCCCCTAAGCTTGAGCGTCAATTTTTCAAAGTTGGGTTATTCCCGCTTTGGCCCGGGCTGAGCCGCCAATCCATCGCATGCAAAATGTCTGCATTGAGGCGACTGCGGTCCAAGTGCCGCCGAAAGTGTCGGGCAGGTTTGGGCCGATAGTCGCCGTCCCGCCAGCGCCGACTTTTTGAAACCGCAGACGCAGGGGCGGGCAGCTTGGCAATGTTCAGAGCTAATCTTGTCCGATGTGAAACCGGGAGTTCGCTAACCCAGCATCGTTTCCGCCAGCAGTGCGGGCGACATGATGTTTACGCCCTGCAAGGTTTTTCCA
>JACDZI010000215.1 GCA_013426785.1 Rhodocyclaceae bacterium | reverse complement strand
ATGTGGCGCCATTACGCCGATCTTCGGTGGCTCCTTTATGGCGATCAATGACATGGGATTGCCGATACTGAAATAGCATCCTGAAACGCGACCGCCAGTGAGGAACTTCTTACCGCCGTCGGGTGCAATGAACTGAATCGAATGTATCTCACCATCAGCACGCAGCGGGATCGCCAGCGCATCGTTATAGAGTCTCGCGCCGTTCGGCTTGATGCCCTTGCGCGTCAAGTACGGATGATCTGAAACCAGCTTGGTTTCCTTCCAGATCGTCGCGGCCTTGATCGCGGCCTGCTGGCGTTCTAGCTTCATATCCTCATCAGCCCGGATGCGTGCCGCTGCAATGGCCTGTTGCCGTGCTGCCCGCTGTTCGGAACTGAGCTTGTCCGCGCCATTGGCGAAGAAAACCTGCTGATCGCCGGACTTCCAGTTGTAGAGAATGCCGCCCTCACCATCGAGAAACAACTTGATGCGTGCATCGCCCTTGCCATGCGGATCACCCTCTATATCGAGTTCGTACCACTTACCGGGATCGGGCAAGGTGCCGGGTGCGACCACGCCAACACTGCGACAGGCTTCCATCATCGCGCTATGTAGATCACTCATGGCCCAGCCCTCCGCGACGGATTAGCCATGCTGCAACGCTGGCAGGGATCAAGCCCCAGACGGCCAGGCGGACGATGATCTGCTTGATGCGGGTTTTCATCGTCATACCGCCACCCTCCAAGCCATACGCCTTGCCTCGATACCCCGGATCAGGCGATTCCAGGTCAGGCAAAAGATGCAGGTAGCCCCATGACGGCAATAGCAGTAATGGCGGTCAAGGATGTTATGATTAGTTCTGATTTGTGCAGTTTGGAAAGCCGCCCGCTCCCCAGCATTGGCGGCTTTTCGCATCTTGGGGGTATTCATTACGCCACCCCGCTTTCTGCACGGCGCATCTTTCTGGTTTCAGCGCCACGGCGAACGTCATCAGCCGAAGGAATAGAAGCTTTTACCGGCTTTCCGCGTGCTAATTCCACCAGCCCAGCTATCCAGCGGTCTATCTCTGATTCATCAAATACGGTATGGCGCGCACCTAGGCGTATTGGCTTCGGTGCGCTTGGGTCACTACCTAACTTGCGCCAGGCGTGCGACTCATGGATGCCGCCAAGCTTTTCAGCAACGACGGTAATGCGGATTAATTTCTGCGTCATGTGTCAGTTCCTTTAAGAACCCCTCGCCACCATTGGCAAGGCATGACGCTAAGATGCCGCTAAGATGCTAGGGAAATGCTGAACAAGCCGTCGAGATTTTCGATGGCGGTGTCGAATTGGGAC
>JACDZI010000214.1 GCA_013426785.1 Rhodocyclaceae bacterium | reverse complement strand
TCATTCCAGGGGACGCGCCGCATAAAGCCGCGTCGCGACCCTGAATTCAAACGTTGGGCCTTTCTCCTTGCCGGGGGAGAGAGGTCATTTGAATTCCGGTATCTCTCAGGGAGCTTGTCATGAAAATCCATCACTTCGTTACCGTCGCAATTGCCACAGTCCTCTTGGCGGGATGCGGCGCTACGATTCCACCATTGAATTTCTCGGTTCCAAATGTCGGTGTTTCACAGAAAAAGATTGACGCTGAAATGAAGTCCATGACGGTAACGATCGCTCGTCCAGACGAAAAAACCGGCGATCTACCCGTTGGCATGGAACAAATGGTTCCACAGCTTTGGCAAACCGCATTGACCGAGGCATTGAACAAGATGACGATCTTCCAAGATGACGCAACAAAGAAGGTCAATGTGTCCGTAAAAATCCTAAAGCTCAACCCTCCCGGAGCCGGAGCTTCGATGACCACTGAAACGGCGGCGCGTTACGAAATAATGGATCGAAAAACGGGCGATATCATTTTCACTCAAGACATAGCGTCTTCGGGCACTACTCCATTCGACCACTCATTTCTCGGTGTCGCACGTGCTCGTGAGTCGATAAACCGCGCTGTACAGAACAACATCACTCAGTTTCTCCAGGCACTTGAAACTGTAGATGTTCAAAAGCCAATGTTTCCCGCGAAAGCAGGGGGCGCCAAATAATGAAAACGCTCGCGGTATTGGGTGCTGCGCTAACAGTTCTTGCCGCGTGCGCCTCCAACATCTCCCCACAAACCTATTCCGTTGGTTCCGTCGGTCAGGTCAATCGTACGGTGTCTGCTACGGTCATAAGTGCGCGTGAGGTTGATGTAGCTGGAACCACAGGTATTGGCGGCAGTGCCGGAACAGCAACCGGTGCTGTTGTTGGCTCGGCTGCCGGAGGAAACAACACTCGGGGAAATATTGTCGGAGCAATTGGTGGTGCGGTGGTTGGCGGCCTTGCTGGTGCTGCAATCGAGGCAAATGCCACAAAGCAGAAAGGCATGGAGTATGTCGTCGAAACGGAGAATGGGAATCTCATGACAATTGTTCAGGGCACCGATTCAGCGTTTTCTGTAGGTCAAAAAGTCCTCGTGCTTTATGGGTCACCTTCTCGTCTTATCGCTGATCCGCGAGGGAAACGATGAACAAACGAACGTTGATCATTTTTCTTGTGGTTGCTGCCGCCATCGCTGCGGCGGCCTTATTGTTCCTCGCGCCGTCTGGCCTTGTGTTCTAGCGGCATGCAGGGCGCGCTCAAAATCCAAGTGCAACATTATCGGGAGAGAATGTTGCATGGGAA
>JACDZI010000073.1 GCA_013426785.1 Rhodocyclaceae bacterium | reverse complement strand
ATCATCACTTGGCGTGCAACTGGCCTACTGAAATAGGCTCTTATTCAGTGTTTCCTTATCATTAAATCTCCAAGAATCATGAAAGTCCGGTCGTTTGAATGATCAACATGCGCGAAGCCTTTGCTGACGTGCTTTCCCGGCCAATTCGCGATTCCGGCGATTTGGGCTCTAAACGGGCCAGGCTCAAATTAACCACAAATCAACCAAAAGTCGGCTCTGGCGACAGAACATTCAGGGGGAGACCACGATTTAATCATCATATATGCCGTCCCGTCAGCGCCGACTTTTAACGGTTCAGGCTGCTATTCGATTACAGCGGGTGCGATCCCCAACCCCCATCAGCAAGCCGTTAACGCTGATGTCCTCATCGAGTTCATCCCAATGGATGCCGGTGCCGCCGCCGGAAAATTCGTAGTGCTGCCGTTGTTCGGGAGCGGCGGCCAGCAGACGGGGGAAATAGGCCAGGGGCACGCCGAGTTTGCGGCCATCCGCGAGCGTGACCCACATCATGCTGCTGTCGAAGCTCAGTTCAGTCGCCGAAGTGTTCATGCCATGCCCTTTCGATTTGCTCCTGATTGTCACTGACCACGCGAGCTAACTCGGTAAGTTCATGTGCCGCGAAGCCGATATTTTCCGCTACTGCCACGGGGCTGAACCAGAACTTGGCGCGAGCACCATGACAGCGGACGTGGATATGCAGCGGTTCGCGTGGGTCTCCTTCGTTCGAGAAGAAGAAAAACTTGCAGCCCTTCCAGCGCAAAACAACCGGCATTCCTTGTCTCCACCTTCCCCTGTTGCTTGATTGTAACGCCTCTCTTTATGTGGGCTCCAGAATTGAAAAGTCGGTGCTGGCGGGACGGCTGATCCTGTCAGTCGACCAGTTCGATCTGCCCGCTGACATTCACCGTGATGTTCGATTCGCCCGCCTCGACCGGCATGGGCGCATCCTCGGCCATCATCAGCTTGGCGCTGCGCGCGACCGGATAGGGGGTCGGAAAGTTGCCGCCACCATTGACGCTCATCTGCTGGATGCGATAGAACTTCTTCAGCGTGCCGGCGATGCGCGCGGCTTTGGCGCGGAAGGCTTCGATCGCCTCGATGGTGGCGTCGTCTTCGGCCTGGCGGCGGGTTTCCGGTGCCGGGGAAAAGTTCAGATTGCCGACGGCGAGTGAACTCTGTAGCTTGCCAATCGTCACCGACAGCGCGGCGGCATCGCGGCTCTCCAGCAGGATTTCCGAGCGCATGCGCCAGCTTTCAATATTGCGCCCGCCCTTGGCATAAACCGGGTAGGTGTGGGTGCTGCCGCTTTTGACCGTGACCCCGGGCTGGGCTTTCGCTACAGCCAGGCCATCGGCGATGACGGATTTGATCTTGCGGGCGACATCGGCGGGATTCGCACCGGTGATCTCTGCATAGGCGCTGGCGCGACCGAGATCGTTCGGCACGCTTTTCTGCACATCGACGCGAAAGTCGATCAGAGTACCGGTCGGTTTGGCGGTTTCCGCCGCCAGGGCGGGCAGGGCGAAAAAAGCGGCAATTAACAGGCAGCGTTTCATTTGGTAATTTCCTCCAGGAATTGCCGGTAACGTGCGGCATTGTCTACGTAATGGGCGGTACCGTGGGCGATGCGCGCTAGTTGTTCGTCCGTAAGTTCGCGTACCACCTTGCCGGGCGAGCCCATCACCAGCGAGCGGTCTGGAATCACCTTGCCTTCGGAAATCAGCGTGTTGGCGCCGATCAGGCAGTTTTTTCCAATCACTGCGCCGTTGAGAATCACACTCTTGATACCCACCAAAGTGCCGTCGCCGACGGTGCAGCCGTGCAGCATCACCAGGTGGCCGACGGTGATGTCGCGTCCGAGGTTCATGGGGATGCCTTCGTCGGTGTGCAGGATCGAGCCGTCCTGGATGTTGCTGTTTGCCCCGATGGTGATCGGGTCGTTGTCGCCGCGCAGCACGGCGTTCCACCAGATGCTGACATGGGCCGCGAGGCGTACATCGCCGATGACCGTGGCGTTGGGGGCGATCCAGACGCTCGGATCAAGTTGCGGCACTTTTTCACCGAGACGATAGACAGGCATCAGAGTTTTTCGCCGAGGACGATGTCGACCATCAGGTCGTCGGAGAGCGTTTCCAGCGCTGATTTCAGCACGCGCGCGTCGAACTCCGGCGCTGCCGTCAGGATGGCCTCGCAGTGGAACAGGATCTCGGCCGACATCGGCGCGCTGGCGGTGCGCGTCTGCAGGTCTTCGACGTTCACGGCATGGCGTGCCAGCACCTGCGCGACTTCCCTGACGATGCCGATGCGGTCGTGGCCGACGAGATTGAGGGTGAACTGCCGTCCTGCTGGCGCCGACTTTTGGGCGGTGGCGACTTTGGCGCTGACCTTGAGGCCCGCGAGCCCGGCCAGCGCAGCCTGAAGTCCGGCGGCTCTGGCGGCGGGAACGGCTACTTCGACGATGCCGGCGAACTTGCCCGACAGTTGCGCCATCGACGCTTCCAGCCAGTTGCCGCCGTGGGTCGAGATCGCCGTGGCAAGCTCTTCGACGAGCCCCGGCTTGTCGTCGCCGATGACGGTCAGAATCAGATGTTGATCAGCCATGGGCGTAGTCCTCCATCGGCACGCAGACGCAGAACAGGTTGCGGTCGCCATAGACGTCGTCGATGCGGTTCACCGACGGCCAGAACTTGTTGGCGGCGACATACGGGAGCGGGAACACCGCTGTTTCGGGCGAGTAGGGACGGTTCCATTCGCCCCCGATCACGTCGGCCTGGGTGTGGGGCGCATGCTTGAGCGGGTTGTCGTCCTGCGGCCATTCGCCGGCCTCGATTTTCCGGATCTCGTTGCGGATGGCGATCATTGCATCGCAGAAACGGTCCAGTTCGGCCTGGTTTTCCGACTCGGTCGGCTCCACCATCAGCGTGCCGGCGACCGGGAAGCTCACCGTCGGCGCGTGGAAGCCGTAGTCCATTAGCCGCTTGGCGATGTCGATCTCGGCGATGCCGATGGCCGCCTTGATGGCGCGGATATCAAGGATGCACTCGTGGGCGACGCGGCCATGCGACCCCGTGTACAGCACCGGGTAGTGCGGGTTGAGCCGCGCGGCGACGTAGTTGGCGTTGAGGATCGCCACCTCGGTGGCCTGCTTGAGGCCCGAGCCGCCCATCATGGCGATGTACATCCAGGAGATCGGCAGGATCGAGGCCGAGCCGAAGGGCGCGGCGGAGACGGCGCCCTGCGATCCGACGCGGTCGGCGGCGAAGATGTGGCCGGGAGCGTGCGGAGCGAGGTGCGCTTTCAAACCGATCGGCCCCATGCCGGGGCCGCCGCCGCCGTGCGGGATGGCGAAGGTTTTGTGCAGGTTGATGTGCGACACGTCGGCACCGATGTGGCCGGGCGAGGTGAGGCCCACTTGGGCGTTGAGGTTGGCGCCGTCCATGTACACCTGGCCGCCATGGCTGTGGATGATGGTGCACATCCCCATCACCGCCTCCTCGAACACGCCGTGCGTGGACGGGTAGGTGAGCATCAGGCAGGAAAGTTTGTCGGCGTATTGTTCCGCCTTGGCTTTGAGGTCGGCGACAGCCACGTTGCCGCTGTCGTCGCAATCGACGACGACAACCGTAAGGCCGGCCATGTGGGCGGTGGCGGGATTGGTGCCGTGGGCCGACTTCGGGATCAGGCAGATGTTGCGGTGGCCCTGGCCCTGCGCGGTCTGGTAGCGGCGGATCGAGACCAGGCCGGCGTATTCGCCTTGGGCGCCGGAGTTCGGCTGCACGCACAGCGCATCAAAGCCGGTGATGGCGGTCAGCCACGAGGCCAGTTCGCCGATCATCTGGGCATAGCCGGCCACCTGTTCGGCGGGGGCGAAGGGATGCAACGCGCCTAAGGCGGGCCAGCTCACCGGCATCATCTCGGCGGCGGCGTTGAGCTTCATGGTGCAGCTGCCGAGCGGGATCATGGCGTGGTCGAGCGCCAGATCCTTGTTCTGCAAGGACTTCAGGTAGCGCAGCATCGCGTGCTCGGTGTGGTGGGTGTTGAACACCGGATGCGTGAGGAAGGGGGAGGTGCGGCGCAGGCTGTCGGGGATCGCATCGTTGCAGTCCGCCTCGATGCTCTTGCCAAGCAGTTGCGCCAGCGCGGCGACATCCTCGCGCGTGGTCGTTTCGTCTAGGCTGATGCCGACGGTTTCGGTATCGATATGGCGCATGTTGAAGGCAGAGGCTTGCAAGGTCGCCGTCTCGCCAGCGCCGACTTTTACCTGGATCGTGTCGAAGAAGTCACCTTGCACATCCAAGGCTTGAGCCAGCAGGCAGGTGAGGCGATGGATGCGCCGGGCAATCCGTTTCAAACCTTCCGGGCCGTGCCAGACGGCGTATAGGCCGGCCATGTTGGCCAGCAGCACCTGCGAGGTGCAGATATTGGAATTAGCCTTCTCGCGGCGGATGTGCTGCTCGCGCGTTTGCAGCGCCATGCGCAATGCCGTCTTGCCGCGCGCATCCTTCGAGACGCCGATGATGCGGCCGGGTACCGAGCGCTTGTGTTCGTCCTTGCAGGCGAAGAAGGCGGCGTGCGGCCCGCCGAAGCCCATGGGAATGCCGAAGCGCTGGCTGGAACCCAGGGCGATGTCGGCACCCATCTCGCCCGGCGACTTCGTCAGCACCAGCGCCAGCAGGTCGCAGGCGACGGCGGTGACGGTGTTTTTCGTTTTCAGTGCGGCGATGGTGGCGCTGAAATCCCTGATTTCGCCCTTGGCGTTGGGTGTTTGCAGCAGCGCGCCGAATACATCGTGGTCGGCTGCCGTCTCGCCAGCGCCGACTATTAGCTCGAAGCCGAAGTAGCCGGCACGGGTGCGGATCACATCGAGCGTTTGGGGAAAGGCATCCGCGTCGACAAAGAAGGCGTTGCTCGCCGATTTGCTGCAGCGGCGCGCCATCGTCATCGCCTCGGCGGCGGCGGTGGCCTCGTCCAGCAGCGAGGCGTTGGCCAGTTCCAAGCCGGTGAGGTCGATCACCATCTGCTGGTAATTCAGTAGTGCTTCCAGCCGGCCCTGGGCGATCTCGGCCTGATAAGGCGTGTAGGCGGTGTACCAGCCCGGGTTTTCCAGCACGTTGCGCTGGATCACCGGCGGCAGGTGGGTGCCGTAATAGCCCAGGCCGATGAAGGACTTTTTGATCTGGTTCTGGTCGGCCAGCGCCTTGAGCTTTGCCAGCGCGGCATGTTCGGTCATCGGTGCGCCGAGCGGCAGATCGGCTGGCAGGCGGATGCCGGCAGGCACGGTCTGTTCAATCAGTTCGGCGCGATCCCTGACGCCAATTTCCGCGCACATCTTTTCCTGCTCGGCCGCATTCGGGCCAATATGACGCGCGACGAACTCGTCGCGGCCTTCGAGTTCGTCAAGAGTCATCATATTCAGCCTTCTGCGGCAACCTTCTCGTAGGCGGCGGCGTCCAGCAGGCCGTCAAGGTCGCCGGCGTTGTCGGGTTTAAGCTTGAATAGCCAGGCGGCGTAGGCGTCCTGGTTGACGCTCTCCGGCGCGTCGAGGGCGGCTTCGTTCTTCGCCAGCACGGTGCCGGCGAGCGGCGCGTAAATGTCGGAGGCGGCCTTGACCGACTCGACCACGGCGCATTCCTCGCCGGCCTTGACCACACGGCCGGCCTCGGGCAACTCAAGGAAAACGATGTCGCCCAGCGCTTCCTGCGCGTGGTCGGTAATGCCCACGGTGACGCTGCCATCGGCTTCCAGCTTCGCCCATTCGTGGGAGGCGGTGTATTTCAGGTCGGCGGGAACGCTCATGTTCAGACTCCTTGAAGTTGGGATTGGCCGTTGCGGGCGAAGACGGGTTTGACGACTTTCGCCTTGAGTAATTTGTCGCGGATCGCGACCTGCACTTCGTCGCCGATGGCGACGCCGGCGGGCAGGCGGGCGAGGGCGATGGATGCGTTCAGCGTTGGTGAGAAACTGCCTGAAGTAGTTTCTCCATTACCATGTTTTGTAATAACTTGTTGATGACTGCGCAGGACGCCCTTGTCGAGCAGCAGCAGGCCGAGCAAAGTCCGCAGATTGCCCTGTGCCTGCCGTCCCGCCAGCGCCGACTTTCCTAAAAAGTTGCGGCCGGCATCCTTGAAATCGACGGTCCAGGTCAGGCCGGATTCGAGGGGATTTTGCGACTCATCCATGTCCTGTCCGTAGAGGTTCATGCCGGCTTCGAGGCGCAGCGTGTCGCGCGCGCCCAGACCGGCAGGTTTGACGCCGGCCTCGACCAGCTTTTGCCAGACGGTAGCGGCTTCCTCGGCCGGCACGGCGATCTCAAAACCGTCCTCGCCGGTGTAACCGGTGCGGGCAATCAGCCAGCCGTCCCAATCAATGGCTTGGAAAATGCCGAGCGTGACAGAGTAAGAGCGGGCGACGGGAAAGGCGGTCCAGAAGCGTTCGCGCGCCTGCGGACCCTGCACGGCGATCATCGCCAGGTCGCGGCGCGGCGTCAGGCTGACGGCGAAATTAGCTGCCTGCAAGCGCATCCAGGCCAAATCCTTTTCGGCGGTGCCGGCATTGACGACGATGCGGTAATTCTCCGGCGTGAAAAAATAGACGATCAGGTCGTCGATGACGCCGCCGTCTTCCTGCAGCATGCAGGAATAGAGCGCCTTGCCGGGGACGGTCAGCTTGGCGACGTCGTTGGCCAGCAGGCGACGCAGGAAAGCCTGCGATTCCGCACCGACCAGGTCGATGGCCAGCATGTGCGAAACGTCGAACATGCCGGCGTCGCGCCGCACGCAATGGTGTTCCTCGATCTGTGAGCCGTAGTTGATGGGCATCTGCCAGCCGGCGAAATCGACGATCTTCGCGCCGGCGGCAACGTGGGTGTCGTAAAGGGGCGTTTTCTGGATCATTTGTGCAAGTCACTCCGGCGGCAGTCCGCCCAGCAGTTGGGGGTTTCGTAGAGGCGCACCTGTTCGAGGTGCAAATGGTTTCCGTAGGTATCGCGGTAGGCCGGGTCGAGGATCTCGAAAGCGATGCGGGCTAGATTCTCGGCGGTCGGCACGCGGTCCAGCACCACCGTCTTGTGGCCGGGCAGGGTGGCGAGGAAATCGGCCACTTGCGTGTCACCGCGAAAGACCAGGAATGCGTGATCCCAGGCGTCGACCACCAGGCGCATGGCGATTTGCTTGACCTCGGAAAAGTCCATCACCATGCCGTTGTTGGGCTGGCCGGCCGCCTCAATGACCTCGCCGCCGAGGGTGATTTCCAGCGAGTAGCGATGACCATGCAGGTGACGACACTGGCTCTGGTGGTCGGGAATGCGATGCCCGGCATCGAATTCCAGGCGGCGGGTAATCTGCATGGGAAAGGTGAGATTCGGTGAGCGTCGAAGTATAGTCCCTGCCATGCTCCGACTGACCATCCACGACCACAGCCGCGACATGACCGACATGACCTATGTCTATCCGGTGGTGTCGCGCCGCGCCGGGGGCGTTTCTGTCGGCATCAACCTGAATCCCAACAACGCCTGCAACTGGCGCTGCATCTATTGCCAGGTACCTGACCTGATACGGGGTGGTCCGCCGCCGATCGATCTCGGGCAACTCGATGCGGAGTTGACCGATTTACTCACCCAGCTTTATCGCGGCGACTTCCTCGATCTGCACGTGCCGCCCGAGGCGCGGCGGGTGGTCGATATCTCCTTTTCCGGCAATGGTGAGCCGACCAGCGCCGTCGAGTTTTCCCCGGCGGTTGAACGGGTTGGCAATATCGTCGATGCCTTTGCACTTCAGGATCCCCCCAGGCTGAGGCTCATCACCAATGGCAGCCTGCTCGACCGGGAGGAGGTTCAGTCCGGTATTGCGCGCATCGGTGCGCGTGGTGGCGAAGTCTGGTTCAAGCTGGATGCTGCCGATGTCGAGGCGATGAAGCGCGTGAATGGCGTGGCTTACGATCCCGAAGTCGTACTGCGCCGGTTGCGCCGTTGCGGTGAACTCTGTTCGACCTGGGTGCAGACCTGCTGGTTCGCGTTGGACGGCAGGCCTCCCGAAAGTGGAGAACTCGACGCCTATCTCGATGTGCTGGCCAGGGCTGGGGATCGCCTGGCCGGGGTGTTGGTCTATGGTCTGGCGCGCCCTTCGATGCAAGACGAGGCACCGCGTCTGAGCCGCTTGCCGGAAACGTGGCTGGCCGCAAGGGCCGAGGAAATCCTTGAAAAGACAGGGCTGACCGTGCGGGTCAGCCCTTGATCTGCGGAAGTCTGACGTTCAAGCCTTTTTCTGGGCCTTGGCGTATTCCTTGGCCTGCTTCTTCAGGTCCTTGAGGAGCTCGCCATTCTTCGCCTTGAGGAATTCGATGACCTCAAAGTCATCGCGTCGCACCTTCTGGATATCGATTTGCTCGACATGCACCAGACGCAGCAGGTGCTGCACCGGACGCGGCATGTTTCGGCCGCTTTCGTAGCGCGAACCACCACTTTGGGTGACGCCCAGCTTCGACCAAAATTGCTGCTGATTCATGCCCTGCTTGCGGCGGATTTCGCGTGCGTCGATTTTTTCCATTTTTTTCATGATGTTATCCTTGATGAAGGGACTGGGGAGCTTGCTGATGCCTCGGCATTATCTACTACTGAAGTAATAGATGCAAAATCATAACGGATATTTGGATGCCATACAAGCGATCGAATGGCATGCTCATTTTCACCTCTCAAGCCTTCGGATAGAATGCGCAGCTTTCCAACACTGGACACGCCATGGCGCTAATCGTTCAAAAATACGGCGGTACCTCGATGGGCACTCCCGACCGCATTCGCAATGTTGCCCGCCGCGTCAAACGCTGGAAGGAACAGGGCAATCAGGTGGTCGTGGTGGTTTCGGCGATGAGCGGGGAAACCAACCGTCTGATCGCCCTGGCCAAGGATGTTTCTCCTCACCCGGAACCGCGCGAACTCGACGTGATGATCTCCACCGGCGAGCAGGTCACCATCGCGCTACTCGCCATGGCCCTGCAGGACCTTGGCGTCGATGCCCGCAGCTATACCGGAGCCCAGGTCAGGGTGCTGACTGACAGCACCTTCACCAAGGCGCGCATCCTGTCGATCGACGAGGGCAAGATGCGTCGCGATCTGGACGACAACAAGGTGGTGATCGTCGCCGGTTTCCAGGGCGTGGATGAAGCTGGCAACATCACGACGCTGGGCCGCGGCGGCTCGGATACCACGGGTGTCGCGCTAGCCGCCGCGCTCAGCGCTGACGAATGCCAGATCTACACGGACGTTGATGGCGTTTACACCACAGACCCGCGCATCGTGCCGGAGGCGCGCAAGCTGGACCGTATCACCTTCGAGGAAATGCTCGAAATGGCCAGCCTCGGCTCCAAGGTGCTACAGATCCGCTCGGTCGAATTTGCCGGCAAATACAAGGTCAAACTGCGCGTGCTCTCCAGCTTCGAGGAAGAAGGCAAGGAAACCCAGGGCACGCTGATTACTGTCGAGGAAGATACTCAAATGGAAGATCCCATCATCTCAGGCATCGCCTTTAATCGCGATGAAGCCAAACTCACCGTACTCGGCGTGCCGGACCGGCCGGGTATCGCATCGCAAATCCTTGGCCCGATCGCCGAGGCCAATGTCGATGTCGACATGATCATCCAGAACGTCGGTCATGACGGTTCGACCGACTTTTCCTTCACGGTCAACCGCAGCGAATATGCCCGCACGCTGAAGATCCTTGAAGAAAAGATCAAGCCGCACATCGGGGCGCGTGCCATCAAGGGCGACAACAAGATCTGCAAGGTTTCCGCGGTGGGCGTCGGCATGCGTTCCCATCCGGGCGTTGCCAGCCAGATGTTCCGTACCTTGGCCGAAGAGGGCATCAACATCCAGATGATCTCCACTTCGGAGATCAAGATCTCGGTCGTCGTGGACGAAAAATACCTCGAACTCGCAGTGCGCGTGCTTCACCAAGCATTCGGACTGGATCGCACGCCCGCCTGATTTGACCGCAGCAATGAGAGGCGAGTATCGTCCGCCTCCTTTGTAGACGTGGCCGAGTGGTCGAAGGCATGCCCCTGCTAAGGTCAATAGTGTATTGATAGAGCCTCTTGCAAAAGGCAGCTTGTATGGCTGATTTATTTCGCTGCAGGAGGCGAAAGTCGGTGGTGCAGGCGACCATTTCTGGCATGATGAGGTTCTCACGCCAACATCATAATGCCGATGACGGGACCTGCAGACGCTCAATCGGCTGATTGATGCTGGCTAACAATCAGTGCGGGGCGTCGTCGAGCTGGCTGACGGCGTCTTGGTTGCGCTGGTTTTCTTCATGGCGCCGCATGACCAGCCACATCGCTCCGGCGACGAACAGGCCGAACAGTACGATTACCCAGTAGATGTGCAGACCGGCATGGAGCAGTACCGAATACATGCTGGTCATGATGAGAATCGACAGGTTCTCGTTGAAGTTCTGCACGGCAATCGAGTGCCCAGCTCCCATCAGGATATGGCCGCGGTGTTGCAACAGGGCATTCATTGGCACGACGAAGAACCCGGACAGGATGCCGATCAAGACCAATAGCGGCATGGCTGCCCAGCTGTCGCGGATGACGGTCATGGCCATTACGACGACGCCCATGGCGATGCCGAGCGGGATGACGCGCACCGACTTGCGCAAGGTAATCAGCTTGGCGGCAAGCACCGCGCCGATGGCCACGCCGATGGCCACGACGCCCTGCAACATGCTGGCTTTGGACAGGTCGAGATTGAGGGCGGTCTTGGCCCATTCGATGACGATGAACTGGAGGGTGGCGCCGGCGCCCCAGAACAGGGTAGTGACGGCCAGCGAGATCTGCCCGAGCTTGTCGCGCCATAGCAACCGGAGGCAGTGG
Organism: Rhodocyclaceae bacterium; assembly: GCA_013426785.1. Taxonomy (GTDB): domain Bacteria; phylum Pseudomonadota; class Gammaproteobacteria; order Burkholderiales; family Rhodocyclaceae; genus Sulfuricystis. The sequence goes on along the minus strand of JACDZI010000073.1, from coordinate 1,767 downwards.
TTGAACTCGTGGATGAGGTAGATGGGGTTTTTCTTCAGCGGCTTGTGGTCGACGCCGGTGTCGGGGATGTAAAGGTTGAACAGGGAGGCGACCAGATACAGCATGCCGATGATCAGTAAATTCATTTCTGCCGTCGTATCAATGCCGGTGGCGATGACCGGAAAGTCGAAGGCGAGCAAGGCCTGCGCGATATCGGGCTTGATCAGGGCGCCGCCGAGGACGACGCCGAGGATGATGGCCATTACCGTCAGCCCTTCGATCCAGCCGTTGGCGACTACCAGCAGGCGGTGCGGCAGGTACTCGGTGAGTATCCCGTATTTGGCCGGCGAGTAGGCAGCGGCCCCCAGACCGACGACGGCATAGGCGAACAGAGGATGTACGTCGAAGAACATCAACGCGCAGCCGAAGATCTTGATGCCGTTGCTGATGAACATGACGCGCCACTTGGGCATCGAATCGGCAAAGGCGCCGACGAAGGCGGCCAGCGCGACGTAGGAGACGGTGAAGAAGGTCTTGAGCAGGGGCTCGTATTGGGTCGGCGCCTGCATGTCGCGCAGGATGGCAATCGCGGCGATCAGGAGGGCGTTGTCGGCGAGCGCAGAGAAGAATTGCGCCGCCATGATGATGTAGAACCCAAGGCTCATGGCCGCGGGTTTATATCACGAAAGCGTTACGTTCCCGCTGCCACGGGATAAGGCCGGACAGCGCAGGATATAGACTGGTGTGGCTATCAGGCTATCTTATACATGTGATTTGTGATTGAATTAGTTACATAACCAAACCACAAATTACCAGACCAGAGGGGAATTTTCATGGCGGATCGCAGGCTTCAGGTGTTCCACGCCGTTGCCAAGCAATTGTCATTCACCAAGGCGGCCGAGGTGCTGTTCATGACGCAGCCGGCGGTGACTTTCCAGATCAAGCAGCTTGAGGAACATTTCAACACGCGGCTGTTCGATCGCGGTCACGGGCGCATCTCCCTGACGCCGGCGGGCGAACTGGTGCTGACCTATGCCGAAAAGATTCTCGGTCTGTCGGGCGAGATGGACATTCGCCTGGGCGAAATGAATGGCGAGGTGGGCGGCTCGCTGCTGGTTGGAGCCAGTACGACCATCGCCGACTTCCTGCTGCCGCGTATTCTGGGCGAATTCAAGTCCAAGTTTTCCAATGTCCGGCCACGCTTGATCGTCGCCAACTCGGAGTCGATCGAAACCCGGGTGGCCGAGCACACGATCGACATCGGCTTCATCGAATCGCCATCGCATCAGCCAAACCTGCAAACCGAAATCTGTTGCGAGGACGAGTTGCAGGTCATCTGTAGCCCGAAATTTCCTCTGGCACGCCTGAAGGAAATCGCTCCGCACCATCTTGCCGACCATCCCTTTGTTTCACGCGAACCGGGTTCCGGGACGCGTGAATTCACCGAGGTCTATCTGCAGAAGCATGGCATCGATACCTATCAGTTGCAGCCGGTGATGGAACTCGGCAGCCCGGTGGCCTTGTTCGAGGTGGTGGAAACCGGCCTCGGCTACGCGATCGCATCGCGCACCTCCGTCATGAAATCGCTGCGTCTGGGTGATCTGGTCTCGATCCCCCTCAAGCCGCGTCTGACGCGCAAACTCTCCATGGTCTATCCCAAGGAGAAGTTCCGCTCCCGCCTGGTGACGGCTTTCGTCGATTTCGCCACGGCAAAGCTCAAAGAGGCAAAAAGAACCTAAGGAAACGCTGAACAAGGCGCCGAGATTTTCATTGGCAGCGGCGAAATGA
>JACDZI010000072.1 GCA_013426785.1 Rhodocyclaceae bacterium | reverse complement strand
CCCCATGCGGCTTTCCGAGAGGTGTGTTACTTGGCGGTGTCAAAGTCAGGTCTAATGATCGCGCCCAATAAAAAACCCGCAATACATTTGGCAGTGTGGGTTTCAGGAATTCCTGGCGGAAGCGGTGAGATTCGAACTCACGAGTGACTTGCATCACCGCCGGTTTTCAAGACCGGTGCATTCAACCGCTCTGCCACGCTTCCATGGGGTGAATTATAAGGGGGCTTTTCTCGATCCGGCCCGGGTTCAACGCCGGTCGCCAATGCAAGTACCCAGGCGCGGTAAAGTCGCAGTGCCACATGTGCATCGTTGGCAGCGTAGAGTAACTGGGCATCGGAAAAACGGGGATTGGACCAGTTGCTGGTTCCAATGTGTTTGGACTTCTGCAATTTTTGACCGAAAAAATGCGCCACGGCAACCTTAGCGCCGACGGTGCCACGGTGTCCCTGTCCGCGCAGCTTTTCTCCCAAATCGAGCAGCGCCTGTACCTCGATGTCCATCCGGGATTTAAGAACAGTTCGGTCATTGCCCAGACCAAGCCCGATTTTCAGGACGCGGGGGGATTCCAGAATCGCTTTGAGGACCGGTGAATCCTTGCCCGTGATCGGGAAAAGATAGGCCCGGCTATCGGTGGCGAGTTGCACCAGATGCGGCCCGGTCGATACCTCTCCCTTCAGGAAGGTCGGCTTCGATTCCGTATCGAAGCCGATCGCATCGCAGGCCAGCAGGTCCGCCAATGCCTCCTCGGCCTGTCGATCTTCAAGCACCAGTGTCACCTGATCGAGCGTAATGCCCGGATAGGGCGGCAATTCGCTCGCCGCAAGGGTGCGCCGGCTCCAGACCACATCCGCCATTTCAGTCATCCTGCTTCAATCCCGGACACAGTACATCGGTAAAACCAAAGCGGGTGAAATCGCGCACGCGCATCGGGAACAATTTGCCCATAATGTGATCGCATTCGTGCTGAACCACCCGCGCATAGAAGCCTTCGACCGTGCGGTCGATCTCCAGACCGTCCGGGGCGACACCCTGATAGCGAATGCGCTTGTAACGGGGCACTTCTCCACGCAGGCCAGGCACCGAAAGACAGCCTTCCCAGCCCAATTCTTCCTCATCCGACAGCGGTGTGACAACGGGATTGATCAGGATGGTGCGTGGTACCGCGCCGGCATCGGGATAGCGCTCGCTAGTTTCGAAACCGAAGATCACCACCTGCAGGCCGACGCCGATCTGCGGGGCTGCCAGCCCCACGCCACCGGCTGCGACCATCGTATCGAACATGTCTTCGATCAGCGCAGGAAAATCGGGTGAGGTGAAATCGACAACGGGCCGGGCCGTTTCCAGCAATCGCGCATCGCCCATGCGCAGGATCGGACGAACCGCCATGCCATGCTTCCTTCGACTTGATCAGGCTGGGGAATTTACCAGTTCGACGAATGGTTATACTCACACAATGAGACGAAAGCCCATCCTACTGATCGCCATTGCCGCTGTCCAGCTCGGCTATTGCGTTATGGTTCAGGCAGCCGAACCCCAGGGCATCGACGTTGGCAAGCCTTCGGCAATGCGCAATCTGGTGCCGGCCAAGCAGATCGAGGGTCAGGCCGCGCAGGAATACGCCCAGTTGCTCAAGCAGGCCACTTCCCAGCGGGCTCTCGCGCCGGACGACCATCCAGAGGTGCTGCGCCTGCGTGCCATTGCAAAGAAGCTGATCCCGTTCGCCATCCGTTTCAATCCACGCGCCAGCGAATGGCGCTGGGAAGTCAACCTGATCGGCTCGAAAAACATCAACGCCTTCTGTATGCCCGGCGGCAAGATCGCCTTCTTCAGCGGCATCCTCGACCAACTCAAGCTCACCGACGACGAGGTGGCGATGGTCATGGGTCACGAGATCGCCCATGCCCTGCGCGAGCATGCTCGCGAGCGGATGGCCAAATCAATGGCTACCGATGTCGGAGCCAGCCTGCTGGGCGAACTGATCGGTGGCGGCAAATACACGGGCATGTTCCGCATGGGCGGCAACCTGCTCTCGCTCAAGTTCTCTCGCAGCGACGAAACGGAAGCCGATCTGGTCGGCCTTGACCTGGCGGCGCGGGCAGGTTATGACCCAAGCGCCGGCATCACGCTCTGGCAGAAAATGGGCAGCGCCAGCAAGGGACAACCCCTGGAGTTTCTCTCGACCCACCCGTCGGGCGAGCACCGCATCGACGAAATGAAGGAACAACTACCCAAGGTACAACCACTTTACGAAGCGGCACGATCAGGAAGAAACCCATGAGCCACAAACACCTTCATCTGCTGCGCAGCCTATTTCAGGATCCGGTCAGCGCGAACATCCACTGGCGCGAGATCGAATCCCTGCTGCATCACCTCGGTGCCAGCGTCGAACCGGTACACGGCGCCCGCTTCCGGGTGCTGTTGAACCACCATGAATTCTTCCTGCACCATCCGCACCAGAGCAATGTCTTCAGCCGGCAGGATATCAAGCAATTTCGCGAACTCCTCTCGCACGCCGGCGTCAGCCTGTCTTCTTACGAAGCAAAGCGCGAAACCGAAAAAGGCCAGCACTAAGGCTGGCCGGTCGTCTTTGCTGTGATCGCCTGCTGCAGCGGATCGCGCAGGCGAGCGAATTCCTGTGGGGCGACATACTGTAACAGTTCCTTGCCTTTGGCATCCAGGCGCAAATCCAGCCCCTTGGCCGGATAGAGGAAGTGCTCGGTGTGTTCGCTGCTGCGGATACGCTCGGTCGGCATGCCGAAACGTTGCAGGATAATCTGCTCGTCGATCTGGGCGGACGGGATGAAGGCAATGGCGGCGATGGCCACGCCGCCGATCAGCGCGGCGTCTTCGTCACCCAGCGCCACCTTGCGCGTCGTGCCTTCCATGTGCTCGGCTTTGCGGGCGCGTTTGAGCATCTGCTCGCGCTGTATCTCGGTCGTGGTCATCGTCAGGATCATCTTGCCGGTGACGCTGCCCGCCGTGATGGTGTCAAAATAGGCCTCGACCGACCCGCTTTCGCCCGGGGCGATGATCAGCGCTACCTGGGCACCCTGGCCATAATGGTTGCGAGCCTCATCCAGCGTGCTGCGTCCCGGTACCAGTCCGAACACCCGCGTGCGGCCATCCGGCAAATTTTCGATCTGCCAGGGCAAGCCCTCGGCCGGCGGCGCTACTGACTGGTCTTTCGTGACGAACAACAGCGGCAACGCCAGCAGTGTCACGACAATAGTGATGAAGAGGGCAAAACCTTTCATCAGGCCAGACCGGTCATCAACTGTACTTGCACCGTCTCGCCAGCGCCGACTTTTTCACGCTCTGGCTCCAGCACGATGAAACAGTCGGCCTTGGCCATCGAACTGAGGATGCCGGAACCCTGGTGGCCGGTCGGCCGCACGCACCATTCGCTGCCTTCCTGAAACAGGATGCCGCGTTGAAATTCCGTGCGTCCCTTGCTCTTCTTGATCGGTTCGACGCAGCGCGTGGAAAAAGTCGGGAAATCAGGCAGCGGATCGACGCCCATCAGTTTGAGCAACGCCGGCCGGACGAACTGATAAAAGGTGACCATCACCGCCACCGGATTGCCCGGGAGGCCAAACAGCCAGGCACCCTCATTTCCCTCACCGATACGACCGAAAGCCATTGGCCGGCCGGGCTTCATGGCGATCTTCCAGAATGCCACTTCGCCCAGTTGCGCCATCAGTTGCTTGATGAAATCGGCCTCGCCAACCGACACCCCGCCACTGGTGATGATGGCGTCAGCACAATCGGCCGCCTCGCGAAACGCCGCCTCCAGCGCTGCCGGATCGTCCTGCACCACGCCCATGTCGATGACCTCGCAGCCCAGGCGCGTGAGCATGCCCCACAGCGTGTAGCGGTTGCTGTCATAGACCGCGCCGGGGAAGAGTGGCGTGCCGATCGAGCACAGTTCGTCGCCGGTCGAGAACAGGGCCACGCGTACGCGCCTTCGTACCGACAACTCGGCGATGCCCAGTGAGGCGATGATGCCCAATTCCGCCGGGCGCAACAACTTACCGGCGGGAATGGCTGCACTACCGGCGCGCAGATCCTCGCCGGTCCGGCGGATGTTCTGTTCGATGCGCTGGCCGGGGGGAATGATCACCGTGTCGCCATCCACCCGGACATCTTCCTGGATTACGACAGTATCGACATCTTGCGGCAGTACCGCTCCGGTCATAATGCGTGCCGTCTCGCCAGCGCCGACTTTTTCAATAAAAGCACGGCCGGCAAAAGCAGTACCGATATTTTTCAGGCGCGTCTCGCCATTGCCTGCAAGGTCCGCATGGCGCAACGCCCAGCCATCCATGGCGGAGTTGTCGTGGGCCGGCACATCGACGGGTGAAATGATGTCCTCGGCCAGCACTCGATCCAGCGCCTGGCGCACGAACAGCCGTTCGCTGCCGGATACCGCCAGCAGCGCGTCGAGTATCAGTTGCCGGGCATGATTGACCGACAAAGACTTGTCTGAATTAAGCGGGGCAGGCATGGCACTATTCTACCCACCCGCAATGGGCGGCCAGATGGCCAGCGTTTCCCCTTCTTTCAATGTGCGTGTGTCGCGCTCCGCCGGCGGCACGAAAGTGCCATCAACCAATACCAGCTTGCAGGATTTTTCCGGCAGGGCGAAACGTTCGATCACCTGCTGGATCGTCGTGCCATCAGCCAGATCGAGCGCCAGCACGTTGTCCTTGCGCCCTTCGGGCGGCAGGTAGTCCTGCAGCATGGCGAACAGTTTGAAGGTGACCTGCATCGGCCGACGCTCAGGCCGCCTGTTGCGCCGTCGCCAGGTAAGCCGCCATGAACTGAGTCGGGTTGGCCAGCAGCCGGTCCTTCCAGGCACCCAGCCGTGCTCGGGTCTGGATCAGTCCGCGCAGGGCGCCGACATGCGCCGTCCAGCCAATGCTGGTGGCGCCGATCAGGATGTCGTCACGGAATTGCAACGAGAGATAGCGGTAATTGTCTTCATCGAGGAGTTCAACGCTGCCCCCCGCTTCCACGCCCTGCCATTGGCCGAAGGACGACGAGATCAAGCCCATCGTATCCAACACGTTGATCGCCAGGCTGCCGACAAAATCGGCTTGGCCACCGGCCATTGCCAGCGCAGCAATACGGGCCTGCTCGACCGCGTTCGGCTGGATTGCGTTGATCTGCGACGCGCCGGTGACGCAATCGGCCGACTCGACCACGTCGCCAGCGGCGAAGATGTCCGGCAGGTTGGTGCGCATCCGCCCATCGACGATGATGCCGTCGCGGATGGCGATGCCGCTGCCGGCGAGAAAATCGATGCCAGGCTTGACGCCGACCACACTCAGATAGACATCCGCCGGCAGGGTTTCGCCGGTGGTCAGCGTGACTTTCATCGCGCTGCCATCCGCCTCGATTTTCGCCGTCTGCGTCTTGCCCATCAAGTTCACGCCTTTGGCCACGCACCAACGCGCGATCATGTCGCTGGCGACCGGCGGCATCATGCGCGAGACCATACGGCCGCTGCGAATCAGGACGGTCAGGTCGGCGCCACGCGAAACAAGGCCCTGGATGATGATGCTGCCGACGAAACCGGCACCCATCTGTACCACGCGCATACCGGGGCGCAGCTTGGCGATAATGGCGCGAGCATCCGCCAGCGTCCAGCAGGTATGCACGCCCGGCAGATCGATACCGGGCACCTTTTCACGGCTCGGCACCGACCCCGTCGCAATCAGCAGGCGGTCGTAGGCCAACATGCGGCCATCGGCCAGCTTGACCTGACGTTCTTCAGGCAATACCGCGACGGCGCACGCCGGCACGATATCGATCTTGCGTTGGGTGTAATAGTCTGGCGCATGGCGCAGGCGCGTCCCCTCCTCGCCGATCTGCTGCGACAACAGATACGGAATGGCCATGCGGGCGTATGGCCCCTCTCCTTCACCATCCAGCACCGTGATGCTGGCGTCCGGATCGTGTTTACGCAAAGTTTCCGCTGCGGTGATGCCGGCGGCGCCGGCGCCGATGATCAAATAATTCATGGTCGGACTCCCGATGGAAAAAGGGACCGGCGCACCGGTCCCCATTATTTTTGTGCTATCGCTTACAGACCCAGACGGCTGAGGGTTTCCTGTGATGGCACGCCCTGCTCGTCCCAGCCACGCAACTGATAATACTCGGGACGCATCAAGTCGATACCGTTCACCAGCCCCTTGGCCGGGCCGGTCTTGGCCGGTTCGGTCTTGAGGCGTGGCGGCAGGTCGTCATCCTTGGCGGTGAAGCCGGCGGCGTTGTTGAACAGGCGCTCCATGTTGTAGATGCGCTCGCCGACTTCGGCCAGCTTTTCCATGGTCCAGTCACCTTCGCAGGCGGCATCCAGCTGCGGCTGCAAATCGGCCAGCGACCAGGCAAAGGTCGTGAACACGCAGACACCGGCCGAGTCGAACACCGAGGTCGCGTCCTGGAAAGCCTTGACCAGACCGGCCTTGCCTTCGGTGACGAGCGGATCGGTCTTGAACGGAATGCCGAGCACTTCGGATGCCACCGTATAACTACGAAGGTGGCAAGCGCCACGGTTGGAGGTGGCGTAGGTCAAGCCCATGCCCTGAATGCCGCGCGAATCGTAAGCGGGGAATTCCTGCTTCTTGACGGACATGGAAAGATCCGGGCGACCGTATTTTTCGCACAGGCGCGCCGAGCCCAGACCGAGTTCCTTGCCGAATCCCTCGCCCTTCACCGTCATTTCGGCCAGTTCGCACAGCGCCTTGGCGGAACCGAAGGGTGCTTCCATGCCGATCTGTTCCTTGGTGAGGATGCCCAGATCGTAGAGTTCCATCGCCGCACCCACGGTAGCACCGAAAGAAATCGGGTCCATGCCGTCTTCGTTGCACAGCAGGTTGGCGTACTGCAAGGCTTCCAGATCACCGACGCCATTGGCCGCACCAAGCGCCCAAGCCGCCTCGTATTCAAGGCCACCGGACGCACCCCAGTACTCGGGCTTGTTGACGACGCTGAAGTGGGTTTCGTCGATCTTCGAAATGCGTCCGCAGGCGATGGTGCAACCGAAGCAGGCGGCGTTGGTCACCAGATGGGACTTGCCATCGGTCGGCCGCTTCTCGGCCATGGCTTCGGCCGAAATCTTGCGGCCATCCTCGAAGGACACATCGCGGTGGTTGCGCGTCGGCAGCGCACCCATTTCGTTGATCACGTTCATTAACACCTGCGTACCGTAGGCCGGCAGGCCCTGCCCCGTAACGGCGTTGTCGGCCAGTACCTTCTTCGCAGCCATCGTGGCCACCATGAAGGCCCTGGGATCCTTGATGTTGCCGACACCCAGCGTGCCACGCACAGCCACCGCCTTCAGGTTTTTCGAGCCCATCACCGTACCAACCCCGGAACGCCCGGCCGCACGGTGCAGGTCGTTGATGATGCCAGCGTACATGACACCATTCTCGCCGGCCCGGCCGATGCTGGAAACACGCAGCTGCGGATCCTGGTGCGATTTCTTGATGATCTCCTCAGTCTGCCAGACGGTTTTTCCCCACAAACCAGCCGCATCCTTCAGTTCGACCTTGTCGTTCTCGATCGACAGATACACCGGCTTGGGCGACTTGCCTTCAAAGATGATCATGTCCCAGCCGGCAAATTTGAGTTCGGCACCGAAATAGCCGCCCGAATTAGAGCAGGCTATCGCCCCGGTCAGCGCGCCTTTGGTCACCACCGAGTAACGACCGCCGGTTGACGCCATCGTGCCGGTCAAGGGGCCGGTCACCATGATCAGCTTGTTCTCGGGCGACAGGGGATCGACCTTGGGATCGACCTCGCTGATGAAATACTTGGTCGCCAGGCCGCGCTGGCCGAGGTATTGCTGCGCCCACTCCATGTTGAGCGGCTCGGATTTACAGGTGCCCTTGGTCAGATCAACGCGTAGAACTTTACTGGTCCATGCCATGATTTTCTCCTCCGGTCAGGCGCTGGCGCGCGTTGCGTTATCGGTCTTGCCGGCCCAGGCGCGCATCTTGTCGAGCCCGGTCCAGTCGGCATCGACATAGGTGATGGCACCCGTCGGACAGGCCGTGGCGCAGGCGGGATCACCGCCGCACAGGTCACATTTCTGCACCTTGCCGGTATCGGCTACATAGTTCACAGTGCCGAAGGGGCAGGCGATAGTGCACACCTTGCAGCCAACACAGGTAGCCTCGTTGATGACCTTCGCACCCGTCGCGGCATCGAGCCGGATCGCATCGACCGGGCAGGCCATCAGGCACCAGGCTTCGGCACACTGGGTACAGGTATAGGGAACCTTGCGACCTTCATGCTCGAAATTGAAGATCTTGATGCGCGATTTGGCGATGTTGAACACACCGTAATTTTCGTAGGAACACGCCATTTCGCACTGTAGGCAGCCAGTGCATTTGTTGGCGTCGATGTGCAGGGATTTCAGCATGACCACCCTCCTTGTTGTTTGACGGGTTGCTTCTTTCGACAGCCTAGCAAAACAAGCTTGTTGCAGCAAGCTGCATATTTAAATACTGCCTTTATGCAGCAACACGGCATGCCGAAAGCTGGCCGGCGCATGGGCGAATATCGCCGAACCTGCAACGATCAGCCAGAACAGGATGGCGCGCGATCCGGCATCGAAAACCATCCACAGCAGCAGGGCGAGCTTGACCAGCACCGCCACGCCCGACGTTTCCCTCAGGTGGCCGGGTTTTTGCCACAGATCGAGCGCAAACATCGTAAAACCGGTAATCGCCGCCCCGACGACCGCCGGAGTGCTGGCGACCGGCGCTCCCAGCAAAGCAGCCCCCATCACGATCACGCTGACCAGGTGCAGCCCCCGCAGGGCGACATTTAACCAACGCAGCCAGTGGAAATCCGTCTGGCTGGAACTCATGTCAGTCCGCTTGCTAGACTGGCACGCATGCACTCTGCCCCACTCCAGTTGAAGCGCGAGGTTTCCGCAGAACCTGCGGAATTCCGGCGTGGTCTGGAACTCGCCTTTCCCGGACTGGTGCGCGAAGTAGGCGAACGGCTACGCATCCACGACGGTGCCGTGACGCTGGAAATCGCATTGACCGTCGGGGCGCCGCGTGCTATCGGCAATATCCTTCTGCCGACCCTGCGGGTCAATTTCGATTTTTCGTCCGGAACTCTCGCCGAACAGCGCAGCATTCTGGCGCATCTCGACCGGGCGATGCACCGCGGCGGCGGCTGACAGTCAAGCCTCGGCAAGAAACGCATCCCACTCTCCCGGTTTTCCGGCAGGAAGGGGCTCGTAACCGGGCAGTGCGTGCAAACGCTGGCGGAAGGTATTGCCACCGATACGCGCGAGTAGTTTGCGGCCAGCCTCGCTACCTGCCACGCTTTTGCTCATTGCCAGGCCATAGCGCTCCATGACCAGGGGAACGAAATCGAGGTCATAGCGTGCTGCTGCTGCCTCGATGGCAAAACCTGCATCCGCCTGGCCACTGGCGACCGTCGCAGCGACCGCATCATGCGTGAATTCCTCGTGGGCATAGCCATCGACACTGCACGGATCGATGTCATTGACGGCAAACAACTGGTCGATCAGATTGCGCGTCGCCGAACCGCGTTGCCGGTTGACCATGCGCGCACCGCGCGCAGCCACGTCGGCCAGCGATTGGAGGCCGAGCGGATTGCCTGCGGCAACGATCAAGCCTTGCCGACGCCGCATCACCGGCAGGCAGACATGCAACCGGGGCTTCAGCCACCGGGACAGCCAGGCAACGAGTTGTGCCGACGTCCAGGATTCCGGCACGTGGAAACCGGCCACATCACATTCACCACGTCCCAGAGCCGCCAGCGTTTCTTCGCTGCCGCGCCAAGTGACGTCGATCGGCACGCGGCGGCCATGCTCCATCCAGTCGGCCAGGGCAAGATCGTGGCTGGCAAATACGCGAAGACGTAGTTGCCCCGAACTTCCTGTTTCCAGTGCCGGTGCCAGCAAAATCCTCATGCGCTCCTCCCAGGCAGCATGCACTTCGCTCAGTGCCTGCCGTGCCGCGCCGTCCATATTGAGGAGCGACTCACCAAGCGCCGTCAGGCGCGACCCTCTTCCTCGCTCCATCATGACCAGCGGCAGGCCGAGTTCAGCCTCGCAACGCCGCAACAACCCCCAGGCGGCGCGATAAGAGATGCCTGCGGTCCTGGCCGCCTGTCCCAATGCCGGGGTTTCCAGCAGGGCCGACAACAGACTCAACAGTCGGCGTGGCTCCCCCTCGGAAAGCACGACACCGAAATCCCAGTACCAGCGCAGACTCGGAATGCGAGCCACCGGCTCAACAGTATTTGATTTGGCAAGTTTCGACATATTCGCGCTTTCGTACCGCTACTTTAACCTCATTGACCTTATGTACGAAATCTCGACCAGCCTGGGATTGGCAGGGAGTCTTGTCGCTGTCGGTGACGCCAAACTGATGGCCATAGTCCTGCTGAGCCTGCAAGTCAGTTTCACTGCCACCCTCCTCGCCTGCCTGTTCGGCATGCCGATTGGCGCACTGCTGGCGGTCGGACGATTTCCCGGCCGGCGTCCGCTGATCGTACTGTTCAACGGGTTGATGGGACTGCCGCCCGTCGTCGTCGGCCTGCTGGTCTATCTGCTGCTGTCGCGGGCCGGCCCGCTTGGTTCCTTCGGCCTTTTGTTTACTCCACAGGCCATGGTAATCGCACAGACCATCCTGATCCTGCCCATCGTCACGGCACTGACCCGGCAGGTGATCGAGGACGCCTGGCTGGAGCATCGGGAACAGTTACGCAGCCTCGGTGCCAGTCGCACCCGCTCGGCGCAAACCCTGCTGTGGGACAGCCGCTTTTCGCTCAGTACCGCCGGCCTCGCCGGCTTCGGCCGCGCGGTCGCGGAAGTGGGAGCGGTGATGATCGTCGGCGGCAACATCGACAGCCTGACCCGCGTGATGACCACCACCATCGCACTGGAAACCAGCAAGGGCGACCTGCCGCTGGCGCTCGCCCTCGGCCTGATCCTGATCGCCGTGGTGCTGCTGGTGAATACGGCCGCTTTCGTCCTGCGCCAGTGGGCGGAACGGCACTGGGGCTGACGATGGGCTGGCTGCAACTCCACCAACTCGGCCTCTCCGAAAAAAATGTGGCGATCATCGTCGAAGTAACGCTAAAAGTCGGCGCTGGCAGGACGGCGATCATTGGCCCCAACGGCGCCGGCAAAAGCACGCTGCTGCGCCTGATGCACGGCCTGCTGAGGCCCAGCAGCGGCCATCTGGACTGGCCGCAAACCCTCACCCAGGGCATGGTGTTCCAGCGGCCGGTGATGCTGCGCACCACGGCGCTGGCCAACATCGAATACGCCCTCAAGCTGCGCGGCTTTGCCGCCGCCGAATGCCACCAGCGGGCGCTGGATGCGCTCGCCCGGGTGGGACTGACCGGCATCGCCGCTCGCCAGGCCCGCTGCCTGTCCGGGGGCGAGCAACAGCGCGTTGCCCTCGCCCGCGCCTGGGCCCTGGAACCGCAGGTACTGTTCCTCGACGAACCGACCGCCAGCCTAGACCCTGGCAGCAGCAGGGAAGTCGAGCGCATCATCCACGAGATCGCCGCCGGCGGCACGCGCATCGTCATGACCACCCACAACCTCGGTCAGGCGCGCCGCATCGCCGAGGAAGTGATTTATCTCGAAGGTGGACGCGTCGTCGAGCAGACGCCTGCCGACGCGTTTTTTTGCCAACCCCGCACCACTGCCGCACGCAATTTCATCCAGGAGGAAACCCCATGATTTTTTCTAGTCGTCACTTCATCGCTACCCTTTGCAGTGCCAGCCTGCTGTTCGCCGGTACCCTCCAGGCCCAGGAACGCAGCATCACCGTTGCCTCGACCACCTCCACCGAACAATCGGGCTTGTTCGGCCACTTGTTGCCCGCGTTTGAAAAGGAAAGCGGCATCAAGGTACGTGTCGTCGCGCTCGGCACCGGCCAGGCGCTCGATCTGGCGCGGCGCGGCGATGCCGACGTGGTGTTCGTGCATGACAAGGCCGCCGAGGAGAAATTTGTCGCCGAAGGCTTCGGCGTCAAGCGCCAGGAAGTGATGTACAACGACTTCATCCTCATCGGACCGAAGGTCGATCCGGCCAAGGCCGCCGGCAGGGACATCCTCGAAGGATTGCGGCGCGTCGAGGCCGGCAAGGCGGCCTTCGTCTCGCGCGGCGACAAGAGCGGCACCCACGCCGCCGAGCTGCGGTACTGGAAAGCGGCTGACGTCGATCTCGATGCGAAAAAAGGTCCGTGGTACCGCGATACCGGCTCCGGCATGGGGCCTGCGCTAAATACCGCCGCCTCGATGAACGCCTACATCCTCGCCGACCGCGGCACCTGGCTGAACTTCAAGAACCATGGCGAACTGGCCATCCTGGTCGAAGGCGACAACCGGCTGTTCAACCAGTACGGGGTCATCCTCGTCAATCCGGCCAGGCATGCGCACGTCAAGCAGGGCGATGGCCAGAAGTTCATCGACTGGGTAGTCTCGCCGGATGGGCAGAAGGCCATTGCCGACTACAAGATCGGCGGCGAACAGTTGTTCTTCCCCAACGCCCGCTAGCCCAGGAAGCCATGATCCTATTTTCCTCACTTGAACATTCCAAAGTTGCTGCAAACCGTGATTTGAT
>JACDZI010000071.1 GCA_013426785.1 Rhodocyclaceae bacterium | reverse complement strand
TTCAGTCATGGCTTTCAGAGATTCGACCCTTCATTTAACCGGACAGCAGTGCCAAGCAGAAACGGTTGATTCTGGCTGCCCGCCACTGGTTGGTAAGGCATGGCGAGGGTGATTGCCGCTTTGACTGTGTGCTGATTGACGGAGATCATCTGGAATGGCTCAAGAATGCGTTTGACGCTGGCTAGCCTGCTACTCGTGGTTTGCTTGTCTGTGCAGGCGCAAACGGTGAAACTGCTGGTGCAGAGCTCGCCGCTGGCCGGCTTCCAGTACCACGCCGGCAATGCGCTATGGGACCGGCTTGCCGTGGGCGACGCGCTGGATCTGGTGCGCGAACCCGACAACCCCCACGATCCGCGCGCCGTGCGGGTCGAATGGCGTGGCTTGCAACTGGGTTATCTGCCGCGGGTTGAGAACGAAGCCGTCGCAGCGGCAATGGATCGTGGCGAACGCGTCGAAGGTCGCATCGCGGAACTCGTCGCGCACCGCAATCCCTGGAAGCGAATACGAATCGAGGTATTCGTCGTGCTTTGACCCTTTATTCCGCGCCAGCCGGGACAACTGAGTTGGTTAGAATCGGCCGACCATGAGTCTGGCACAACGTATTCAGCAACACTTCGACGAAAGCAACGCCGTCAAGCAAGCGGCGCATGTTGCCATGGCAGTCGCCATTGAAACGGCTGCGCGAGCCATGGCGACGGCCCTGCGCGCCGGTGGCAAGGTAATGGCCTGCGGCAATGGCGGCTCGGCGGCTGACAGCCAGCATTTCGCCGCCGAGTTGCTCAACCGCTTCGAGTGCGAGCGCCCCCCCCTGGCGGCCATCGCGCTGACCACCGATACTTCGACGCTCACTTCGATCGCCAACGACTACAGCTTCGCGCAGGTCTTCGCCAAGCAGGTGGCTGCCCTCGGCCGGCCCGGTGACGTGCTGCTGGCGATCTCCACCTCGGGCAATTCATCTAACGTAATGGTCGCCATCGATGCTGCCCACGCGCGTGGCGTGCGCGTCGTAGCCCTCACTGGAAGGGGCGGCGGCAAGATCGCGGCGCAATTGCAGCCTGACGATATTCACCTCTGCGTGCCTGCGGACCGCACGGCGCGCATCCAGGAAGTTCATCTGCTGACGATCCATTGCCTGTGCGACGGGATTGACAGCCTCATTCTCGGAGAAAACCAATGAAACATTCCCGTACCCTCTTGCTGGTCGCTGCCCTAGTTCCCGTCCTGGCCGGTTGTGTCGGCGTGGCTGCCGTTGGCGTTGGGGCCGGTGCGCTCATGTATGTCGATCGACGGCAATCAGAGGTGCAGGTTACCGACGAAGGGATCGAGATCCGCGCCGGCAATCGCATTGCGGAAAAGTACGGCGATCGCGTGCATGTCAACATTACCAGCTACAACCGCAGTGTGTTGCTGACCGGCGAGGTGCCGGACGTCGACGCCAGGGCCGAGATCGAGAAGATTGTCACCGGTGTGCCGAACGTCAAAGCAATCAGTAATGAACTCCGTACCGGCACCATCAGCACGCTGGCGAATCGCAGCAACGATGCCTACATTACCTCCAAGGTCAAGGCGCGCCTGATTGATGCGGGCCAGGTATCGCCGGTGCATGTCAAGGTGGTCACCGAGGCCGCCGTCGTCTATCTGCTCGGCCTGGTGACGCAACGGGAGTCGGCTGCCGCCGTCGAAATCGCCCGCACCACTGCGGGCGTGCTGAAAGTGGTACGAGTCTTCGAAGTGGTCAGCGAGGACGAAGCGCGCCGTCTCGATTCGCCGTCGGCAAAAAAGGCCGACGCAACGGCGACGAAGTGAGTTTTCCCGCGCCGGTTTTCGAAGCCAAATGCTGCGCGCCGGATGAACTGGCGGCGCGGGTCGCCGCCTTGCCGCGACCGCTGGTATTCTCGAATGGTTGCTTCGATATCCTGCATCGCGGTCATGTGACCTACCTGGCCCAGGCCCGGGCGCTGGGTGCCAGCCTGCTGGTGGCGGTGAATTCGGATACTTCCGTCAAGCGCCTCGGCAAGGGGGACGATCGGCCGGTCAACCCGCTTGAAGACCGCATGGCGGTAATGGCAGCGTTGGAAAGCGTTTCGCTCGTCACCTGGTTCGATGAGGACACGCCGCGCGCGCGCATCCTCGCTTGCCGGCCCGACGTCCTCGTCAAGGGTGGCGACTGGCCGGTTGATCGCATCATCGGCGCGACCGAAGTGACGGGCTGGGGTGGCAAGGTTTGCTCGATTCCCTTCCGCCACGAGCGCTCGACCACGGCCCTGCTCGACAAGATCAAGCGCTTGTAGCGGTCTTGGTGATCGCCTCGCGCACCAGCAGGATGTGGCTGCGCAGGGTGTAAAGCATGTCGCTGAAGGCCAGCGGCACCGGCAGGTGGTTGACATCGTGCTCGATGGCGTCGACGCGCGCCAGCCATTCGGACTTGGTATGTCGCGCCGGGTCGCTTTCCAGTTCCGCCTCGAGGAACTTCAATTCGCCGTAACGCCGGTAGATGCGCGACTTGATGCGCCAGCCATACAGTGGCGGCGCGATCCGCATCACCGGAATGAGCACGGCAATGAGGGGAATCAGCATCACCACCATGCGGTCGACCAGCGTCGCCGCCCAGAACGGCAGGTAACGCTGCAGGAATGGTGTGCCGGATTTGTAGTAGCGCGCGGCTTCGGGCGACAGCGGAAAGTCGGCGCTGGCGGGACGGGGGAAATCTCCTGTTTTCTGGAAAATCTCGGCCCCACCATGCACTTCCTGCATGGTCTGCATCAACAGGTCGATTAGCGCTGGATGGGTCTCTTCCCGCACCACCAGAGTGGCCGTGGCCGCGACCATCTGGATGTCGCGCGGCGGCAGGTCGGTTGCGACATCGATGGCTCCGCGCGGCAGAATAAGTTTGGTCAGGTAGGGCAGACGGCGCGTGTAGGCTTCCGCATGCGCGAGGCTCATCAGGCGCAGCCCCGGGGTGTGCAACAGGGTCCAGATAGCCGCTGATTGCGCTGTGCCGACGACGAAAGCCGCATCGATGCGGTGCTTGCTGAAGACCTGCAGCAGATCGAGCCCACCAATGTCGAGTAGCCGGCTGTTGCTCTCGCTGATCTGGTTGGTGGTCAGCAATTCGAGGGCGAGATGGCGTGTACCGCTGCCCGTGCCGCCGATGGCGATGCGCCGCCCTTTCAGTTCGTTGATGCGGGTGAGAACCGGTTGCTCGGTGGGACCGAGGTCATCGCGGTAGAAAATCCACAGCGGCTCGTTGTACAGACCGCCCAGGGTGTACAGGCTGTCCTCCTCCTGGACGCGCGCCGTGCCGCCCTGGATGAAAGCGGCATCGACCTCCTGTTCCGGATCGCGCAATTTTTCGAGGTTTTCGGTTGAGCCTGCCGTCGGCTGCTCGATGACGCGAATACCGTAGCGCGCCAGTGCGTCCTTGTAGGCGGCGCCGTAGCGCTGGTAGGCGCCGCCTTCGCCGCCGGTGGCGAGGATCAGGGTATCGGGTGGCGCCGGGCGGATGTAACGCGACGCCAGCCAGAAACCTGCCAGCACCACCAGCAGCAGTGGCAGAGCGACGACCAGCAGGTCGCGTGGCGAGACTTCGCGCAGCCGGCGCAGTTTTTTCATGCCCTAGAAGGGAATGTCGTCCTCGAAATCGTTGAAGTTGCTGCTTGGGGCGGGCTGCTGGGCTTTCGCCGGTGCCGGCCGACTGTCGCCGCTCTCGCGCGGAGGCGCGTCGCCCATACCCTGACGTCCCCCCAGCATTTGCATGCGGTCGCCGCGGATTTCGGTGGTGTAGCGCTCCTGACCCTCCTTGTCCTGCCACTTGCGGGTGCGGATCGAGCCTTCGACGTAGATCTGACTGCCTTTTTTCAGATATTGACCGCAGACCTCGGCCTGACGGCCAAAAAATGACACGCGGTGCCATTCGGTTGCTTCCTGCTTGCCTCCATCCTTGTCCTTCCATGTGTCAGTCGTGGCAAGGCGCAGGTTGGCCACCGCCTCGCCGCTGGGCAGGTAGCGCATTTCGGGGTCCGCTCCCAGATTGCCGACCAGAATGACTTTATTGACCGATGCCATGTTTCCTCCCTAAGAGTTTGAGTGTCGTATCTGGATGACGCTATTTTCCCATACTCATCGTATCGGGAATGATCAAGTCCAGTGGCTGGCGACCGTGCCGACGGTAGATGCGAAAATCGCCATCAAGCGTGCATAGCGGACCGGGTTGCGTTTCCGCCAGACGCACCATGCAGGCATCCGCAAGCGACATTGGCAAATCCGCGTAGCGCTGCATCAATGTCGCGAGGGCAGCGGATTCGCGCTCAACCCCCAGACCGATGCGGAATACGCCTTGGGACAGCTTGCCCAGAATGCGCTGCGGCGGTACGCCGGCGCGGGCAAGCAGGAAACAGCTTTCGGCGAGTACCGGTTCGCAGGTGATAAAGGGCGCGGTGAAGGTGGAGAACTGGCTCACCGCCCAGGCATGGAAGCGATCGGTTGGGCAAAAATAGGCAACCAGGGGACCGGTATCGAGCAGAATGCCGCGTTGCATCGCACTCACTGCCCGAAACCGTCCAGATGGGCGGGATTGGAGGCGTAGTCGGGCGGGGTCGGTTCCGCCACGCCACAGCAATCCTTCATCAAATCATGCATGGAGGGTAGGGGGGCAGTAGGTGTAATGGTCTCTGGTTGGTCAAGAACGCGCAGCAAGCCTTCCTCGACCAGGTCCTTGAACTTTCGCCCACGCAAGGCTGCCTCCGCCTTGACGCGGCGGAACAGTTCATCGGAGAGATCGACGGTGGTGCGCATAAATGCATTTAAGCATAAAAACGTAATCTGTCGGAGCGTATAGTGGCGAACCTGTTGCCAACAACACTTTTTTGCATGGACTTCATCAAGATTCGCGGCGCGCGAACGCACAACCTCAAGAACATCAACCTCGACCTGCCGCGCAACCGCCTGACGGTGATTACCGGGTTGTCCGGCTCGGGCAAGTCGTCGCTCGCCTTCGATACGCTTTATGCCGAGGGGCAGCGCCGCTACGTTGAATCGCTGTCGGCCTACGCCCGCCAGTTCCTGCAATTGATGGAAAAACCCGACGTCGACCTGATCGAAGGGTTGTCGCCCGCCATTTCCATCGAGCAGAAGGCCACCAGCCACAACCCGCGCTCGACGGTCGGCACGGTCACCGAGATCCACGACTACCTGCGTCTGCTCTACGCGCGCGCCGGCACCCCGCACTGCCCCGAGCATGGTGTTGCCCTTGAGGCGATGAGTGTGTCGCAGATGGTCGACCATGTGCTGGCGCTGCCGGAGGATACGAAGCTGATGATCCTTGCGCCGGTGGTGGCCAACCGCAAGGGCGAGCAACTGGAACTGTTCGCCGAACTCAAGGCGCAGGGCTTCGTGCGTCTGCGCGTTGATGGCAAGGTACATGACATCGATGCGCTGCCCAGGCTGGCTAAGTCGCACAAGCACTCGGTCGATGTCGTTGTCGACCGCCTCAAGGTGCGTGCCGACCAGCGCCAGCGGCTGGCGGAGAGTTTCGAAACCGCGCTGATGCACGCCGAAGGGCGCAGCCTCGCCGTCGAGATGGATTCGGGCGTTGAGCACCTGTTTTCGGCCAAGTTCGCCTGCCCGCACTGCGGCTACGCGCTGCAGGAACTCGAACCGCGCCTGTTCTCCTTCAACAACCCGATGGGCGCCTGTCCGGAATGCGACGGCCTCGGCCAGATCCAGTTCTTCGACCCGGCGCGGGTGGTCGCCTATCCGCATTTGAGTCTGGCGGCGGGCGCGATCAAGGGCTGGGACAAGCGCAACCAGTTCTATTTTCAGATGCTCGAATCGCTGGCCGAACACTATGGCTTCGACATCGACACCGTGTTCGAGGCTCTGCCGGAGTCGACGCGCAAGATCGTGCTCTACGGTTCCGGCAATGAGCAGATTCGCTTCAAGTACCTCAACGAAAAGGGCACGCGCTTCGATCGCTCGCACGCCTTCGAGGGCATCATCCCCAACCTGGAACGGCGTTATCGAGAAACCGACAGCCAGATGGTGAGAGAGGAACTGGCTAAATACCTTAATAACAGACCCTGCCCGGAATGCGGCGGTGCCCGCCTGCGGCGCGAGGCGCGCCATGTGCTGGTCGGCGGCCAGACGATCAACGACGTCAGCCGCCTGGCGCTGATCGACTGCCGCGACTTCTTCAATCTCCTGCAACTGACCGGCCACCGCGCCCAGGTAGCCGAAAAGATCGTCAAGGAGATCACCAGCCGGCTGTCCTTCCTCATCAACGTCGGCCTGGACTACCTGTCGCTCGACCGCTCGGCCGAGACACTGTCCGGCGGCGAGGCGCAGCGCATCCGCCTCGCCTCGCAGATCGGCTCGGGCCTCACCGGCGTGATGTATGTGCTCGACGAGCCGAGCATCGGCCTGCACCAGCGCGACAATACGCGGCTGCTGAAAACGCTGGTGCGGCTGCGCGACATCGGCAACACCGTGATCGTCGTCGAGCACGACCAGGAGGCGATCGAGTCGGCCGATTTCGTTGTCGACATGGGGCCGGGAGCGGGCGAGCACGGCGGCTGCATCGTTGCCCAGGGCACGCCGGCCGAGGTGGTGGCGAACCGCGATTCGCTGACCGGCGACTATCTTGCCGGTCGTCGCCGCATCGAGATTCCGGCGCCACGGACGGCCCCGAACCCGCTGCGCCAGTTGAAGATCCTCGGCGCCAGCGGCAACAACCTCAAGCAGGTCGAACTGGAATTGCCGGTCGGCCTGTTTTCCTGCATCACCGGCGTCTCGGGGTCGGGCAAGAGCACGCTGATCAACGACACGCTCTACGCCGCCTGCGCACGCCATCTTTACGGCTCGGCACTCGAGCCGGCGGCGCACGGCGAAATCCTCGGTCTCGAATTCTTCGACAAGGTGATCAACGTCGACCAGAGCCCGATCGGCCGCACGCCGCGTTCCAACCCGGCCACCTATACCGGTCTACTGACGCCGATCCGCGAACTGTTCGCCGGCGTGCCGCAAGCGCGCGAACGCGGCTACGGGCCGGGCCGTTTCTCCTTCAACGTCAAGGGTGGCCGCTGCGAGGCCTGCCAGGGCGATGGCATGATCAAGGTGGAGATGCACTTCCTGCCCGACATCTTTGTGCCCTGCGACGTCTGCCACGGCAAGCGCTACAACCGCGAGACGCTCGAAATTCGCTACAAGGGCAAGACCATCTACGAAGTGCTGCAGATGACGGTCGAGCAGGCCCACGAGTTTTTCTCGGCGGTACCCGTCGTTGCTCGCAAGCTGCAGACGCTGATCGATGTCGGCCTCACCTACATCCAGCTTGGCCAATCGGCGACCACCCTTTCTGGTGGCGAGGCGCAGCGCGTCAAGCTGGCGCTGGAACTCTCCAAGCGCGACACCGGCCGCACCCTCTACATCCTCGACGAGCCGACTACCGGCCTGCACTTTGCGGACATCGAACTGCTGCTCAAGGTGCTGCACCGCCTGCGCGACCACGGCAATACAGTGGTGGTGATCGAGCACAACCTTGACGTCATCAAGACGGCGGACTGGGTCGTCGATCTCGGCCCCGAAGGTGGCGACGGCGGCGGCCGCATCATTGCGACTGGCACGCCTGAGTCTGTGGCACAAATCAAAGCCAGCTACACCGGCCGCTACCTGGCACCTCTCTTGAAAAAAGTCGGCGCTGGCGGGACGGCGAAACCAGCACGGAAAGGCAAGCCATGAGCGGCTTCGAAAATTTCTCCCGCGAGGCGGAACAACTCGAACTAGAAATCGTGCGCAAGGGCATTGCGCTGGGCATCGACTGGGATGATGCGGCAGAAGTGGATGCGCTGGCGCGTGAAGCGCTGGCATGTCATCCTGGGCAGCCTGCCTGCGACTTCAGCCATCCGCGGCAGCACGCCCGGCATGAACTTTTCGGCCTTGCCCACCTGATGCTGAAGGTCATGAAGGAAAGTGCGCTGGAAAACATCCAAACCCACGGCGGGCCGGTCTGGAAGATCTTTGGCGGCGCGCTGTGGCGCAACTGGCAAATCAACAAGGGGAACCCGCCATGAAAATCGCCATTGCCGGCACGGGATATGTCGGTCTGTCCAACGGCGTGCTGCTCGCCCAACATAACGAAGTGGTTTGTCTGGACATCGTTCCCGAAAAAATCGCGATGCTGAATCGCCAGCAATCCCCGATCGAGGATGCCGAAATCGAGGACTACCTGAAGAATAAGCCTCTCAACTTCCGCGCTACGCTGGACAAGCAGGACGCCTACGCCGGGGCCGACTTCGTTATCATCGCCACCCCCACCGACTACGATCCCGACACCAACACCTTCAACACGAAATCCATCGAGGCCGTCATCCGCGATGTGATGGCCATCAACCCGCAAGCGGTGATGGTGATCAAATCCACCGTGCCGGTCGGCTATACGGCGCGCACCCGGGTGGCGTTGGGCACAGCGAACCTGATCTTTTCCCCGGAATTCCTGCGCGAAGGGCGATCTCTCTACGACAACCTGCATCCCTCGCGCATCGTCGTCGGCGAACGCAGCGCCCGCGCCGAAACCTTCGCCAATCTGCTGAAGCAGGGCGCCATCAAGCAGGACATCCCCACCCTGTTCACCGACAGCACCGAAGCCGAGGCGGTCAAGCTGTTCGCCAACACCTATCTGGCCATGCGCGTCGCCTACTTCAACGAACTCGATACCTACGCTGCCACCCATGGCCTGGATACCCGCCAGATCATCGACGGTGTTTGCCTCGACCCGCGCATCGGCCATTTCTACAACAACCCCAGCTTCGGCTACGGCGGCTACTGCCTGCCCAAGGACACCAAGCAGCTCCTCGCCAACTACCGAGAGGTGCCGCAGAACCTGATCCACGCCATCGTCGAATCCAACACCACCCGCAAGGACTTCATCGCCGACGCGATCATCCGCAAACAGCCGAAGGTGGTCGGCGTCTATCGGCTGATCATGAAGGCGGGCTCGGACAACTTCCGTGCCTCCAGCATCCAGGGCATCATGAAACGCATCAAGGCCAAGGGCATCGAGGTCATCGTCCATGAACCGGTGCTCAAGGACGCGGAGTTCTACAAGTCGCGGGTGGTCAATGACCTGGCCACTTTCAAGCGTGAGGCGGATGTGATCATCGCCAATCGCCGCTCCCCGGCGCTGGCCGATGTCGCGGAGAAAGTGTTCACCCGCGATCTGTTCGGCAGCGACTGATCTTGCTCCGCTACCTGCTCTCCTGGCTGGCGCTGTGGCTCACCCTGCCGGCGTTTGCCGCAGAGCTGCCGCTGCTGCTGGCCGAACGTTACACGGGCAATGTCGATGTCGCGCAATACTGGGTCAGTGAAAAGTTCGACGGGGTACGTGCCCATTGGGACGGTCGCCAGTTACGCTTTCGCAGCGGCAATCCCGTCAAGGCCCCGGACTGGTTTGTCGGCGCGCTGCCAGCGCAGCCGCTCGACGGCGAACTCTGGCTCGGTCGTGGGCGCTTTGACGAACTTTCCGGCATCGTCCGGCGTGAAACACCCGATGACGCAGCATGGCGGCAGGTGCGCTACATGATCTTCGAACTGCCCGAGGCAGCGGGCAGCTTCACCGAGCGGATCGAACAGATCCGGGCGGTTACCGCTGCCGCCAGGTCGCCGTGGTTGCAAGCGGTGGAACAGTTTCGCCTGCCGGATGCCCGCGCGCTGCAAAAGAAGCTCGACGAAGTGGTGCGTGGCGGTGGCGAGGGGCTGATGCTGCATCGTGCGGATGCCCCCTATGAAACCGGCCGATCCGCCAGCCTGCTCAAGGTCACCCCCTGGCTCGACGCGGAAGCCAAGGTGATCGCTCACCTGCCCGGCAAGGGCAAGTACGCGGGGTTGCTCGGCGCGCTACAGGTGGCAATGCCTGACGGTAAGCGCTTTGCCATCGGCAGCGGTTTCACGGATGGACAACGGCGCAATCCCCCACCGCTTGGAACTCAGGTTACCTACCGCTATCGGGAACTGACCCGCAACGGCATCCCGCGTTTTCCGCGTTTCTTGCGCATCCGCGAAGCGCTCTGAAAAGTCGGCGCTGGTGAGACGCCGAGATGAAGAAAAAGCTCGCTCTAGCTTGTGCTAGGATGTGACCATATCAAGTGACTATAGAGGTGCGAGATGGAAGCAGTCATCGGTGCCGGCGAGTTCAAGGCGAAATGCCTCCAGATTCTGGATAATGTTGCCACGCAGCGCGAACCTCTGGTTATCACCAAACGCGGCAAGCCGGTAGCCAAATTGGTGCCGATTCCCGCTGAAGGCGAGCTATTTGGCGCACTGGCGGGCAGTGTTTTATCCGAATCCGACATCGTAGCTCCCGTCGATGCCCATTGGGATGCAGCCACGTGAGCCTGGTATTGCTGGATACCCATGCCTGGGTATGGCTGCTCAACGGCAGTGATCGGCTTGGTCCCAAGGCACGCAAGGCAATTCGGCGCTCCATGGAACAAGCGGCAGTACTAGTTTCAGCTATTTCCCCATGGGAAGTCGCCATGCACGTGAGCAAGGGGCGGCTGGTTCTCGATCGCGATGTGGGTGAGTGGGTACAGGCAGCCTTGGCACCACCCGCGATTCGACTCATCCCTCTGACTCCCGAGATTGCCGTCGCAAGTACGCGTCTGCCCGGGATTTTGCATGCCGATCCCGCTGACCGTATTATCGCTGCGACGGCTCGCCATTGCGGAGCGATACTGATGACGGATGATCGGTTATTGCTTGAATATGGCACCAGCAAGCATCTCAAAATAATTCAAGCCAGTGAGTCATGACAATGAGCGCAAGCGAAATTGCGGCGCAAGCTAATGTGAGCGCAGCGAACGTTAAGGGCGGAAGCTCGGCTGGAGGCAAAATCCTCGTCACCGGTTCCGCCGGCTTCATCGGTTCCGCCCTTGCCCTGCGGCTGCTGGAACGTGGCGATACGGTCATCGGCATCGACAACCACAACGACTACTACGACCCGGCGCTCAAGGAAACGCGGCTGGCGCGGCATGCCGACCATCCGCACTACACACATCTGCGCATCGACTTGGCCGACCGTCAGGCCATCGAAAACGCTTTCGCCACCTACCAGCCGCAGCGTGTCGTTAATCTCGCCGCCCAAGCTGGCGTGCGTTATTCAATCGAGAACCCGCTCGCCTACATCGACAGCAACATCGTCGGCTTCGCCCAGATCCTTGAAGGCTGCCGACACAACGGCGTGGAACACCTGGTCTACGCCAGCAGTTCGAGCGTTTATGGCGCCAACACGACTATGCCCTTCTCGGTGCACCACAACGTCGACCACCCGTTGAGCCTCTACGCCGCCAGCAAGAAAGCCAACGAGTTGATGGCCCACACCTACAGCCATCTTTACAACCTGCCCACGACCGGGTTGCGCTTCTTTACCGTCTACGGCCCCTGGGGCCGTCCGGACATGGCCTTGTTCAAATTCACCCAGGCCATCCTCGCCGGAGAAAAGATCCAGGTTTTCAATTACGGCAAGCACCGCAGGGATTTCACCTACATCGACGATATTGTCGAAGGGGTGATCCGCGTGCTCGACCAGTCGGCCCAATCCAACCCTCACTGGAACGGAGCAAGCCCCGATCCCGGCACGAGCACGGCGCCCTGGCGGGTCTACAACATCGGCAACAACAGCCCGGTGGAGTTGATGGACTACATCGCCGCCATCGAGAAGGCGCTTGGCCGGAAGTCTGAAATGGAATTGCTGCCCCTGCAACCCGGCGATGTGCCGGACACCTACGCCGATGTAACCGACCTCGTCGAGCAGTTCGGCTACAAGCCGGCGACGCCGGTCGAGCAAGGGGTAGCGAACTTCGTCGCCTGGTATCGCGGCTATTACAAGGGGTGATCATGGCGGAAAATGTCGTCTGGCATCAGGCCACAGTGACGCGCGAGCGGCGCGAACAACTCAATGGCCACAAGTCTTGCGTCCTCTGGTTTACCGGGCTTTCCGGTGCCGGCAAATCCACCTTGGCCCATGCTGTCGAAGAACTGCTTCATCAGCCCGTTCCGTGACGACCGCGAAATGGTGCGTAACCTCATGCCGCATGGTGACTTCCTTGAGGTCTACTGCAAGGCCAGCCTGGCAACTTGCGAGCAGCGTGACGTGAAAGGTTTGTACAAGAAGGCGCGTGCTGGCGAGATAAAGAACTACACCGGGATAGATTCTCCCTACGAAGAGCCATTGAAGCCGGAGCTTGTGGTCGATACCGAATTCCTGAATCTTCAAGACTCTGTGGGCAAAGTAATGCAATTGTTGCAAGAGCGTGAAATAGCAAAAGCAAGGGCGGATGAATCATCAAGCATCACCCAAGTTGGGTAAATATTGAATGGCCTCAATGTAATTTATGCGGGGGGGGGGGTACAATGCCACTCCCTCGAAAACTCCCCCTAGCCATGGATGCGCTTTTCATTAACCCCGATTCCTCGGCCAAAGCCTATCAGGATCTCGCTAAAACCTATTCTGCAATAGAGCCGCCGACTTGGTCTTTGTTGCTGGCCGAATCCTGTCGCAGCAAGGGCTTTGATGTCGGCATTCTGGATTGTGATGCAGAGCGCCTAACGCTTGAACAGTCAGTTAGGGAAACGCTGAACAAGGCGCCGAGATTTTCATTGGCAGCGGCGAAATGAG
>JACDZI010000070.1 GCA_013426785.1 Rhodocyclaceae bacterium | reverse complement strand
TTCCTCCAGCGCCGCATACGGACTCTTCCAGTAAATCCCCGTGCTCTCCATCACCACCACATCCGGCGCAAACTCCCACACCCATTGCGCCAAGGCCTTGCGGTCTCGTTTGAAACCGCCAAATTCTCGATGCTCCACTGTCATCGTGCCGTCGGGCTGCTCGGCAATGGCACAGGCGCTGATTTTGTTCTGGTGAATGTCCAGACCAATCACCCGTTTATGGATCGGGGTAATGTCCATGATGCTCTCCTTGAGTAACCGCACTATCATTCGGATCGTGCTGTCGCCCAAGGACGCTTCCATTCAACGGCCTATCGCGGTGCGACGGCTCTTTTGAACGTGCGCTGCCCACGGCCCTTACGGTCCGTGCCATGCAATCCGGGGTACGAGTGAATGGCGGCCGGTCGAGTTAGCTTTCGCGGTCGATGCCATCAAAGATTTTCGCGACCTCAGCCCTCAAGCGCCAGAACACCCGCAGTTTCTTTCATCATCAGGGGTGCTGACCGTCCCTCTGCATGAAAGTTAGCGCAGAAGTATCCGGGGTCGAGGACAACGACGCCGAGAACAACTCGGGCGGGACGGTTGTCGGTGATACCAAGGAATGTCGCTCCCGATACGGCTTACCCGATCATCTGGTAGTGATCTATTTCCATGATGAAGAAGTGTGCTGGTGTCTTGATACGAGTAATTCTGCGAACAGTGAGTGTCCAGTCGTTAGCTACAACGTGTTTTCCCGAAAAGTTGATCGGCAAATTGCTCCTGACTGGGCAACTGGGAACCAAAGGGGCGCGAATGTAATTCATGTTGATCATGCCATCACCTCCCCCATGCGCACCGGTCGGGCCACCCCCCAGTCCGGGTTGAAGCTTGTGTCCCATTCCCGCGGGAATAGCAGCACGACGGTCGAGCCAAGCAGGAAGCGCCCCATCTCGTCGCCCTGCTGCAGGCGGATATACTGTGCGTCGTAGGGCCAGTCGCGGATCATTCCGGGACGCGGTGGATTGACCACGCCATGCCACACCGTTGCTATGCTGCCAACGATGGTGGCTCCCACCAGTGCCATGACGAAGGGCCCGCGCACCGGCCCCTGCTCCGCCTCGAACACGCACACCACCCGCTCGTTGCGGGCGAACAGCCCCGGCACGCCGCGCGCCGTCGCCGGGTTGACCGAGAACAGATCGCCGGGCACATGGATCATGCGCAGCAGGCGACCGGCGCACGGCATGTGGATGCGGTGGTAATCCTTCGGACTCAGGTAGATCGTCGCGAACTGGCCGTCCTCGAACTGGCGGGCCAGCGCAGCATCACCGCCAACCAGCGCAGTGGTCGAATAGGTATGCTCCTTAGCCTGGTAAATATGGTCACGCTCGATGCGGCCGAACTGGCTGATCGCGCCATCGACCGGGCAAATCAGAGGGGATTGCGCCAGCGGCCGCACGCCAGGTTTGAGCGACCGGGTAAAGAACTCATTGAAGGTGGGATAGGCGGCAATGTCGGAATTCGCAGCCTCGCTCATGTTCACACCATAGCGGCCAACGAACCAGCGGATCAGCCGGGTGGTCGGCGCGCCACCGCGCGTGCCGGCCAGTTTTCCGGCGAATACGGTGAGCATCTGCTTCGGCAGGAGGTATTGGAGAAGAACGGCTAGGCGATCCGACATGGCGTGTTTATGTGGCAATGGTCGGGCTGCGGAAAAGTCGGCGCTGGCAGGACGGCACCTGCGGCGGGTCAGGCCGCCACCTGCTCCACCGGGACGAAGGCGGAACGCGGCACACCACGGTTGTCGCCCATGTCAGCTAGGAGTTCCTTGATGTCGAGGATCAGCACGATCTGCCCGTTGGACAGCGTGGTGACGCCGGCGACGCCCTTCGGGCGAAAACCTTCTAACGACTTGATCACCGCATCCTCGCGGCCCATGAAGCCATCGATGGCAAGAATGAAGGTGTGGTCGGCCATTTGCATCAACACACCGTACTCCGGAATCATCTCCGGCGTCCAACCCAACAGGTGGGCAATCGGATAGATCGGCAGGACTTCTCCACGCACCACCATGGTGGCGCGGCCACCAACTTCCTGCACTTGAGAAATCTCGATCGGCAGGATCTCGCGCACCATCGACAACGGCACGGCGAAAGGCTGCTGGCCCAGTTGCACCAGCAGCACCGGCAGGATCGCCAGTGTCAGCGGCAGGTAAATGATGAACGACGTACCCTTGCCGACTACCGACTTGATCTCGATGTTGCCGTTGAGCTTCTGGATGTTGGTCTTCACCACGTCCATGCCGACCCCGCGACCGGACACGTCGGAGGCGACATCCTTGGTTGAGAAACCGGGCAGGAACACCAGATGCAGGCTCTGGCGCTCGTCCATGGTGTTGGCTTCCTCGTCGGTGATCACACCCTTTTCGAGTGCCTTGGCGCGCAAGCGCTCGGGATTCATGCCCTTGCCGTCGTCAGCGACGATCAGCACGATGTGGTCGCCCTCCTGGCGCGCTTCGAGGCGCACCTGCGACTTTTCGGACTTGCCGTTGGCGCGGCGCTCCTCCGGGCTTTCGACACCGTGGTCAACGGCATTGCGGATCAGGTGGATGATCGGATCGGAGAGATCCTCGATCATCGTCTTGTCGATCTCGGTCTCTTCGCCCACCAGCATCAACTCGACGTCCTTGCCGAGATTGCGAGCCAGATCGCGGGCGATGCGTGGGTATTTCTGGAACAGCCGGCCGATCGGTTGCATGCGCGTCTTCATCACCGCGTTCTGCAGGTCCGAGACCAGCAGGTCGAGCTGGCTGACGGCCTGGTCGAGGGCGTGCAGGGTATCGGTATCGCTGCGGCCGTTGAGGATGTCACTGCGCAGCGAGTTGAGCCGGTTCTTGGTCAGGCCGATTTCGCCTGACAGGTTAAGCACCTGATCGAGCCGCGAGGTATCGACGCGGATCGAGTTGTCGCGCGATTTTTCCTCGGTGCGCCGACCGCTGGCCGGCCCCTGATAACCGGGCTTGTCGGTACCACGCCGGCCGACGGCGTGCTGGATCACCGCTTCCACAGGCAACGGCACGGCAGGCGGTGCCGGTGTGGCAACGACCTCTGGAACTGCAGCCGTTACGCCGGCAACAGCGCCGAACAGTTTGTCCCAATCGGGGCCGGCAGCCGGCGCCGCAACCGGGGCTGCCGCGGCCGGAGCGGGAGCTGCCACCGGAGCAGCAGCCACGATCAACTGGCCGGCCAACGCGGCCTTCAGCCGGGCGATCACATCGGGTTCGGCTGACGATGGCTGCATGCCGCTTTTCAGCGTACCAAACATGTCACGCACGATGCCGGTAGCGGCCATGATGACGTCCATCAATTCCTTGTTGAGCGTCATCTCGTTGTTGCGCAGCTTGTCGAACAGATTTTCCGTCAGGTGACACAGCGTCACCAGTTCGGCGGCATTGAGAAAACCTGCCCCTCCCTTGATGGTATGGAAACCCCGGAAGATGTCATTGAGCAGGCCATGGTCCTGCGGGTTTTTTTCCAGCTCGACCAGCTTGTTGTCGACGCCCGAGAGGAGATCGGTCGCTTCGACCAAAAAGTCCTGCAGCAGGTCTTCCATTCCGGCAAAGTCGCTCATCGCTGTCTCCTAGAACCCCAGACTTTCCAGCAGGTCGTCGACCTGCGCCTGGCTGGTCAATACGTCACTCCGACCGACTGAATTAATCACGGGGCCATTCATCAGGTTTTCGGGCGCTGCGGCCTTCCTCTCTTCCGGCATCACCTCGATCAACACCTGTAGCAACTGGCCCTCGATGTTCTGCACCATCTCGACCACCCGCTTGATCACCTGACCAGTGAGGTCCTGGAAATCCTGGGCCATCATGATCTCGTTGAGCTGCTTCCTGGTGATGTCGATCGGCATCGGCGCCGCCAGGAAAAAGGCGCGCGAATCGGCCGCCAGCGCCTTGAACTCATCGACCGAGAGCTGGTTGGCAAACATCTTCTCCCAACGGAAGCCCAGCGCCTTGACGCGCTGGTCGAGATCGTTCTGGGTCGGCATGGCGATATCGCAAGCGTTGAGCACGCGGCTGGCCGCCTGCTCGGTCATCTTGGCGATGTAGTTGAGACGCTCACGGGCATCGGGAATCTGCCGCGCGGTTTCTTCCAGCGCCTTGTCGTAGCCGAGTTCGCGCAGGCTGTCGTGCAGATTGCGCGCCAGATGGCCGATACGGTTGTACACGGCCTCCTGCGTTGCACCGGCGCCAAGGGTTGTATCCGGCGCGGCTACGTCAGCGGTTTCGGCCACCTGTTCGACCACGCTGTCGAACAGTGCCTGTAGATCGTCGGAATCCCCTGAAGGATCGGATTCCGGCACGGTCGCTACCGAGACGGCGCTGTTGGCGATACTGTCGAAGAGCGCCTGCAGATCCTGCGAGTCGCCCGATTCGTCGAATTTGATCGGCTTGATCATGGCGCTTACCAACCCAGTTTCTCGAAAATCTTCATCATTTTTTCATTCAGCGTCGCAGCCGTGAAGGGCTTGACGATATAACCCGAAGCACCGGCCTGGGCGGCGGCGATGATGTTTTCCTTCTTGGCCTCGGCAGTGATCATCAGCACCGGCAACGCCTTGTAGGATGCGCTGCCCCGAATGGTCTGCAACAGCGTCAGGCCGTCCATGTTCGGCATGTTCCAATCGGTGATGATGAAGTCGAAGCTGCCTGCCTGGATTTTCTGCCAGGCGACGGCGCCATCTTCGGCTTCATCCACATTGGTGAAGCCCAGCTCCTTGAGCAGGTTGCGAACGATACGGCGCATCGTCGAGAAATCATCGACGACGAGGAACTTGATTTTGGCGGGATCTGCAGGCATGAAACGTTCTCCGGATGAATCAGGTGATGACGGTCAATCGCGTTGCGACTTGAGCAGTAGCGGGCGCAGGGTATCGGCCAGCGCCTCGGAATCGAACTTGGCGACGTAGGCGTCAACGCCGACGGCCTTGCCCATTGAACGGTTGGCTTCGGACGACAGCGAGGAATGCATGACCACGGGGATGCCATCGAAGCGCTTGTCTGACTTGATATTCTTGGTCAGCACATAACCATCCATTTCCGGCATTTCAGCATCGACGAGGATCAGGTTGACCTCGTTTTTCAGATTATGGCCAGTTTGCTGGGCATGGGAGGCCATGCCCGATAGTCGTGTCCAGGCCTCCATGCCGTTCTGCGCATGCTTGTGGTGGACAGACATCTTGTCGAGCACCTCGGCGATCTTCTTGCGGGCCACCGCTGAATCGTCGACAAAGAAAACCTCGTATTCCTCGTCACCGCCCATGCTGTCGATCTGGCCAATCACGGCCTCGCCAAAGGTATTGGCCATGATTTGTTCGACATCGACGATCGAGACCAGCTTGCCGTTGTCGAGTTCGGTAATGGCGGTGATATAGGCATGCGTGCCGCTGGTAACCGATTCGGGCGCGCGCACCTGGTCCCATTCGACGCGGATGATGCGATCGACATCGTGGACAAGAAAACCGAGCGTGCGCTTGCTGTATTCGGTCACCATCATCGAGCCACCCAGACGGGATGGCGCATCGGTCAGATGCATGGCCTTCGACAGCGATACCACCGGAATGACGTTGCCGCGCAGGCTGATGAGCCCCTCGACACCTGGTGGCATATGCGGCGACTTGGTGATGTTGGGGGTCTTGCTGACCTCGCGCACCTTGAAGACGTTGATGCCGAAGGTTTCGTTGGTCCCCAGCGAAAACAGCAGTATCTCCATGCGGTTCGAGCCCGCCAGCTTGGTACGGGCATCGACGTTTTCCATCAGGGACGCGGGTTGGTAGCCTTGGGCGGAATGGGTAGGCATGGTTCGTTCCTCAATCCTGGGCGGTAGGCGCTTGGTTCAACAGCAGTCGAGTCAAGGTTTCGGCCAGGCGCTGGGCCTCAAATTTCGGCACATACTCATCCACTCCGACTGACTTTCCCAGTTGCTGGTTGGACATCGAGGACAGCGACGAGTGCATCAGTACCGGGATTTCGGCGAAGCGCGGGTCGGACTTAATGTTCTTGGTCAGGATGTAGCCATCCATCTCGGGCATCTCGATGTCGGTCAGGATCAGTTGGACCAGGTCGCTGATCTTCCGGCCGGTGGCGTCGGCGTAGTTGGCCACCTTCTGTAACTCTTCCCAAGCCTGACGACCATTCATGGATGAGATGCCGCGGATACCCAGCGCGTTCAGGGTTCGTTCAATTTGGCCGCGCGCCACCGAGGAGTCATCGGCATACAGGATGGTCAATCCTTCCTTACCGAGCGGCTGGATCTGGTTGAAGATCATGTCGTCATCGTACTTGGCGGTTTCCGAGAGGATGCGCTCGACATCGAGCATCATCACCAGACGGCCGTCCTGCAATTCGGTCACGGCGGTGACCAGACCGCCCAAATTGGCCATCAGCATCTCCGGGGGTACGCGCATCTTGGCCCAGTCGAGACGCAGGATGGTATCGACCGACTGCACCAAAAAGCCCTGAGTATGGCCGTTGTACTCAGTGACAATCATGATCTCGCGGTGATTTTCAGTCTGCATACCAACAAAATCGGCCAGATCGACCACCGGGACGAGGATGCCGCGCAAACTAACCATCCCCTTGACGGCGTTGGGCATGTCCGGTGCTGCGGTGATCTGCGGCGTACGCATGACCTCGCGCACCTTGAACACGTTGATGCCGAAAGTTTCTTCGCGCCCGGTGCGCAAGTCAGTGCCCAGCGAAAAGAGCAGGATCTCCAGCTTGTTGGTTCCCGCCAGCCGGGTGCGCGCATCAATGTTTTTCAGCAACTCAGACATGTCACCACCTCAATTCACTTCCACAGGCTGCATTGTATCGGCACAAATGGTACGCCATTCCATGCTCACTCCGAGCGATAAACGACGCGGAAGCCGCCCCAGTGGTAGCCCTTGACGAAGACCGGTGCAGAAATATCGTGCATGATTTCACCGGTGTCGCGACGAAAAGTCTGCAACAGGTAGGGGCCTGATGCGCATTGCAGCGCTTGCCGACCGGATCGGAAAAATGCGCATGGTGCGATTGCCGACCATGTCCTTCTTCTCGTCCGCCAGTGAGCCCTGCCTGAAACGCTGGTATGCGGAGGTACATAGCCGCCGGTATCGCAAGCGATGGCATAGGCGATCTCGACGGATACGGTCGAGCAGCGGCATCTGAACAGTCGGCAGGATGCGGTCGGCCAGCGCCATGATGTTGGTCGCCAGCTCCGCGATTTCGTGGGTCGCAATGGCACTCTGTATTTCGCTCTGGATCGCCGCGATGATTACGGTGATCACGCCCGTGGCGGTGCTGGTAAGCTCTGCCAGTTTGCGCACTTCGACGGCCACCACGGCAAATCCCCGGCCCTGCTCGTCGGCGTAGGTCGCCTCGATGGCGGCGTTCCGTGCCAGAAGGTTGGTCTGGTCGGCGATTTCATGGATGGTGCGGGCGATCCCCGAAATCGCGTCGGTCCGTTCCCCCAACGTCGCCACCACCTGCGCAGACTGTTCGACCGAGCGGGCAATCCGTTCGATTTCGGCCGAGGCTTCCTCGACGATCTGCGCACCCCGATCGGAATGCTCCTAGGCCTGTTGGGCGATGCGCGCGGTCTCCTCGGCATTACCGGCCACCTCCTTCATGCCGACGGCCATCTCGGCCACTTGGGCGGCATTGAATACGATGCGGGTGGTAATGCTGTGAAAGGTGGACAACAGGTCGTTGCAGGCCGTTGTGGTGGGACCGACCTCGCGGTCGCCGGTAACCTCAATGCGCCGCGTCAGGTCCCCATCGTTGCGGGTGGCGCTGATGGTTTCACGCATCACGCGCAATGGCTGGCCCAGCGCAGCGGAACTCAGCAGGCCCGGCACCGCCACGGAAAGGAGGCCAAGAAGGACATAGAAGACGATCACGCTAGCACTGGCGGTGGCACCGCCAGATAAATACCCCCCCCCCACTCCATCTAGCGCAAAAATCAATCCGGTGATGAATTGAATCAGGCGCGGCTTGCTCAACGTTCTGAATCCCCCTCGAATGAACCGTTGTCAGTGTCGGGCCGCCCCGCCGGCACCAACTTTTTTTCGGTATTTCAACGGGATCATGCCTTGCCAGAAAGCGCCAGCGGCACGTTCACCTCATGATCCTGACAGCGAATGCGCAGCCAGACACGCTCAGCCTCGGCCACCTGCTCCACCCACAGGCGGATTTCTCCTTCCTTGAGGCCAGCCAGGCGCTCTTCACGCAGCATCAACCAGGTTTCCCGACCTTCGGGCGAATTCTTCAGGCGCGAGTCGAGCCGCAACAGACCGTGATCGAGGGCATTGTCGAAGAGTTCGGAGAGCACGACGAACAGTTCGTCCATACAATCGCGGGCAACTGGAAGGTGATCTACCATGCTCAGCAGCAGCGGGACAACATCGACCTGCTGCAACGACCCGGCATCCAGCCGCAACGAGCAGCACCAGTTGCCCACCTGATTGCCTGGCAGCGGCCCGGCTGGCGGCACACGGAGCGCTGGTACGGTCTTTTCGCAATCGAGCAGCACCAATGTCATGTCGTCGCCGGCCTCAGTGCCCGACAGATGGTCCGTGAGGGCCGCGACAATCCTGGTTTTTCTCTCGCTGCGCGACAGACCGACCAGCACCTCGGCCAGCCCCTCTTCACCGAAGCGTAGACCGTTCGAATCCATGGCCTCGAATACCCCGTCTGAAACCATGATGAGTTGCTCATCCCGACCGTAGGCGTACTGATCGACGCCAGCGTCGAAAGACGCGTCGTCAAGAGCGCCCAGAGCCGGGTGCAGCAACGGGAACTCGCGGCAGGGATGACCTGAAGCATCAAGCATGAAGGCAGGGGGCATGCCGCCATTCCAGGCGCTGACGAAAGGCTCGCGCGGGTCGATACTCACCAACTGGGCGGCCACGAGGCGGCCGGCAGGCAGGCTATGGCGGAGCGTGCGATTAAGCTCACGCACGATGGCGGACAGCGTGAAACCGCGCTCCGTCATGCGATAGAAGGGTGTAATGAGTGGCTGCAGGTTCACGCAGGCAGCAAGTCCGCTGCTCGCGGCATCTGCCAGCATGAGGTGCAAACGCCCCCCCGGCGTGCGTGCCGCCAGCGTCATGTCGCTGCCGCCACGACCACCCTTGCTGGCGTGGCGCCACCACTGGAGGGCCGGATCCTCGAACGGGCGCCCATCCGTCGGCGACATCTGATACTCGATGAGCTGACGGGCATCCTGCAAATCCGCTTGCACGGCTTCAAGCTGGTGGCGCATCGCGGTCAGCCGCAGTTCGGCGTCTTCCTGCACCCTCAATAGCTGGCGGATCGCAGCCAGTCTGGGTGCGAGGATGGACGCCGTCACCGGCTTCACGAAACAGCCGTCGGCACCCACCTCAATGGCCCGGGCCTCCAGCCTTTCTCCCGTCTCAGCGAACAGGAAAATCACCGGCTGCCAGCGCGGCGAGGCATAGCGCACGATTTCCTGTGTCAGCGAAAACCCGTCGATACCAGGAGGGTATGGGGACGTGATGACCAGATCGGGCCGGTGCCGGAGGTAATGGTCGAGTGCGTCGAGTCCGTTCTGGGTGGAAAAAACATCGTGCCGCAGTTGCTTCAACGCCGCAGCGATGGCCTCAGCGTCCACTGCATTGTCCTCGACCAGCAGGATTTTCATCTGGCCAGTCCGGCGTCGCGGCCGGAACGACGATGGGGAACGCTCAGCCGAGCGAGAACAGTTTGCCGAAGTTGGCGATGTCGATAACCTGCTTGACAGAGCCCCGTGCGTTCGCCAGCATCACTTCCTTGCCGGTGATTTTCGCCTTGTCGCGCAACATCAGAAGCATGCCCAGAGCCGAACTGTCAAGGTAATCGACACTGCCAAGATCGACGATGATGCTGGCCGGCGTGTCCTTCACTGCCTGTTCGACGGCTTCGCGGAATTCGCGGTGGGCATTGAAATCGAAGCGCCCTTGCAGGATGATCACTGTCTTGCCATCGCGGTTGGTGATGCTGGTTTGCATGTAACTCTCCTCAATCCTCGGTGCTGGTCAGTATAGCGCCGTCCTGCCAACGCCGACTTTTACCGTTATCCCTTCAGCCGCGCCAGGATGCGGGTTGCAACATTGTTGAGACTGGTCACCTCATCCACGGCTCCCACCAGCGCCGCTTCGCGCGGCATACCATAGACCACGCAACTGGCCTGATCCTGGCCGATATTCCAGGCACCGGCCTGACGCATCGCCAGCATGCCTTGCGCGCCATCCTTGCCCATGCCGGTCAGGATGACCCCAATGGCGTTCCTGCCAACTTCACGCGCCACCGAATCGAACAGCACATCGACCGCCGGGCGATGGCGATTGACCGGCTCCGACTGCAACAGTTCGGTAATCCAACCGGTGCCGGTCCTCTTCACGGTCAGGTGCGAATGGCCTGGCGCCAGGTAGGCATGGCCGGGCTGGATGCGTTCGCCACCCTGGGCCTCGACGACGCGCAATGCGCCCAGGCTGTCGAGCCGCTTAGCAAACGATGGCGTAAAGGTTTCCGGCATGTGCTGTACCATGACAATACCGGGAATTTCCGCAGGCAGGCGCACCAGCACATCCTTGATCGCTTCCGTGCCGCCGGTCGAAGCACCAATGGCGATGAGCTTCTCGTTGAGAACCTTGCTTGACAGTCCGGCCAGCGGCGCTGCACTGTGCGCGGTGAAGGCCGTGGTTACAGGCGGACGGAGCAACGATGCGCCCTTGGCAGCGCGAATTTTGTCGCGGATCTCCTCGGCGTAGCTTTGCAGCAGTGAAATGTTCTCGGCGCGCGGCTTGGCGACGAAATCCACCGCGCCAAGTTCCAGCGCCTGCAGGGTCACTTCCGAGCCCCTGGCGGTCATCGAGGAAATCATTACCACCGGCATCGGCCGCAGCTTCATCAAGCGGCTGAGGAACTCCAGCCCGTCCATCTTGGGCATCTCGACGTCGAGCGTCAACACGTCGGGGTTCAGCGCCTTGATCATCTCGCGGGCGGCAATCGGGTCGGGCGCGGCACCCACCACTTCGAGGTCGGATGCGCCGCCGATGATTTCGGTCAGCAGGGCGCGCATCAGCGCGGAGTCATCAACAATCAGTACCTTGATGGTCACACTTACAGTCCTTCAGAACAATTCCACGTCGCCGGCAACGGGGTCTTCGGTCAGGCGGGCCGCGTATTCCTTCTCGCGGCGGATCAGCGTGTCGTTGTGCATGCGCACCAGTTTCTTAACCAGCACCCGACCGGTCTGCGGAAAAAAGTAGACCTTGCGCGGATGCACGTCGAGCAGATCCTCGGCGGTGATGGGGATGTCTTCGGTCTTGAGAAAATCATGGACAAACTTGGCGTTGCGATCGCCGACCTGCGAACTGGTCAGCGTCGCCATCACCCGGCCACCGCCAAATACCTTGGCTTCGAGATTGCTTTTTCGGCCGCCGAGCTTGAGCAGGTGGTTGATGAGGATTTCCATCGCATAGGTGCCGTAGCGCGCCGAAGACGACACGGCGCTGGCATCGCCGGAATCGGCCAGCATGAAGTGGTTCATGCCGCCGATGCCCTTCTCGCGATCACGGATGCAGGCCGAGACGCAGGAGCCCAGCACCGTCACCATCAGCACGTTGGTGGCCGTGACGAAATACTCGCCCGGCAATACCTTGACCGCCTCCGATTCGAACTTGATGTCGAAATAGCGATTGCTGGCCAAGTGCTCGACGAAACCCAGTTCATGGCTCATGCCGTCACCCTCTTGTGTCGGTCCGCCCGCTCATAGACCGTACGGCCCAGCGAGTGGAACAGGTCGGCGGCATGCAGGAAACTCTCGGAATGGCCGGCATAGAGCAGGCCGTCCGGCATCAGCAGCGGGGCAAATTTCTTGAGGATCTGGTACTGCGTCGGCTTGTCGAAATAGATCATCACGTTGCGGCAGAACATCACGTCGAACGGCCCCTTGATGTGGGGCCAACCGGCATCGAGCAGATTGACCTGGGTAAAGGTAAGCAACTTCTGCAGTTCGGGACGCACGCGCACATAGCCGGCCTGATCACCGGCCCCCTTGAGGAAAAAGCTGCGCAGCCGGTCGGGATGGAGCCGCTCGACCCGCTCGACCGGATAGACGCCACGCTGTGCTGTTTTAAGCACGTTGGTGTCGATGTCGCTGGCAACGATCTGGACAGGGGGCGTCAGGCTGCCGAACGCCTCGCAGGCGGTGATCGCCAGCGTATAGGGTTCCTCGCCGGTCGAGGCCGCCGAGCACCAGATCTTGATCGGCCGATGGGTAATGCCGAGCAGTTGCCGCTGCAGCATTTCGAAGTGATGGCCTTCGCGAAAGAAGGAGGTGAGGTTGGTCGTCAGCGCATTGACGAAGGTTTCCCACTCGTTCTCGTGCGTGCCCTCTTCAAGGTAGGCTAGGTACTGGTCGAAGCTGGCCATGCCGAGCGCACGCAGGCGCCGGGCGAGGCGTGAATAGACCATGTCCTGTTTGATCGGCGCCAGCGAGATGCCGGCCTGAGCGTAGATCAGCTTGCGGACCCGCTCGAAATCAGCCGAGGTGAAATGAAACTCCCGATGGGGCAACAGTTTGTCGCCATCAGGAACGGCGCGGGCCACCTGCGCGGCCGGCCTGAGCCGATCTGCCGCAGTAGCAGATGCCGCACTGGGGGTGTCGACTTTGGGTGTATTGGTCAAAACTCTTCCCACTGTTCGTCATCGTCGGACAGGTGGGGCGGCGCAAT
>JACDZI010000213.1 GCA_013426785.1 Rhodocyclaceae bacterium | reverse complement strand
AGAGGGTGAAATTTTCAATCCAAAAATCGTACAAGGTACTGATGCTGACTCCCGCCATCTTCGGGATCGGCCTGCTGGCCACGGGATCCCCGGCACGCGCCGACGAGATCTCGGAGTTGAAGGCTCAACTGAAGGCCCTGCAGCAGCGCATTGAGGTCCTGGAAAAACGGCCGGTGGAGACCCAGATCGTCACCGTCCCCGCCCCCGCCCCCGCCGACAAGGTCGCCACCCCTGCCAAACCGGTGCAGAAGGGCTATTTTGTCATTCCCGGCACCGAGACCAGCCTCAAGATCGGCGGCTATGCCAAACTTGACGCCATCCATAATAATGTCAGTGCCGGGGATAACAGCGCGGCTGATCAACTTTTCCTGCCATACAGAATCCCGTTGAATAATGGAAAGACAGAAGATAACCAGGTTGTTCTTCATGCCCGCCAGAGCCGATTTAATCTAGGAACAACCACAGATACCGCCTATGGCAAGCTTAACACCTTTATAGAGGGGGATTTTTTTGGCGATCCTGCCACTGCCACTTCGTCCAACACCGACCTCCGATTGCGACAGGCCTATGGCGAGTTAGGAAAACTCCTGGCCGGTCAAACCTGGTCCACCTTCGAGATCATGGACACCCTGCCCGAAACCGTCGATTTCGGTGGCCCGGCAAGTCAAACCTTCATGCGCCAGGGCCTGGTTCGCTGGACGGAGCCCTTTGCCTGGGGCTCTCTCCAACTGGCGGTTGAAGACCCAACTTCCAGCTATTATACTGGAACCAACATCCCCAATACGACTTTCAATAATATAGTAGCAA
Source organism: Rhodocyclaceae bacterium (assembly GCA_013426785.1). Taxonomy (GTDB): domain Bacteria; phylum Pseudomonadota; class Gammaproteobacteria; order Burkholderiales; family Rhodocyclaceae; genus Sulfuricystis. The sequence continues at coordinate 537 of JACDZI010000213.1, read as the reverse complement.
CAGATGACGATCACACGCCCGACATGGTTGTCCGCGCGAATTATAAATCCGAGTACGGCTCCTATTCAACAGCCGCCATTCTCAGGCAATTAGGCTACGATGACGGGACCTACAGTGATGAGACCTGGGCTGGCGCACTCACCGTGGGCGGCAGAATTCCCAGCTTCGGCAAAGATGACCTGCGCTTCCAGTTCAATTACGGCAACGGCCTGGGCCGTTACGTCACCACAAAATTTGCTGATATGGTTTTCAACACCACTACCCATGAAGTTGACACCTACGATCAATGGGGTGGTTTTCTCGCCTACCGTCACTTCTGGATAGACAATTTGCGTTCCAACCTGGTTTGCTCCTATGGAGGTGTTGACAATGATAAAGCTATTTTAGGTTACAATAATGCAAACAAAGCGTTTCAATCCCTCCACGTCAACCTGATCTGGAGCATCGTTCCCAGTGTGGATCTGGGCATCGAATATCTGCATGGCTATCGGGAAGTGGAAAGCGGCGCGGATGGCGAGCTGAACCGCATCCAGCTCA
>JACDZI010000212.1 GCA_013426785.1 Rhodocyclaceae bacterium | reverse complement strand
TCGGGCGGCGCAGCCTTTGGGATAAAACTGGTCAAGGTTGGAGAGAAGGCTGGGGATGTTGCGGCGGCGGGGAAATATTTGCCAAAAGAGAAAATCCTCAATGGCGCCAAGCCCGGCAAGGTATCGTCTTCCCGACAGTACAGCAAACCGGGTGGGTTAGAGCAGGCTAATAAGGATTTCGACGCATTGACGGTGAGTGGCAAGATTCAGGATCGCGGCGGCGGGCTAAAAACCGCCGAGATGCCTGACGGCTCGAAGGTAATCGTCCGACCGACCAGCAGCGGTGGACAACCGACCCTGGAAATTCAACCCCTATCGGGAAAACCGACCAAGATCCGCTATGACTGATTTCCGCCCGACGTTAGACCAACAGTTAATCGAGCGGTTGGCAGCGCTTGTCGCCCCTCTGCTCGACCATCCCTGGCATCTGCGTGCCGATGCGCTTGCGCAACGGTCCTGGCTCGCGGTTCCGGTCGAGAAAGGGCGCCACGTCGAGCCCGAGTCCGCCCAACGGATTGCGGCTGCAATAGCGCTTCAGACGAGCACCGCCTGTTACGCGCTGGCGACCGAGCCTACCGGTACCCAACCCATGGCCTATCAAGTCCCGGCGACAGACGAAGGGTTGCTCAGTTTCTCCCACGAATGCGCCGGTTTGAATTTTATTCTGGTACCGACAGATCTGACTTTTTCCCTGCTATTCACGAGCGAGGATTATAATCTCTTTGCGGGGCCATCCCTTTTTCTGGAACGTGCGCTCGGTACCACGATTGCATCGGCAAGGTCGGCATTTCAAAGATATGCCAACGACTCCTGGTGGGAAGGTCGTTTGCTGGCTCTGCACCGGTATTACGATGTGTAATAGCCCAACGCGGGCAACAAGCCCGCAACCCTATAATCCGTACAATATGAGCCGCTCCTTTTGTATAATGAAAAATAATCAGCGCCGTGCAGACCGGCCAGCAGATGGCCGCAGCGGCAAAAGACACCAATAATGGCCGGATGCAGGCCCTGGCCGCGGCCTCCACCGGGCTGTCGGCATATAATGCCTATGAAGCGGTGACGATCGGGCAAGGCCAGACCATAAAAGGGATTGCCAACCAGATTCCCACCAAATACGATGCCCTCGGCTACCCCGTCGATGGCCGCGATGCCCGGCTGGACGAACAGCTCGGCGGCGTCAACCTCAGCGTCAGTATCGGTTCCAGCAAAAGCCAGAGCAGCTCGACCCAGACCAGCGACACCGCCGCCGCCTCCACCGTGGCCGCCGGCGGCGATGTGAGAATCCGGGCCGCAGGCGCGGGCGCGGACAGCGACCTGACCATCCGCGGCTCCAACGTGAAAGGCACCACGGTCG
>JACDZI010000211.1 GCA_013426785.1 Rhodocyclaceae bacterium | reverse complement strand
CTGAACTTTGCCCGAAAAAAGTTCGGGACACTTTTTGATTTTTCTGCAAAACTCGCCGGATGGAAAAAATTCTTGGCCGGCAATTTTCAGACGAAATCTTAGCGCGTATCCAGAACGCCATCGATTCCGATCCCAAACTTTCCCGCCGCCGCCTCTCCCTGCTCGTGTGCGAGTGGCTCGATTGGCGCAACCCCTCAGGTCGCCTCCAGGAAATGAGTTGCCGCAAAGCACTCCTGGAACTTGATCGCCGCAGTGCGATCAAACTGCCTCCCGCCCGCAAATCATTCTTCACCAAGCCCGCCATCCCTCGCCAATACGCCCCGCCGCCCATTTCTCCCGTTGAGGGCGATCTCTCGCTCCTGGGAACCATCGATCTTGTGCGCGTGGAACGCGGTCCGAATTCCTTGGCATGGCGCGGCATGCTCGATGCCTTTCATTATCTGAAAAGCGGTCCGCTCTGCGGCGCCCAGGTTCGCTACCTGGTGCGCAGTGAGTTTCACGGCTGGGTGGGAGGCTTAAGTTTTAGCGCGTGCGCTCTGCGCGTGGAATGCCGCGAGAACTGGATCGGATGGAACGAAGCGGCCCGCCGCGAGCACTTGAATCGGGTAGTCAATAACAGTCGCTTTTTGATTCCTCCCGCCGTGAAAGTCAAAGACTTAGCCTCGCATGTGCTCGCTCTTGCCGCGCAGCGCGTGCCGGCGGACTGGGAAACCCTCTACGGCTATCGCCCCGTTCTCCTGGAAACCTATGTCGAACGCGAGCGTTTCGCGGGAAGTTCCTATGCCGGCGCTGGCTGGTTCCTCGCCGGCACCACACGCGGCCGCGGCCGCAAAGGCTCGGGGGCAAGCATCAAAGATGTCTATCTCAAACCGTTAACGCCCGACTGGAAAAGCGAGCTTTGCCAAGCGGCAGGCGTGCCGCAGCCCGTGCGCACCTCTCCCGAGGCGCAAGCCCCCCGTGACTGGATCGAAGAGGAACTCGGACGCGCCGAGTTGGGCGACCTGCGATTGACGGCTCGCCTGCTGAAAATGACCGGCCAGTTTTACGAAAACCCCCTCGGGAACATTCCGCAAGTCTGCCAGTGTCCGCATAAGGCCAAAGCGGTCTACCGGTTTTTGGACAACGAGCAAATAGAATGGGAGGCGATCTTGCGCTCTCATTATCTGGCGACTGAAGACCGCTTGCGGGAGCACGAGGTGGTGTTAGTGGCCCAAGACACCACGACGCTCAACTTCAGCACGCATCGGGCCACGGAGGGCTTGGGTCCCATCGGCAGCCATCTCGAAGCGGTGCGTGGACTCATGGTTCACGATACGATGAGCTTCACTCCCGAAGGAACGCCCCTTGGGTTGTTAG
>JACDZI010000069.1 GCA_013426785.1 Rhodocyclaceae bacterium | reverse complement strand
GCGGCGGCGATGCGTTACACCGAATGCCGCCTGACGCCGATCGCCGAACTGCTGCTCGCCGAGATCGACAAGGGCACGGTGGACTTCGTGCCCAATTACGACGGCACCATGGTCGAGCCGGCGCTGCTGCCCGCCCGCCTGCCCTTCGTCTTGCTCAACGGCGCGTCGGGTATCGCCGTCGGCATGGCCACCGAGATTCCGCCGCACAACTTGCGCGAAGTGGCCGAGGCGCTCAAGTTGGTGATTCGCAAGCCGACCGTCCAGCTCGACGAACTGCTTGCCGTCCTGCCGGGGCCGGATTTTCCCGGCGGCGGGCAGATCATCGCGGCGGCATCCGATATTCGCGCCGCGTATGAGTCCGGCCGCGGCAGCATCCGCATGCGCTGCCGCTGGCGCATCGAGGAACTGGCCCGTGGCCAGTGGCGCGTCATCATCTACGAGTTGCCGCACGGCGTCTCGACCGCGCAGGTGCTGTCGGAAATCGAGGCGGTCACCAATCCGCAAGCGCGCCCCGGCAAAAAGGACGTTTCGCAGGAACAGAAGAACCTCAAGCAGGTGATGCTCGGCGTGCTCGATGCCGTGCGCGACGAGTCGAACGAAAAGGACCCCGTGCGCATCGTGCTGGAGCCGCGCACTTCGCGCGTGCCGCAGGACGAATTCATGGCGGTGCTGCTGGCGCGCACCAGCCTCGAAGCCAACGTGTCGGTGAACCTGACCATGATCGGCACCGACGGTCGGCCCGCACAGAAGCCACTGCTGGCGATCCTGCACGAGTGGGTGCAGTTTCGCCATGCCACGGTGGAACGGCGCAGCCGGCATCGTCTCGGCGAAGTCGAGCGTCGCCTGCACATCCTCGAAGGCCGGCTGATCGCCTTCCTGTCCATCGACAAGATCATCAAGACCATCCGCGAGTCCGACGAGCCGAAGGCCGACCTGATGGCGATGTTCTCCCTATCGGAGATCCAGGCCGAGGATATCCTCGAAATCCGCCTGCGCCAGTTGGCGCGACTGGAAGGCATCAGGATCGAGCAGGAGCAGAAATCCTTGGCCGAAGAGGCGAACGAACTGCGCCGCATCCTCGCTGACCGCAACGCGCTCACCAAGCTCGTCGTCAGGGAAATCAGCGATGACACGAAGAAATATGGCGACGACCGCAGGACGCTGATCGAGGCCGTCGCGCCGGTGACCACGGCCGAGACCGCGATCCCCGACGAACCGGTGACGGTGATCCTCTCGAAGAACGGCTGGGTGCGCACCCGCCAGGGCCACGGCCTCGACGCCGGCACGATCACCTACAAGACCGGCGATTACCCGTATCTGGTTGCCGAGTCACGCACCCTCTGGTCACTCGTCCTCATCGACACGAATGGCCGCGCCTACAGCGTGCGCATCGCCGACCTGCCCGGCGGCCGCGGCGACGGCGTGCCGCTCACCACGCTGATCGACTTCCAGGACGGCGGCAAGCTCGTCCAGGCGCTGACCGACGCGCCCGAAGCCCAGTATTTGTTCGCCAATTCCGGCGGCTACGGCTTCATCGCCCGCATGGCCGATCTGGTGTCACGCAATCGCGCCGGCAAAGCCTTCATGAGTCTGGAGAAGGACGAAAAACCGCTTTTACCTGCAAAAGTCGGCGCTGGTGGGACGGCGGTTGCCGCAGTTTCGGGAAGTGGCCGCCTGCTGATTTTCCCCCTCGCCGACCTCAAGACCATGGCCAAGGGGCGCGGCACCATCATCCAGGATATTCCCGCCAAGGACGAACTCGCGGCCGTCGCCGTGGGAACGGACAGTTTCATCATCACGGGTAGCGGCCGCAGTGGCAAACCTGCCGAGTTGCGCATCGGCCCGAAGGATGCGGCTTCCTACCGCAGCCACCGCGCCCGCAAGGGCCAGGCCAACCCGTCAAAAATCAAGCCGCTTGCCCTGACTACCGGTACGGTTTTCAGCGATAAAAGTCGGCTGGTATAATGCGGTCGCATGATGAAGACCTCCAAAAAATCCCCCGCGACACGTTATTGTTATCACTGCCGTACCCACCACCCGGTGGAGGAAATGAAGCTGCTCGTTACCAAAACCGGCTCGCGCTGGCGCTGCGTCAAGAGCATCGAGGCCGTGAAGCGTTCCAAGGAAGAGCGCGACCAGTACGGTCGCCAGGTATCTGCCCTCAATCAGGCGGAAGCCTCCGGCCGGGCACGCATGCTCAACAAGATCCAGTCGGAACGCTAGCCGCTCATCCGCTCGCCCAGTCCGGACATGCGCCCGGCGCGACGTCTGCTGGCGGCCCGCAATACCGTTTCGCTCCCCCACACCGCCACGCGGCGCCGCGCCCGCGTGATGCCGGTATAGACCAGTTCGCGCGTCGTTACGGCGGAGACGGCCGTCGGCAAGGCCAGCAGCACATGGTCGAACTCCGAGCCCTGCGCCTTGTGCACGGTCATCGCCCAGGCCGCTTCCCAGGCGGGCAGGCGCGCGAACGGCATCCAGCGCAGCCCCTCCTCCGCAGGGAAACAGGCCTTCAGGATGTCGTCGGCCGGATCGACCAGCGCCAGGCCGACATCGCCGTTGAACAGGCGCAGCGCCGCATCGTTGCGTGTCACCAGCAGCGGCATGCCCGGTTGGGGCCGTTCGGCATCGCCACCGGACAGCGCACGGTTGATGGCCGCGACCTCCTGCCGATGCGCGCACAGCACACGAAAGCGGGCAAAGCGTTCGAACACTTCCGCCGCTGGCAGCCCGGCGGCGACCCCGGCCAGATAGTCCGCAAAACCGGCCCGCGCCGCGGCGAACAGGGCCGGCTGGCTGAACTCGGTTTGCCATTCGATATCGGCCGAACTTGCGCGCAGGCAGGCCAGCGCCGCGTCCGCATTGCCTTCCCTGAGGGCTCCCGCCAGTTGCCCGATGCCGCTGGTGCCGGCGAAGCGGAAATTCGTCGTCAGCGGCGCGACGCAGTCGGCCAGTGCGTTGGCGGCGCACAGTTCGGCGAACACCGCACCGGCTTCCACGGCCGCGAGTTGGTCACGGTCGCCCAGCAGGATCAGGCGCGCCTCTGTCGGCAGGGCCACCAGCAGATGGGCCATCAGCGACAGATCGATCATCGAGGCTTCATCGACCACCACCACAGCCACCGCCAGCGGCCGCGCGCGGCCATGCTGAAAACTGCCGTCGCGGCGCATGCCGAGCAGGCGATGCAGGGTCATCGCCCCGGGCGGCGGCAGTTCGGTTCCTGCCGTGGCGAGGGCTTCGGCCATGCGCTGGGCGGCCTTGCCGGTCGGCGCCGCCAGGGCAATGCGTGGCACGCCCGCCTGCCCGCGCAGCAGGCCGATCAGGCGCGCCAGCGTGGTGGTCTTGCCGGTGCCGGGAGCGCCGGAAATCAAGGCCAGGCGCCGGGTCAATGCGGTGCGTGCCGCGGCGTACTGGCCGGCATCGGTGAAACGTTCGGCCAACAAGTCATCGAGTGACGGTGACAGGTCGAGCGTGGCTGCGGCGCGCTGTCGCAGATCATCGGCCACCTGCTGCTCGTAGTCCCAATAGCGACGCAGATACAGGCGCCGGCCATCCCACACCAGCGGCGTCTCCGCATTGGCCGTACCGACGCAGGCCAGGGCAGACAGGCAGTTGCGGAAAGCGGCGCGCTGATCCGGATTCATTGACGCCGCCCACGGCCCCCAACCGGCCTCCTGATCGAGGTCGGCGCAGACATGGCCCGACTGCGTGGCCTGGCAGGCGAGCGCCGCCGCCAGTTCGGATTGCGGGTTGCCGCCGCCCAGTTCGCGCGCCAGACGAAAGACGATGGATTGCACGCCGGGCGGCATCATGGCAGCCACTCCGCAATCTCGTCAGCGCCGGGGCGGACGAACACAACCCCCTGACCGAAGTCCGGCCCCATGCCGCGCAGGAACAGATAGAACACACCGCCGAAACCGGTATCCCAGTCCAACTGCGGCTCGCGCCAGGCCAGCAGCCGTTTCAGGGCCGCCGCGTAGATGCGCAGTTGCAGGTCGTAGCGATGCTGGCGCATGGCAGCCGCTAGTTGCGGCGCAGCATAGTCGTCGCGTGTTTCGCCCAGCCAGTTCGATTTGTAATCGACGATGTACCAGCGCCCGCCGTGGCGGAACACCAGATCGATGAAACCTTTCATATAACCCTCACGACCGGCTGCCGAATCGAGTGGAAAGAGGAATTCCAGCTCGTCCAGCCGCACGCCGCGCCCGATTTGCGCCAGTGTCAGACCGGATTCGTCAAGGGGCGTCGCCACGACATCAGCCACCAGTTTTTCCAGTACCGGCTGCCAGCGGGCGTCGTAACCAAAACTCTGCAACACCTCCGCCGCCAGCGGGCCGAGATTCGCCAGCGTCCGGAAATCGATGCGCTCGAACAGCGCATGCAGGCAACTGCCGGCGCGCGTGCCGCGCGGGAAGGCGTAGATGCCCGAAAAAGTCGGCGCTGGCGGGACGGCACCCGTTGCCGGGCTGGCATCGCGATCCGGCGGTGCTTCCAGGTCGAGCCGGGCCGCCAGGCTGGAAAAACTGCGCACGCGCCACGGTGCGGGAATCGTCGCTGCCAGTCGGCGTGGCGCCCAGGTCGCAGCGGGACTATCATCTGCCACCGTCGGCCCGAACGGACGCTGCGCTGCGGGCAGCACGGCCATCGCTCCGCCCGTACTTGCCGCCAAAGCAGCCAGCTCGCCGGCGAGCCCGGCTTCGTCAAGATGCGCAAGCCGGTCGGCCAGCCAGGCGCGCGGCTCGCCGGCAATCGCCGCCTGCGGACCGAACAGTAGCCAGGCCAGCGGCGAACGCTCGCACTGGTTGGCCTTGGCCCAGATCACGACGCAGCGCTGCCGGGCGCGCGTCAGGGCGACATAGGCCAGCCGCAGTTCTTCCGCAGCCTCTTCGAGATCGGCGGCATCCCGCAGTGCGTCGATGTCCGCCGAGCCGAAGTCAAGGCAGGCATGCGCTAGCGAGGGCGGGTGCGCCAGCACCGGCCATCTGTCGGTATCGACTTGCGGCCCTTCCCACAGAAAGGGGCAATAGACGATGGCGTATTCCAGTCCCTTGGCGGCATGCAGGGTGACGATGCGCACCAGATCGGCATCGCTTTCCAGGCGCAACTGGCTTTCCTCGCCGGCCGGCGTTTCCCGCCGGTGCAACAGATGCCGCGCCAGCCCTTCGGCATCCAGCGCAGCCTCACGCTCGGCGACTTGCAGCAGTTCGGCCAGATGACGGTAGTTGGTCAGCCGCCGCTCGCCGTCGGGCCGGGCCAGCAGGCGGGCGATCGCGCCCTCCCGTCGCAACAACTGCCGCCACATGGCCATGAAGCCGCGCTCGCGCAGCAGCGCCTGGTCGGCCTGGAAGTTTTCGAGCCAGTTCGCCCACGCGGAGGAACCCTCGGCACCTTCAATCAGGTCGACCGCGCTGCGGCCCATCAGCAAGGTGGTCAGGGCAGCGCGCACCAGCCCGCCGCGTGACGGTGCGGCGATGGCCAGCATGACCCGCTCGATCTCCTCCGCCTCCTCGCTTTGCCAGACGCTGCCGCCGCCGAGGCTGACGCTGGCGATGCTGCGGACGGCCAGCGCAGCCTTCACCGCTTCGCCCTGCCGGTGGGTACGCACCAGCACGGCGATGTCGCCGCCGCCGAGCGGCCGGTCGTCGAGACGTGCCCGCCCCTCCCTGACCAACAGCAGCAGGCGGGCGATGTCGTCCCCGACCGCTGCCGCCGCGCGGTCGCGCGCCAGTTCCTTGGCGAAGCCTTTTTTGTCTGCCGGTACCGCCAGCGTCCACAAGCTCAGCGGTGCCTGACCATCGTCGATGGTGCAGTCCTCATGTTCCATTTCGGCCGGCTGCGCGGGCTCGAAGGGTAGGCCGGCAAGCAGGAAGGGTAGCGGACGGTCGAACAACCGGTTGACGGCCGTCAGCAGTGGCGGCACCGAGCGGCGGTTTTTCAGCAGGGCATAGCCGGCATCGGCCCGGCCGCGCGCCGCGAGGTAGGCGAACACGTCGGCACCGCGAAAGCCATAGATCGCCTGCTTGGGGTCGCCGACGAAGACCAGCAAGTCGTCAGCCCGGCCGAACACCGTGCTGAAAATTTCCAGTTGTTGCGGATCGGTGTCCTGGAACTCATCGACCAACGCCACCCGGTAACGGTCGCGCAGGCTGGCGGCGAGGGCCGGGCCGGAGGCCGAGCGCAACGCAGCCGCCAGATCGGCCAGCAGATCGTCATAGGCCTGCTGGCCGCTGCGCCGTTTCGCGGCCGCCAGGTCCCGGCGCGCCGTCAGCAGGAAATCGTGCAGCAGGCCACGTGTCGCCTGGTCATAAACGCGAGCCAGGCCGGCTGCGGCTGCCAGCAGCGTATCGACGGCAGTGAAGAAAGGATGTTCCATCGGCGGACTGTCCTTGCTGCGCCCCTGAGCCAGCTTCGCGCTACCGAGAAACAGCAATTCCTCCGGCAACGGGAAGACGGGATCATCGCCCGCAAAGAGCCGTTCCGCGCAGGCAAAGGCAGCGTCGATCTTTGCAAGGGAATAGATGTTCTTCTTCAGCCGGGCGGCATCGACCCAGTTGCGCAGCGCCTGCGCCTGCGCCAGCCAGAGCGAGCGGGCAGCGGCATGGGCCACCCGCAAAGACGCTTCGGCTAGGACCCGCTCCGCCAGGGGCGGTGCCGCCAGCCGGGCATCGACACGACCGAGATGGGAGCGGACACGCGCGACCAAACCCTCCGGCCCGCCAAAGCGATCGATCAGCCAGCCGGCCCAGGGCAGACTGGCTCCTGCTAGCGCACAGCGCCAGGCATCGCGCGCCACGGCGGCCAGCAGTTCGCTCTGGTCGGTGATGAGTTCCCGCTCGAAGGGCTGCGCGGCGGCGAAAGCCGTTTCCGCCAGCGCCCGCTGGCAGAAACCGTGGATGGTGTGGATGGTGGCCTCGTCGAAACTCTCGATGGCCAGCCGCAGGCGGGCACAGGCCGGCTCGGCCTGGAAGCGCTCCACCAACGCCAGCAGATAGGGCTCGCTGGCAGTGCCGGTCGAAAAAGCGGCAAGCGCATCGACGAGACGCGCGCGGATGCGACCGCGCAACTCGCCGGTCGCCGCGCGGGTATAGGTGACGACGAGAATCTGGCCAATGTCGAGTTGGCGCTCCAGCAGGAGGCGCAACACCAGCGCGGCAATCGTCCAGGTCTTGCCGGTACCGGCCCCCGCCTCGATCAGGCGCGTGCCGGACAACTCCACCTCAAGCGGACTGTCGAGCGGGGTGAAGTGCCGTTCAGCCATCGCCGACTTTTCCAGGTTCGAGCTGGTCGCGCAGCGGCTGAAAGATACGCCGCGCCAGCGTTTGGAAGGATTCGCCGAGCGGATCGTCCGGGCAATCGCGCAGCGCCAGCCGCCGGTAGGGATCTTCGCACTCGCTGGGGCGCCGCTGGAAAGGCGAACCCGTCCATGCGCTGCGCCATGTGGATTTCTGCTCCAGCCAGGCCCAGGCGGTTTCCGGATAAAAGGGGATCGGATGCAACAGCCCGTCGCGATGGATCGCCAGCAGATCGGCGAGAATTTCCCCGGCACGGGCAACCGGGAGGGGAGCGAGCGACACCGTGCCGTCAAGGGCGATCAGGATGCTGTTCATGGGCTGGCCGGCCGCCTGCAACAGCAGATGATCAAGCCACAGGCGCAACCGGTCCGGCGCCCGCAGCCGGCCGAAGCGCAGGCGCCACAGGCCGCGCGCGGTCAGGTCGTCGAGCCGGCCGCTCAGCGTCGTCAGGCCATCGGAAAAAACCGTTTCACAGGCTGGCCTAGCGTTAGCCTCGGCCCACGGCCGCGCTGCGTGCCAGATGGGCAATGCCTCGTCAAGCGCTACAAGGAATGCCCGGTCGCCGGCCGCCCCCTGCGGCAGCCAGCCCCGGGCACGCAGCAGTTGCTGCGTTTGCTCGCTGGCACGACCGGCTCGCCAGCCTTCGAAGCAGGCGGCGCGCAGGCGGTAGGCTTCGAGCCGATTCAACACGAAGGGTTCGTGGCTTTCGAGCAGTTCCTCGCCCGCTTCGAGATGGATGCCCAGTTGCTCGCGCAGATAAAAGCGCGTCGGATGGGCGAAGAAACGTTGCCACTGTTCGAGTTCGACCACATCCGCCGGGGCGCCCGCTGCCCGGGCGTCGGCGGCGATAAACGGTTCGGCCGTACGTATCGAAGTCGGCGGGCAGTGTTCGGCATCGAAACTGAAGAGGGTGGCGGATCCCGTGAAATACGCCGGACTGAACGGCTGCAACGGATGATGGGTCACGAGTTCGGCGTCCGGCCGGCCGGTCATCGCCGCGAGCGTGTCAAGTACTTCGGCAAGCGGCGCGGCCGGCGGCAGGGCAACGTTGCTGCGCGGGTCGTTGCCGGTATGGGTAATCAGCAGCGCGTCGCGTGCGCACAGCAGCGCTTCCAGCAACGCGTAACGTTCCTCGGCGCGACGGTTGCGATCACCGGCGCGCGGGTAACGCGCCAGCAGGTCGAAGGCCGGCGGCTGTACCGGACGGGGCCAGTCGCCATCGTTCAAGCCGACCACGCAGACCACCCGCGCCGGCAGTGGACGTCCCGGCTGCAGGGCGGCGATGGTCGCCGTCCCCGAACCGAAGGCCTGCGCCGGGGCACAATCGACCAGCGCCGCGTCGACCTCGCGCAGCACGGCCGACAGCGGCAACGGGATGGTGCAGTCGGCGCCGCGAGCCTGCACGGCCAGTGCGTCGAGGATCTCGCGCAGATGCTGCGCTTCGCCCGCCTCGCTTTCCTCCGGCGCGAAGCTGCGTTCCAGCACCGTCAGCAACAATTCACTCCACGCCGTTGCCGTCCTGCCAGCGCCGACTTTTCTCGATAGATCGAAGACGGTCTCCGCGAAGTCGATCAGGCGCCCCAGCAATGCCGCCCGGCTCCCTTCGATGCACGGGATCGGCAGGATCCCCTCATGCAGCCGGTCGCTCGTATCGGAAAGAGCGACGCCCAGCAGCAGGCGGCGCAGGCCAGCGCGCCAGGTGTGGCTGGCGTCGGCCGGCAGGCCGCGCCTGGCACGCGCGGCGCCGTCCTCGGCCCAACGAATGCCCGCCTCCGCCACCCAGTCGCGCAGCAGGGGCAGGTCGTCAGCCACGATCCCGAAGGCGCGCCGCAGTGCCGGCTCGTCGAGCAGGCTCATGGTGCTTTCGGCATCCACCTCGCCAGCGGCGACCGCGCACAGCCGGCGCATGGCCCGCCACAAGGGCGCCTGGCCGAGCGGCCGGTCGGCCACGGTGCAGGGAATGCGGCGCGGCGGCGCGGCGTGTTGCAGCACCGCCGCGACCAGCGGCCCGTAGGTCTCGATATCCGGCGTCAGGATCAGGATGTCCGCCGGCGTCAGATCCGGCAGCACCTCGAACAGCGCCAGCAAGCGGTCATGCAGCACTTCAGCCTCGCGTAGCGGACCATGGCAGGCATGCACCTGGATGCTCTGATCTGCCGGACAGTCGATACTCGTCGTCAGGTCGAGCAGGTCGTGCTGCAAACGCCCCAGCAGGCTGGCCGGCGGTGTGACGAAACAGGCGGTTTCGTCGCTGGCGACTTGCGCCGCCGTGTCGGCCAGACGCACCAGTGCCGACTGGCGTGCCCGCCCCAGCGAGGCGAGCAGCGGCTGACCATGGTCGATCAGGGCCGCAGCCGCCGGCTGTTCGATTTCGAGGCGCAACCGGGCACGCACGCGCTCGATGTCACCCCAATACTCGCGGCTGGGCGACAGGACGAAGACGCGCAGTTCAATCCACTCGGCCAACCCGGCGAACACCTCCCAATAGAGCGTCGGCATCGCTTCGACCGCAAACAGGCTGATGCGGCGCGGCAAACGGCTGCGTGCCGTGGCCGAGGTCTTGAGCACGGCCAGAAAACGCTCGCCGGGATGTTCGGCCGCCACGCCGGCAAGTTCGGATACCAGGGCCCGCCACAGGTCGGCCTGCCAGCCTTCGTCGGCGCCGAGGCCGATGCGCCGGCCAGCACCCCAGGCCAGCAACCAGTCGGGCCGCTCCACCAGATAGCGATCGAACAATGCGGCGAGACGCACCGCCAGATCATGGCTGCGCGAGCCGTCGTCGTTGGCCAGATAGTGGCGGACCTCCGCTGCATTGCTGTTGGCGGCCAGCCGCAGCAGTCGCCACTGCATCGCCATGCGGTCAAAGGGATTGTGCGCCGCCACTTCGGGCAGGACCCGCCCGAATAACTGCCAGACGAACGCGGCGGCAAACGGTGTGGCAACCTGCGCACTGGCGCCGAGCGTATCGGCCAGACGGAAAGCGAGCCAGCGGGCAGCCGCAGTCGATGGCACCACCACGATTTCCTTCTCCAGCAGTGGCAGCGGAGCGGCGCGCAACCACTCCGCCAGGGTCACAGCCAGGGCTTCGGGACGATTACTGAGGTGGATATGCAGCATGGCCCAGCATGCTATCCCATGATACCGATCCGGTGATTTCCGGCCTTTCGGGTCCGGTGCCAGACTCCATGACTAAAGAAATAGATTCGGAGTGCAATCATGTCGTACGCGTTACCACTGCTGGAGATTCGTGAAATCGACGAGCAGCACTTCAAGGACGAAGAAGCCATTTTCCTCGCGGCAGGCTACCCGAAGCCGAACGAACACATCGCCGAACATGCAAGACTCGTCAGCGAACTGGCCCGGCTGTACCAGCAAGTTCTCGACGGTGGCAATGTCAGCGAAACCCTGCTGGCGATAGTGCGCGAATGGCTCATCACGCACATCGGGGTTGAAGACATGGCATTCGCCGTCTTCAAGGGCTTGCGGCCGGCGATGGCGACACAGTAATTCAAACCCAATCTGCAATCAGTCCCGAAAAGTCGGCGCGGGCGGGACGGCACAGCAGTATCCCGCCAGTTGCTCGCGCTTACTTGATCAGTCCGCGCGTTTTCATCACGTCACAACCATTCTGCGGGCCAGTGTTGAGCTTGACGCCTTTCTCCCTGGCACGCTCCTCCATCACCGCACGGTGAGCGTCCTGTGTCGCCTTGCATTCTTCGAAAGATTTGACTTCGCGCATTTGCGCTTGCCAGGCGGTGCGTTCTTCGGGCTTCATCAATGTCCAGCCCGGCGTGTAATCCTGATTCCAGCCGAAGCGGCCCTGCCCTCCCTGCCCCATGCCTCCGCCGGGACCCATCTGCGCGAAGGCGCTTGTCGCGAACAGTGCGGCGGTCAGAACGGTAGCGGTCAATACGGTCTTTTTCATGATGCTCTCCTTTGGTCTGGTTGATATACCGACGTTTTGCCGGGTTGTTTTCATTATGACCAGTACAGTGCGGAGAAGAATGTGCTTCAGGTAACAGACGGTAAGGATTCGTTGACCGCGTAAGCAGATGTTACGGCGCTATCCGCCAGGCGCTTGGCCTGGTGATTAACTGAGCCAGCCGTCGATCTTGTCCTTGCTCGGAATGCCGCCGGCGTGCACCACCTTGCCGTCGATGACGACGCCCGGCGTGCTCATCACGCCGTAGCCCATGATGTCCTTGATTTCCTCAACCTTTTCGAGCTGAACGGCGACACCCTTGGCGGCGACCGCCTCTTCGATCAGCTTGAGGGTGGTTTTGCAGTTAGCACAGCCGGTACCGAGGACTTTGATATTTTTCATGGCAACCTCATAGAACGAAATTGAAGACATAGCCGACCAGCAGGATGCCGGTCGCGACGACGCCGGCGAAAGTGGCGATCAGTTGCGGCTTGAGCACCTTGCGCAGGATGATCATCTCCGGCGCCGACAGCGCGATCACGCTCATCATGAAGGCCAGCACGGTGCCGAGCGCCGCGCCCTTGCCCATCAACGCCTCGACGATGGGGATGATGCCGGCGGCGTTGGTGTACATCGGCACGCCGATGGCGACGGCGGCCGGCACCGACCACCACGGTGCGTCCCTGCCCATGATCGAGGCCATGAAGTCTTCCGGCACATAACCGTGGATGCCCGCGCCCAGCGCGATGCCGGCGAGGATGTAGGGCCACACCTTGCCGACGATTTCACGCACATGGTGGAAACCGCTGTCGATGCGCTCGCCCCAATTCATGGCGGCATGTTCATAATCAGCGCTCTGACTGTTCTGCATCGCCCGCACCCAGTCTTCGAGATAACGCTCCATTTTCAGATGGCCGATCACCAGCCCGGCAACGATGGCGACCAGCAGCCCCATGCCCAGATACAGCGCGGCGACCTTCCAGCCGAACATGCCGAACAGCAACGCCAGCGCCACCTCATTGACCATCGGCGCGGAAATCAGGAACGAGAACGTTACTCCCAGCGGCACGCCGGCCTGCAAAAAGCCGATGAACAGCGGCACGGCCGAGCAGGAGCAGAAGGGCGTGACAATGCCCAGCGTGGCGGCCATCCCGTTGCCAATGCCCAGCCGCTTGCCGGACAGCAGGGCGCGCGTGCGTTCCGGCGAAACGAAGGTATGGACGATGCCCATGATGAAGACGATGCCGGTCAGGAGCAGCAGGACTTTGGGCGTGTCGTAGAAGAAGAACTGCAGCGCACCGCCCAGATGGCTGTCGCGCGCCACCGGCAGCAGGCCGACCAGCGCCTCCGAGAATGGAATCAATGTCTGGTAGAGCGCCCACCAGACAGCGACGGCAATGGTCAAAAACAGATAAGGCTGGCGGCTGGGCCAGCGTTTGAGTTGCAGGGTGAGTGAGGTCATGCTCAGCAGCAGGCGTTGCCCTTGGCGGTCGGCGTGCAGCCGCAGGAGCTTTCCGCCGGGGCCGGGGTGCAGCATTCAGAAAAAGTCGGCGCTGGCGGGACGGCGATTTTCGCTGCCTCATTGAATTCGGCGTCGAGCATCTGCCCGGCTTCGTCGCGCAGGTGGCGGGCGATATCGACCACCATGTCGATCTGCTCCTCGGTGACGCCGTAGCCGCGCAGGCGCTCGATCTGGCACAAGCCTTTCTTCGGATGGTTGGCGGCGATGTTCGCGGCCAGCGACACCATGGCGATGATGGAAGGATGCAG
>JACDZI010000210.1 GCA_013426785.1 Rhodocyclaceae bacterium | reverse complement strand
TCACTGTTGTCCAAGATAGCCGAAACAGGGCAGCAGCCCTCTTGAACTGATGCGGGTTTCGGACGGGTGGTAGTGGATTCTCAAGAGCGTGCCTCCGGGTGCTGTCCAAGATCAGACGAAGGCCAGATCGGCCTGCGGGTTGCCCTGAGGATCGGGTGGAGTGGCGAAAGGTTGATTGAGCCAGGCCATCAGATCGCGATGGGTGAAGAGATTCATGCGCAGGAGAGCAACGAGATTGGCGAGGCTCCAGCCGAAACGGGAGGACAGTTGCAGATAGCGGAGCAGCAGCATCGAGATCAATGCCGTCCAAATCTGGGTCTTGACCGCGTTTGCCGACGTGCCGACGAAGGTCTTGATCTTCAGGTTTTGCTTGAGCGCCTTGAAGAACAACTCGATCTGCCAGCGATCCTTGTAGATGGCGGCGATGGTGCTGGCGCCGAGAGCGTGATTATTGGTGATGAAGACGAGGATGCCGCCGGTGTCCTCGCGGACGGCCTCGACGCGGCACAGCAGATGCGGGCACTTCTCCTGCGCGCCGGTGCCGATCAGGCGGATGGTCTGGTCCCTGAGGATGCTTCGATTCTGCGGCACCGCGTGTTCTTCGACCACCTCGAACAAGGCGTTGTCCTTCATGCGGGTGACGAAATAGACGCCGGCCTCCGTCCATTTGGCAAACAGCCGGTAGTCGCTGTAGCCCCGATCATCAACGACGATGGTGCCGGGCGCGAAGTGCATTTGATGGGCGGCCTTGACGTCGGCCACCTTGCCATCGGTGATGATGCCGAAGCACGGCAGATAGCCATCGTGGTCGAGCACCAGATGCAGCTTGACCGCACCCTTGGTGCGACGAAACTTCGCCCAGTCGTACAGCGACAAGCACAGGTCAATCACGGTCGAATCCAGACTGACCAGCTTGTTCTTGAAGCGAAACTTCTTCTTGCCCACCGCCTTGGCGGCAACGATCTCGAACAACCCATAGAACACCTTCTCGAACAGTTCCCACGGACGATGGCCGTTGGCGTAGGACAGCGACGAGCGGGCAGGTGCCTCGATTCCAAGGTGGGCAAGCTTTCCCTCGCAACTCTTCAGCCCGCCTTCGATCTCCCGCAGGGAGTGCGCCCGACCCAACTGGCAGAACAGCATGCCAAAAAACTGACTCCAACTCGACAACCCCTTGCTACGATATTCGGCTCCCGTCTCCTTGACCATGCGCTCGAAGTCTGTGCGCGGAATCAGCTTGAGTATTTGGCTGAACATGCTGCATGATGCTCTCACGTTGGGTCTCCTTCGGCTGGGTGCAGGTGGGTTTGGCGATTCACCCACACCCTACACCGTCGGACGATCCAACGTCATAATGCGTTTTGGACAACAGTG
>JACDZI010000068.1 GCA_013426785.1 Rhodocyclaceae bacterium | reverse complement strand
ACTGCGGGCGCTACTCAAAGAACAGGAAGAAACGCTAGATGGATGGTGAGCGCCAGCACGTAGAATCCCGCCAAGTTGATCGCATCCCGAATCAAACCATTTCATAGCCCAGCAGCGTTTGAAACGGGTAAAAAGATGGGTAAAGAAACAGGAATAAGGTGACTAGACATAGTCGCCATGAGGGTTACCGGCCATAGTTAGATTCCGACACGCACCATTTATCAACCAATCGGTGGGGCTCTGTTTTCCAGAAGGGCTGCACCGGTTGTGAGCAGCGCCAGCGCAGCTTGCGCATGCTCCGCAGCGTTCCGCCCCAGGCTGGTCAAATAACCGCCATCCACCTGCGTGATCAACCCTTTGCAGTACAGTCGCGCGGTAGCAGCAACCACTGCTGCGTCGGCCGTCTTGTGAACCTTGACCCCCTGCTGACTGGTGGCAAGGTCATATCGGATCAGTGTATTCAGTTCGTCTACCAGTTTAGGCGTATATGGCACAGTGGGTTCTTTCTTGCTGTCAAAGTCAGGTGTTGGGTGATTCTACAGCGCCCTTCGAAATTGCAATGCCGGGAAGGCGGCATCGCCAGTCTCTTCGCAAGCGATTCGGTTAAACTCAGTTGCCGTTCAGGAGAAAGATAGCTTGCCGTTCATTCATCTATTGTTGGGCATGGTTCTGTTGCTGTCTGCTCCCCTGTTACGGGCAGAGGCTGAGACATCTGCACAGCAGGCCGTTCCGCTGGTCATTGGCAACCGCTCTATTCATATCTTCCGAGTACCGTTGGGCATGTTCTCGGCCACCGAACGTGCCGACGGGGCGCGGCGGCGCATTGACGCTGCCTTGGCGCAGGGCGGTGAGGGTTGGACCTCCGTGCGGCCCACCGAGCAGGGATTACAGGTCGAACTGGACGGCAAGCCACTGTTCTTCGTGCTGTCCGGCGATGCCAACACGCTGGCGGGTGAAACGCCCGAGGAACTCGCCAATCGGGCCTCGCGCAACCTACAGAAGGCTTGGGCTGAAGCGCGGGAAAACCGCGATCCGAAGGCCAACGTAAAAGCCTTCTTCCGGGTCGGCTTCGCCACCATATCGTTGCTGATCGTCCTGACGCTGGCCTTCAAACTCTCGGCGAAACTGCGCGGCACATTGGTCGGTCGCCTGACCGGCTGGCTGTCCGCGACCGCCGCGCACCGGCTGAGCGACCACAGCGTGACGTTGATCCCCTCCTTCGTCGACCGGCTGCTGATCCTGGCGACCTGGCTGCTCGGCATGTTCCTCTTTTTTGTTTTCTTCACCTATACCCTCGCGCAGTTCGTCGTCACTCGTCCCGCCAGCGAGAGCCTCTCGCACTCGATCCTCGGCCTCGGCGGCAACGCGCTGACCGCCGTGACCAATGCGCTGCCGGGCATCTTCATCGCCGTCATCATTTTCCTGGTCACCTGGGTGGTCACACGTATTTCCACCGAGTTCTTCGCCAACGTTGCGGACAAGCCAGTCGAGCGGGCACGGCTGAATGCCCACACCGCCCCGGCCACGCGGCGCATCGTCAATGCCAGCCTGTGGTTGTTCGCCGTCGCCATGGCCTACCCCTACCTGCCCGGCTCGCATACCGAGGCTTTCAAGGGGCTGTCGGTGATCCTCGGCCTGATGGTGTCGATCGGCGCCTCGGGCGTGGTCGGGCAGATCGTCAGCGGCGTGATGATCGTCTACACCTATGCGTTGAAGAAGGGCGAATACGTGCGCATTCAGGACTACGAGGGCACGGTGACCGAACTCGGGCTGTTCGTCACGCGGCTACGAACCGGGCTGGGCGAGGAAATCGCCATCCCCAATGCCTTGGTGCTGGGCAACGTGACGCGCAACTATTCGCGGGTGCAGGACGGCAGGGGCTACGTGCTCGACGCCGCGGTGACGATCGGTTACGACACTCCCTGGCGACAAGTGCATGCGCTGCTGACCGAGGCGGCTCAAGCCATCCCGGAAATCCTGGCTGAACCGCCGGCCTACGTGGTGCAGACCGCGCTGAACGATTTCTACGTGGCCTACAAGCTGGTGGTGCACGTCAATACCGACGTGCCGGCTACCCGCGCCCGCGTCGCCAGCGACCTGCATGCCGCCATCCAGGACGCCTTCAACCGCCACGGCGTGCAGATCATGTCACCCCATTACTATCGCGACCCCTCCGAACCCAAACTTGTACCCCCGGCCAACTGGTATATGCCGCCCGCCGATCGCAAGGATTTTCGATGACCGGAATTCCCATAGTGTCGTCATCTTCGGTCAGGAAGTACTTTCATGGCATCCGGTTCGATGTGCAGGGTTTCGCCGCCAATGACCAGCCATAACCCTCCTTCTTGAACGGTGCAGTTGATCTCCATGGTGCGAACCGCAACATTGCCGAGCGCGCGGGATTCCTCTGTCCTAAGGTTGATGATGGCCAGCTTGTCCTGCTTGTTCAGCAGTTCCTGGTTCTGTTCCCACCACAGGTCGGCCGTGCGACCACCGTAGGTGAGGACAGTCACCCTTTTGGCTCTTCCGCAGGCGCGCCGCAGGCGTTTCTCGTCGGGCAGCCCGACCTCGATCCAGTGTTCGATGGCGCCGGTCAGGTTCTTCTGCCACAGGTCCGGCTCGTCTTCCCTCGACAGACCCTTGCCGAACTCAAGCGCTTCGTGGGCATGGAGGGCAAAGGCCAGCAGGCGCACCATCATCCGTTCCTCGGTCTCGGAGGGATGCCGCGCGATGGTCAGCGAATGGGTCTGGTAGTAGTTGCGGTCGAGATCGGCAAGCTGGAGTTCGATCTTGTAGATGGTCGCTTTGAGGGCCACGGTCAGTTCCGGTAACGGCGTACCAGCCCGGTAACGACGCCGAAGACTTCGAGCTGGCCGGTCGGGCGGATCACCGGATAGGCGGGATTATGGGGCTTGAGGATGAATTTGCCTTTTTCCAGTCCCAGCTCCTTGAGGGTGAATTCGTCATCGACGATCGCAATGACGAAATCGCCTGCTTTCGCCGCTTTCGCGCGCTCGACCACCACCAGGTCGCCCTCATGGATGCCGGCGTCGATCATCGACTCACCCTTGACCGGCACCATGACCGTACGGGAGGGTTGGCGTACCAGATACTGATCGATCAGGAACAAATTGCCCTGTGTGCCCTCGATCATGTCGGGAGCGCCCGCGCGCACGGCTACCTCGGCCAACGGGCGCTCGAAGAAGCGCGGCCCCGGCATCCAGGCATCGTCGTCCGGGGTGCGCTCGACGAAGCCGGCGGCTTCGAGGCGGAACAGCAGTTTCTTGGCGGCGGTCTTGGAAGCGAAACCCATCAGTTCGGCGATGCGCTGGAACGAAGGGATGCGCCGGGCATCGGCGTAGTAGTCGCGCAGGCGACCGAGGTAATCGTTGTCGCGGGCAGGATCGCTAGGGGGCATGGCAGGCTCCGGTCTCGAAGTGTGCTAATGGGCACCATGATAGTGTCCGCTAGGACACCTGTCAACTGCGAATTGGGTTTATCCCCTGACGGGTGTTACCCGTGCGGTAGCCTTCTTGGCCCGAATGCGTGCCTCGTCGGGGGTATCGGCGTTCGCGACCGCGACCCCCATGCGCCGCTTGAGATGACTGCCGATGCCGCCGGCCGACGCAGGGCGGTGTCGACCGGCAGGCCGAGGATGGCGCGCGCGTGAAGTTCGAATTCCGAGAGGCGCTGCGAGGCGAGCGTCACCAGTCCGGTATCGTGCGGACGCGGGCTGACCTTGGAGAACCAGACCTCGTCGCCCTTGACGAACAGTTCGACGCCAATATTTGCATTGGCTGCCAGGATTCGACGTAGTCGCCCGCCACCTGCATGCCGGGGCGTCCGCATTGCGGTCGACGGCGATCACTTCGACGCCCAGGCGTTGCAGTGCGATCATGATCTCCTTGCCGAGTTCGCCGGCACCGAGCAGCATGACCTTGGTGGCGGAGGGACTGAGGAGTCCCGATGCGGTGAACGGGGCCTGTCATCAGAACTTGTCCAGTGCGGCGGCCAGGGTGGCGACCGTGCGCTGCGGATGATGGAGCTTGTCGAGGCCGAACAGGCCGATGCGGAAGGTCTTGTAGTCCGCCGGTTCGTCGCATTGCAGGGGCACGCCGGCTGCGGTTTGCAGGCCCAGGTGTACGAACTTGCGGCCAGAGTGGATTTCGGGGTCGTCGGTATAGCAGACGACCACGCCGGGGGCCGCATAGCCTTCCGCGGCAACGCTGCGAAAACTGCAGCTCGCCAGCAGGGCGCGCACCTGCGTGCCCAGCGCCCATTGTTCCGTACACAGCTTCGCCATCCCGTACTGTTCGCTTTCGAGCATCACGTCGCGCACGCGGCACAGTGAGTCGGTGGGCATGGTGGCGTGGTAGAGGTGACCGCCGCCCTCGTAGGCTTCCATGATCTGCAACCATTTTTTCAGGTCGCAGGCGAAGCTGCTGCTGGTGGTGGCATCGATCCGGGCACGTGCATCCTCGCCGAGCATCACCATGGCGCCGCAGGGCGAACCGCTCCAGCCTTTTTGCGGGGCGGAAATCAGGACGTCGATGCCGATGTCCTCCATGTCGACCCAGATGGTTCCGGAGGCGACGCAGTCCAGCACGAATAGGCCACCGACCGCATGGGTCGCAGCGGCCACGGCCTTCAGGTAGTCATCGGGGAGGATCATGCCGCTCGCGGTTTCCACATGCGGAGCGAATACCACGGCGGGCTGTTCGCGGGCGATCCAGGCGGTCACTTCGTCGAGCGGGGCAGGGGCGAAGGGGGACTGATGCTCCCCGGCAAGCCGGCGGGCCTTGAGTACCGTCGCATCGGCGGTAATCGCTCCCATCTCAATGATCTGCGTCCAGCGATAGCTGAACCAGCCGTTGCGCAGGATCAGGCATTTCCGGCCGGTGGCGAACTGGCGCGTCACCGCTTCCATGCCGAAGGTGCCGCTGCCCGGCACGATGATGGTCGAACGGGCGTGATAGGTCTGTTTCAGCACGCGGGAGATGTCGCGCATGACTCCCTGGAAGCGTTGCGACATGTGGTTCAGCGCGCGGTCGGTATAGACCACCGAGTATTCCAGCAGGCCGTCTGGGTCGATTTCTGGCAGCAGTCCCGGCATGGTGAGTCTCCATCAGGTAAAAAGCGGATTATGAACGCAACTCGGGATGCCCTGACCATGAAAATTGCCCGTGCCGGCACGGCCCTGCTACTGGCAACAACCCTGGCGGCCGCTGCTCATGCGGCTGAACTTTCCCCCGCCAAGGCCAACAAGCCCGTGGCAGCCAGGGCGCCGTTGCCGGCCAGCCAGCAGCTCGAAAAGGAGTTGCAGCAACTCCCCTGGAAGCAATTCCGGTCGGTGATCGAGTCCATCCCGAAAATGAAGGCGGAGGTCGAGGCCTACGGGCCGATCGGCTTGCAGTACGTCGAGGCACGCTACAAGACTTACTCCTGGAAGAAAAGCATCGACAAGCTGGATGATTCCCAGAAAAGGCAACTCGCCGACCTGATCCGGCAGGCCGGCAGGCGATAATGCGTTGAGAACATAAAAACACGAAGGAGGAGAGCATGCTGGAGATAAATTCGCAGGGTGCTGGCCGCAGGGTAGCTTGGCCATGAACGCCAAAACCCGTTTTATTGTCGCAGTCGGCATCCTGCTGCTACTGCTGGTTGGCCCGTTCCTGGTAACGGCCGGTGTTGTTTTTGCGGACCTCGACGAGGAACACCGCGCCCTATTCATGGCCACCATGGATCGCTGGCTGCCGATCGGCGGCCTGATGACCGTGGTTGGTCTTTTCCTCGGACTAATGTTGTTGCGCATCCTGTTCAAACAGTATGTGCAGGGACTGATGGCGATGGCAGAAGTCCTGCGGCTGATGATCGGTGCCAACCGCAATTTCCGCGTCACTCTGGAAGGGCCACCGGAGATCCAGGAACTGGGACGCGCGGCCAACGACCTGGCGCAGCAACGCGATGCCCTGCTCGACGATGTCGAAGCCCGTATTGCCCGCGCCAATGCTGCGGTGGAAGAGGAGAGAAACCGTCTGGCAGCGCTGGTGGCCGAACTGCCGATGCCGGTGGTGGTCTGCAACCTTGACGGCCGGGTACTGCTCTATAACAACCGCGCCCGACTGCAAGTACGCGCCCTTGCCCCGGATACCCAGGCAGCGGGCGCCTTGATCGGCCTGGGACGCTCGATCTATGGCGTGTTCGAACGCACGTTGATCTCCCATTCGCTGGAAACCCTGCAAAGTCGGCTGGAGCGCGAAGGCAGCCAGCCGCTGGCCCATTTCATTACCACCACGCGCGCCGGCCAGTTGATCCGCGTTCAGATGGCGCCGGTGATTTCCACGACTGCCGTTGAAGGGGCGGCGACACCCCAGCGCAGCATCGGCGGCTACATCCTCGTGATGGAAAACATCACCCGCATGCTGGAAAGCGGCCTGCAGTGCGACCGTACGGTGCAGACGCTGGCCGACGATACGCGCGCCGCCCTTGCCGGCATCCGCAGCAGCGTGCAACACCTGCGCGAAGCGGCCGGCCTGGCTCAGGTCCAGGGGCTGGCCGACGCGATCCAGGACGAGGTGCAGATCCTGACGGTCCGGCTCAATCAGTCGGCACAGGATTACGCCAACAGGCTGGTCAGCCGCTGGCCGCTCGAAGAGATGCAGGGGGCCGACCTGGTGCTGGCGGTCAGCCGGCGCATCGAAGCCCGACTCGGCATCACCGCCAAGATCGACGATGTGGCGGGCGACCTGTGGGTGAAAGTCGATAGTTACTCGCTGACGCAGGCGATGACCTACCTCGCCTCGAAGCTGGAGGAGAGTTTTGATGCGAAACTGGTACGCCTGCGCCTGACGCAGGCCAGGCGCATGGCGGTCTTCGAATTGCGCTGGGCCGGCACCGCCATTTCCAGCGAGTCGCTGCTGGGGTGGCAACTGGAACCGATGACGGTGGCCGGCGAGACCACGCCGCTGACCCTGCGCGACGTCACCGATCGCCACGGTGGCCGGCTGTCCTGCGGGCGCGAATCGGCCATCCAGCAGTCCTTCTTCCGGCTCGAAATTCCGCTGGCCTCCGAGCAGGATGCCGGTGCGCGCGCGGAGCGGGTGCATATCGAAAGCCGTCCCGAGTTCTATGATTTCAACCTGTTCCAGCGCGCGGGGGAGGGCCATGCCCGCGACGATCTGCCCCTCACGCACCTGGTCTATACCGCCTTCGATACCGAAACCACCGGCCTCGAACCTTCCGGCGGCGACGAGATCATCCAGGTCGGTGCGGTACGCATCGTCAATGGCCGGCTGCTGCATCAGGAAGTGATCGATCAACTGGTCGACCCGCAGCGGCCGCTGCGGCCCGAGGGCATTCCGATCCACGGCATCACCGAAGAGATGGTGCATGGGCAGCCGACCATTGACGTGGTGCTGCCGCAATTCCACGGGTTTTGCAGCGATACGGTGCTGGTGGCGCACAACGCCGCCTTCGACATGCGTTTCCTGCAACTCAAGGAGGAGCGCACTGGTCTGCGCTTCGATCAGCCGGTGCTCGATACCCTGCTGCTGTCGCTGGTGATCCACCCGCACCAGGAATCGCACAAGCTGGAAGCCATCGCCGCGCGGCTGGGTATCGACGTCATCGGTCGCCACACCGCGCTGGGTGACGCCTTCGTTACCGGCGAAGTGTTCCTCAAGATGATTCCCCTGCTGGCGGAAAAGGGCATCGTCACCCTGCGACAGGCGCTCGACGCTGCGGAGAAGACCTACCTGGCGCGCTTAGAATACTGATTTGATCCGCCGGAACAACGCAATGACCCCCAAGCCCGCCACTTCGCACCGCGCCAATCTGCACAGCCAGCTGGCGGCGATGGTCAGGCGCAAGCCGATTACCGCCACGCCCGATACCTCGGTCCGCGAAGCCGTGCAGTTGATGTCGGAACACCGCGTCGGCTCCATCATCGTCGTCGAACCCGAGAGCGGCCGGCCGATCGGCATCTTCACGCTGCGCGACCTGCTGCATCGGGTTGCCGCCAAATCCGGCGATCTCGACCAGATGCTGATGGCGGTGATGAGCGACTCCGGCCTGCAAATGCTCAACTGGCGGTCCACCGTCTATCAGGCCGCCATTGTCATGGCACGGTACGGTATCCATCACGTGATCGTCGTCGATGCGGCCGGCAAGCTGGTCGGCATCGTTTCGCAGGAAGACATTTACGAAATGCAGAGCGGCGGCGGCAAGGCCATTTCCGGCGCCATCCGCACTGCCCGCGACATGGAAGGCCTCATCAACGCCGCCCAGGACATTCGCCGCCTGGCCGAGATGACGCTGGACGAAGGCGGTGCGGCCGAGGTGCTGACGCAGCTGATTTCCTCGCTCAACGACCATCTCACGGTGCGGCTGATCGAGCTGACCAAAATCGATTTCAACCTGCCCAGGGCGCCCTGGGCCTGGCTGGCCTTCGGTTCCGAGGGGCGCTACGAGCAGACGCTGTCCACCGACCAGGATAATGGCATCGTCTTTGCTGCGCCTGCCGATCAGGCCGAGGCGGTACGCCAGGCCTTCCTGCCCTTCGCCACCGAGGTGAACCAGCGGCTTGATACGCTCGGCTTCCCGCTGTGCAAGGGTAATGTGATGGCCAGCAATCCCGAGCTGTGCCTGTCGCTCGATGAGTGGCGCGGCCGCTACAACAGCTGGCTGCGCTCCAACTCGCCGCAGGCGCTGCTCGATGCGACGATCTACTTCGACTTCCGCCCGCTCTATGGCGACGAGTCGCTGACCGACGAGTTGTCCGAATGGCTGCGCCAGAACGTGCCGGGCGCCACGCTGTTCCTGCGCTTCCTGGCCGAGAATGCCTTCAGCGTCAAGCCGCCGCTCGCCATGATCCGCGATTTCACTTTCGACGCGAATGAAGCCTTCCCGCATACCCTCGACCTGAAAACCTATGGTGCCCGCCTGTTCGTCGATGCGGCGCGTGTTCTCGCGCTGGCCAATGGCGTCAGCGAGACCAGCACGGTCGAGCGCCTGCGCGCCGTGTCCGAGAAAGGCAAGGTCGGCCGCGACGACATCAGCGCCATCATCGACGGCTTCCATTTCCTCCAGCGCCTGCGCCTGCGCCAGCAACAAATAGGCACGCCGCTGGGGCTGGCCAATCGCGTCGATCCAGAAACGCTCAACGAGCTTGACCGCTTCGTGCTCAAAGAGGCCTTTAAGCAGGCCAAGAAGCTGCAGGGTCGTCTGCAGCTCGATTTCCGCCTGTAACGCGCCGTCTCGCCAGCGCCGACTTTTTTCATCCATGGAACTCCTGATCGCATTCATCGTCGGGCTGCTGATCGGGGTCATCCTGATGTGGGTGATGCGCGGCGCCTTTGCCGATACCTTTCGTTCCCTGTCGGCCGAGGCGCTGCAGAAGAACAATCAGGCCTTCATGGATCTGGCGAAAACCCAGCTCGAAAAGCAGCAGCAAAGCGCGCAGGGCGAACTGGAAAAACGCCAGCAGGCCATTGGCGAACTGGTGTCGCCGATCAAGACTTCGCTGGAAAGCTTCTCGCAGCAGGTGCAAGGCATCGAGAAGTCGCGCATCGACGCTTATGCAACGCTGTTCGAACAGGTGCGCGCCCTGGCCGACAGCCAGGGCCAGTTGCGCAAGGAAACTGCCAACCTAGTGCGGGCGCTGCGCGCACCGCATGCACGCGGTCGCTGGGGCGAACTGCAACTCAAGCGCGTGGTCGAGATGGCCGGCATGCTTGACCATTGCGATTTCTACGAGCAGGCCTCCGCCGATGGTCAAGAAGGCAAGCTGCGCCCTGACCTGATCGTGCGCCTGCCCGGCGGCAAGCAGCTGGTGGTCGATGCCAAGGCGCCGCTGGCCGCCTATCTCGATGCCATCGAGGCACCGGATGACGAGACGCGCCGCCGCAAGCTCGACGACCATGCCCGCCAGGTGCGCGAGCACATCGCCAAGCTGTCCCGCAAGTCCTACTGGGAGCAATTCCAGCCCGCGCCCGATTTCGTCGTGCTGTTCCTGCCCGGCGAAATGTTCTACAGTGCCGCGCTCGAAGCCGATCCGTCGCTGATCGAGTCGGGCGTCGAGCAGCGCGTCATTCTCGCCACGCCGACCACGCTGATCGCGCTGCTACGCGCCGCCGCCTACGGCTGGCAGCAGGAGGCGCTGGCGGCGAATGCCCAGCAGATCTCGCAACTGGGCAAGGAACTCTACGAACGCATCGGCACGCTGGCCGACCATTGGGCCGGCGTCGGCAAGAATCTCGGCGAGGCCGTGGCGGCTTACAACAAGGCCACCGGCTCGCTCGAAACGCGAGTGCTGGTGAGTGCGCGTCGCTTCCGCGACCTGCAGGCCGTTACCGGCGACAAGGACATCCGTGATCTGGCGCCGGTGGATGCGTTGCCACGCCAACGCCAACCGGACGAACCCTGAGTTTAATTTACTGGGCAGACGCCCGGATGCGTGCCCCGGCGCGCTTGAACAATTCCAGCGCCTCGGCATGGCGGCCGTTGGCTTCCGCCCGGCGTGCCTCGCGCAGCAGGCCATCGATGGCTTCTTCCGTCGAACTGGCGCCGGAAAACGACATCGACTGACGCCCGGGATCGGCCCGTTGCGCGCGAATGACGACGGCGGAGGGCGATGCCGTCCTGCCGGCGCCGACTTTTTTCGGTGGCTCCTGCGCCTTCAGCGTGGCGAAGGCACGCCGGTAAGCTTCCGCCGCTTCCGTGCGCCTGCCCTGCAATTCAGCCAGACGCGCCTGGCGCAGTTGCTCCTCGGCGGCATCCGAGATGCGCTGCGAACGGATCGCCTGCGTTTTTTCTGCTGCCGCCTGGCGTGAGATCTGGGCGAAGTTCGCGGCGGTCGTAAAGCTCCTGGCGAGGTCGAAATTACCCTGGCGCATCGCCCAGGCCACGGCATCCTCGTTGGCATCGTTTTTCAGGGCCGGGTTGGCCCCCGCAGCGACGAGACGCCGAGCAATCTCAGTGTGGCCCTCACGCGCCGCCATCATCACGACTGTCGAGCCGTTGGTCGAGCGGGCATTGACATCGGCGCCGCTCGCCAGCAGGTCGTCCACCCGTTCAGCGTGGCCGGCGAAGGCCGCGTAATGCAGTGCGGTCCATTGGTGGTCGGCACGGTTCGGTTTGGCGCCATGCCTGATCAGCCATTGCATGGCTTCCTTGCGATCCTTCCAGGCCGCTAGCATCAATGCGGTTTCGCCGAAGCGGTTGCTGCGGTGAATGTCCGCGCCGCGGCGCAAAAATAGCTCCATCAGTGGGATATTGCCTTCCCAGGCGCCGATCATCAGGCCGGTCCCGATCAGATGGCCCTCGAAGTTCGGGTTCAGGCCCGCGTCCAGCCATTCGCTGGCCTGGTCCAGATTGCCCATTTCGAGCACGACCGAAAATTTCACCGGGTCAGGCAATGCGGCCCGCGCCAGTGGCGGCAGGCAGGCGAGTACCAGGCAGAGCAGCAGTATCAGGCGAGTCATGGTTCGTTTGTCAGGGGTAATCCGGAAAACAGTTTACCTGCCCTGCGCTAGCATTGCCGGCCATGATGGCGAACTCATTGCGTTCCGGCTCACCGGGCGTCCGGCTCGGACTGGCGCTGCTGGCGAGTCTTTGCCTGCATGCCGCGCTGCTGTTGGCACCGGGCCTGCGGTCCTTGCCCAAGCCGCCCGAGCCGCGCCTGATCGTGCGCCTGCCGCTGCCCGCCACCCAGCCGGCCGTGGCCCTGACCACCCGGCAAGAAGAGCCGCCGCCGGTCGAGTCTCCACTCAGGGAAATCCTCGCGCCGCCATCAGTTGCCGTCTCGCCAGCGCCGACTTTTGTGCGCCCGCCGCCCCCCAAGCCGCTCGCCGGCCGTGCGCTTGACAAGGCGCTGGCCGCGATTACGAAGGAAGAGTTTTATCCGCGCGAAGCCATTGCGCGCGGTCTGGAAGGCAAGGCCGTGCTGTTGCTGACGCTGGCCGAGGGTGGCGCCGTCGCCGGCATCGAGGTTGCCAGCAGTTCCGGCCATGCCCTGCTCGACGAGGCGGCGCTCAAGGCCGCCGGGCGCATCCGCTCGCTGCCCGGCGGTCGCCGCCAGGTGCTGCTGCCCGTGGAATTCCAGCTCGACTGATGTCCGCGCCCGCACAGATCGCCCTGCATGTTGCGGCCCCGGCCAAGCCCCCGGTCGGCGCACCCTGCAACGGCTGCGGCGTCTGCTGCGCCCTCGCACCTTGCCCCTTGAGCCGCAGCCTGCTCGGCCATTGCACCGGCACCTGCCCGGCGCTCACCTGGCAGGATCGGGCATGCCGCTATGCCTGCGGGCTGGCAGTCGCCCCGGCCAAGCACCTGCGCTGGCTGCCGGACTCTCTTGAACCGCTGGCGCAACGGCTGGCCCGGCGCTGGATCGCCGCCGGATCGGGTTGCGACTGCGACGCGGAAGTGGAATAGCGGCGTTACTGCTTCCCCGCTAGCTTCTCGATGCATTGGGGTGTTACTCTGGTGACACTGAATGGCAAGGAGAGAGAAAACATGACCACTACCTCATTGAAACTACCGGATGATTTGAAACTGCGAGCCATTGGGGCAGCACAAAAACAAGGCATGTCGCTGCGCATTCATGGTGCAGGCCATCGAGCAGGCCACCGCCGCAGCGGAGTTGCGCGCAAGTTTTGTGGCCGACGCGCTCACCGCCAGGGAGCGGATGTTGGCAAGTGGAACAGGCTTCCTTGCGGAAGAAGTACATCTCTATCTCAAGACCCGCATTGAAGGCAAACCGGTTGCCAGGCCGAAAGCCAAATCTTGGCAAGCTTGATCTATTCCGGGCAGGCGCTGGAAGATCTTGAGCGGCTGACTGATTTCCTTCTTGGTACGGATGTAGGCGCAGCCCTCGAAACAGTGAGTTTGATCGAAGAGGGAGTCAACATCCTGACTCTCACCCGCTGATCGGTCGTCCCGTTGAAGCAGGTCTGCGCGAGTTGATGATTTCTCGTGGCCGAACCGGTTATGTCGCGCTGTATAGCAGAAAGCTTCGACACCATTCTGATACTGGCGATACGGCATCAGCGAGAAGCTGGCTAATGGTAGCCCATGGTAATCAGAGACCAGGCGGCTGCATCGCCGTCCCGCCAACGCCGACTTTTACAGACATTCGCCGCGAAGCGGCACGGTTGCTGAGGAGGGGAGGGTAATCCCTTCCCCAGCAACCGTTGTAGCTCCCTCTTTCACCCCGGATCCTTGACGCTCACGGAAACTGACCCGGCCTCTGCTCAAAAAGCTGACCCACCCCC